>CANGJU010000044.1 GCA_947453935.1 Bacteroidota bacterium | reverse complement strand
GATGTACACACAGGTAACGTATCGCGAATGCTGGGATTATTAAAGCGGCAACAGGACGATTGGAAAGCAGTTGACGAACTCACAGCAGCACTAAGAAAAATGGATGCTGCTGATCCCGTTAAATACGATTTTGCTTTGTTTGGTACAGGTGTAGAAAGAGAACTACAGTTTTAATTATTTCCCGTACAAATTATTAA
This sequence comes from Bacteroidota bacterium, assembly GCA_947453935.1. Lineage (GTDB taxonomy): Bacteria > Bacteroidota > Bacteroidia > AKYH767-A > OLB10 > CAINEC01. The sequence continues at coordinate 12,638 of CANGJU010000044.1, read as the reverse complement.
TCTCACTATCCGAAGGCAATTCAGTTGAGTTATCACTCGATAATTTTGTCCACACCATATACTTGCCTGTCCCTTTACAAGCATACCCAACTATAGTATCGTTAGGTGCGAAATTTAGCCGTTGAAAAATTCTCCAACGCTTATCCTTCTCCTGAACACCAACTTTTAAATCCAACTTTTCGGTGTATGTGTTTTTCAAATAAACCCGATATGTACCTTTCGACTCGATACATTGAAGACAAGACTTTCCCCACTCTGATTTATACTTAACAATATACTTGGCTAGATCATCCTCGTCTAAAAATGCAGAGCTAAATAGTCCAAAAACTAATAACAAACCTATGAAAAGAATTTTCTTCACTACTTACAATGGTTATTTTTTAAAATAATAATAGCTTCCTGGTTTCCCATTTTTTTCGAGTAATTCCAATCCTTACAAGCCCCTTCAAAATCACCTTGTGCCTTCTTCACAAATCCTCGGTTATTATAAGCTTCATAATTACCCGCATCAAACATAAGGACTTTATTAAAATCATTCATTGCAAGGTCATATTTTTTCAATTTCGAATAAGCACTTCCACGCGATAAATAGGCCTGAACATGAGCACTATCAAAATTCAAAACTGTATTATAGTCTGACAGCTCTCCTTCATAATTTCCAACACTCCCTTTCACAAATCCTCTTTTTATATAAGCATTGTAATTCAGTGAATCGCAAGATAACGCTTGATCGAGTAATTTAATTGCTTCTTGCGGGTGACTTAAACGAAATTGCGTCATTGCCCTATTGTAAAGCTCGTTCGACTTGGCTTTATCCTGCGCCATGCCTGAATAAACCATCACACTAAAAAAAAGTAAAACGACAAATCTGAATTTCATTGACTTCATTTAAAAAAGAAAGGCCGCCAAATGACGACCTTCCATAAATTTTAGAGCTTTTTATTTATCGATGCTTAATAATTCAACTTCAAAAATCAAGGCTGTGTTAGGTCCAATTTTACCACCTGCACCTCTCTCGCCATATGCTAAGTTAGAAGGCAAATAAAGCATCCACTTAGAACCAACTGGCATTAATTGTAAAGCTTCTGTCCACCCTGGAATTACACCTGTTACAGGGAATGAAGCTGGTTGTCCACGCTCAACTGAACTATCGAATACAGTTCCGTCGATTAATGTGCCATGGTAATGAGCAGTAATTTTATCGTTTAATGTTGGCTTAGGACCAGTTCCCATTTTAACAACTTTGTACTGAAGACCGCTAGCAGTGGTCACTACACCTTCTTTCTTTTTGTTTTCTTCTAAGAAAGCTTTTCCTTTAGATTCGTTTGCTGCGCCTTTTTCTTTTTCCTTACCCATCATGTAAGTCTGGATTGCACCTTCACAAGCCTGAACTGTCATTGCTGGCTTATTAGCAAAGAAATCTTTCATTCCCTGAGCCATAACGTCTACGTTCACGTCTTCTAAATTACCTTGCTTCAAATTGTTTGCGATCGATACGCCAAGGCTGTAGCTAATCGAATCTTTTTCTGTTTTCATATTTGTGTTTGGTTTTTCCTGAGCATTACAAGAAGAAACTACCATTGCTATTACGAAAGCAGGTAGCATAAATTTTTTAAGTGTCATATTGATTTTGTTTGGTGGCAAATATAGGAAATTGTCTTTTTAGTAATAAACGTCTATTAAAATTAACTTAATTTTATTTTGGATGTTATTTTTCTGATTTCATAGGTCGAACAAGTTTATATTTGCACTCTTATGCCCTTTCAATTAACCTCTCAATTTCAGCCTACAGGTGACCAGCCGCAAGCAATTGCGCAATTGTCGAAGGGATTAGAAGACAACGATTATGCTCAGACCCTTTTGGGTGTAACGGGATCGGGTAAGACTTTTACAGTAGCCAATGTAATTCAGAATATTCAGCGTCCAACGTTAATACTAAGCCATAACAAAACGCTCGCAGCCCAACTTTATTCTGAGTTCAAACAATTTTTTCCGAATAATGCGGTCGAGTATTTTGTATCTTACTACGATTACTATCAGCCAGAAGCTTATATCCCAACAACGAATACTTATATCGAGAAAGACTTAGCTATTAATGATGAAATTGAAAAGTTACGTCTAAGTACAACTACTTCCTTACTTTCTGGAAGAAGAGATATTATAGTTGTTTCATCGGTGTCTTGTATTTACGGAATGGGTAATCCTGCAGATTTTGCAGAGAATATTGTACGAATACAAAAGGGACAACGAATCAGCAGAAATGCATTTTTGCATCATTTGGTGACGTCTCTTTATTCGAGAACAACATCAGAATTCAAAAGAGGAAATTTCAGAGTACAAGGTGATACCGTAGATGTATTTCCAGCATACAGCGATTTAGCTGTTAGAATTACGTTCTTCGGAGATGAAATAGAAGAGTTAGCGACGATTGAACCAAGCACTGGAAAGAAATACGAAAAGCATGAACATTTAGCTATTTTCCCTGCGAATATCTTCGTGACAAGTCAGGCGCGTCAGCAAGGTGCTATACATTCTATACAAGAAGATCTGGTAAAACAGATTGAATATTTTCATGAAATAGGAAAACATTTAGAGGCAAAACGCTTAGAAGACAGAGTCGTTTTTGATTTAGAAATGATTCGTGAGTTAGGTTACTGTTCAGGTATTGAAAATTACTCTCGTTATTTTGATGGCAGAGGTCAAGGTGCAAGACCATTCTGTTTGATTGATTATTTCCCAGATGATTTTTTATTGGTTGTTGATGAAAGCCATGTAACGGTACCGCAGATACGTGCAATGTACGGTGGCGACCGCTCGAGAAAAGTAAATCTGGTTGAATATGGTTTTCGACTTCCATCTGCTATGGATAATCGTCCGCTAAAGTTTGAAGAATTTGAAAGTCTAATTAATCAGGTAATTTTTGTGAGTGCTACTCCAGCCAACTACGAACTCGAAAAATCAGAAGGCGTCATAGTAGAGCAAGTCATACGACCAACAGGATTATTAGATCCGCCAATAGAAGTTCGTCCTGTGACAAATCAGGTAGATGATTTACTGGAAGAGATAGCAAAGACCATTCAGAAGAAAGAACGTGTATTAGTAACCACCCTCACTAAGCGAATGGCCGAAGAATTAACCAAATATTTAACCAAGCTGGATATCCGCTGCCGTTATATTCATTCAGAAGTAGAAACTCTAGATCGTATCGAAATATTACAGGAGTTAAGAGCAGGTGTTATTGATGTATTAATCGGGATTAATTTATTAAGAGAGGGATTGGATTTACCGGAAGTATCATTAGTTGCAATATTAGATGCCGATAAAGAAGGATTTTTACGTTCTAATCGCTCATTGACCCAAACAGCAGGACGTGCGGCGAGGAACTTGAATGGAAGGGTTATTATGTATGCTAATAAAATTACTGATAGCATGCGATTAACAATTGATGAAACGAACAGAAGAAGAGAAAAGCAAATGAAATACAATAAGGACAATAACATTACTCCTACTGCCCTTAATAAATCACTGGACTCTTCGTTTAATTATACCGCACAAGAATCGCGAAACAACAACATAAAAGCCTATTACGAAAACGACGTGATGAATATTGCTTCCGATCCGGTAATTCAATACATGACAAAAGAGCAACTAGACAAGACTATATCTGAAACGAAAAAGAAAATGGATACAGCTGCAAAAGAATTAAACTTTATTGAAGCAGCTAAATTTCGTGATGAACTATTTGCATTAGACCAGGTAAAAAAAGAAAAATTCAATTAACCAGATGACACCTGTACTTATCTTAAGCACGATAATATTTTTTATTACCAGTCTTGTAGGCTGTTTGATACTGACATTGTCATCAAAAAAAATAAATGAAAATAATCTTAAACTAGCAATTATCGTTCATTTTATTTTAGGAATTATAGCCCTAATCTTTTTTATTCTTAACGATACAATTGAAAAAATCAACCTTGCATTTTTTTGCAGCGGGCTTTTACTTTCAGGAATAATAATCAGAAAAAATTATCACTTACTTATTAAAATTTACTTCGGATTATTTCTTTCACTCATGTTTTTTTTCGTTTACTCACCTTCCCTCCTAGCCTATTTTATAACAGGTAATTATAGCAAGGTAAAGTCGCCACAAACAATTAACATAAAAGACAACTTTTACCTCGCAGAGCAACAATCGATGTTAGGATTAAGTAACGAATTTACTACTTATAAAATCTACAAGAAAAATGGACTTTATAAAAAAACTATTTTACGCGACATTGACTTCGGAGGTAAAATAGATAGTATTCAATTAATAAACTTTACAGACGACACGTTAGTCATTAAAGGTTTTTTAAACAATCGAGATACTACGCTTTATAAAAAACCTGGAATATTTAAAAAAGGTGATATCCGAATTATAAAAAACAAGTAGCATCGAATAGATATAATTATTAACTTGCATTAAAATAACAACAATGAAAAAAGTAATTGCCTTTATAGGATTCATTTTCGTAAGCAGTCTTTCATTTGGACAAATTAAAACAACGGAAATCTGGTTAATTGATTTAAACCAATCAGAAGGAAAAGTAACCGCAAAAAATGAAATAAGAGTCACTAACAATGACTATTACGATAACCAACCTTGCTTTTCGAAAGATGGAAGTATGATCTGGTATGCAAGTATGCCAGACACCACTCAAAGTGATCTTTATAGTTATAATTTAAAACTAAAAGAAACAAAGCAAGTAACCAATACACCTGAAAGTGAATACCAACCTTTCCCGATACCATTTTACAGAGATAAACTATCAATTGTTCGTGTTGATGCTGATGGAGCACAACGATTCTACCAGATTGAAATGGATGGTACAGAGCCTGCAACACTATTGCCGAATGAAGACTCTGTTGCATATTACTGTTGGATGAATGACACTACCTTAGGAATGTATATGCTGAATGGTGTTGGTGGCGCATTACATCAATATGATTTAATTCCTCAGCAATCAATTTTAATTATACCGAATGGTGGCTTTGGAAGATGTCTTGCAAAAATTCCTGACTCTGATAACTTAAGTTATGTCTTATTTAATGGCGACAAAAAAGTCTATTTAATGAAATTTGATTTTGTTGCACAAACTCGAACAATAATTGCTGAAATGCCAGAAGGAGTTGAAGATTATACTTGGACTCCTGATGGAAAATTATTGATTGGAAACAAAGGTAAATTGTATTATTTTGATACAAAATTGGAAACTGCACAGTGGACAGAAGTAGCTGATTTCTCTAAGACCATTGGTAACTTTTACAGAATGTCAATCAGTCCGAAAGGAGATAAAATAGCTGTCGTATCGTACAAAGGCGCACGACCATAATTGATTAGTGAAACGAAATTCTCATTTTGAATTTATTATTGCAGGACAAGGACTCGCAGGAAGTATTCTTGCTTGGTATTTAATAAAAGCAAATCGAACAGTACTTGTTATTGAAGACACTTCGCTTCAAAGTGCAACTTCTGTTGCTTCTGGGTTAATGCATCCAGTTACAGGCAGGCGCATCGTAAAATCGTGGAGAGCAGATGAGTTCATTCCGAATGCAGTTAAACTATATCAAGATATAGAACAAGAGCTTAACAAGCGCTTTTATTACAATACCCCTATTCTAGAAATCTACCATGACCACGGCAATCGAAACGACTGGATGAACAGAAGTGTGACCAGCGGAATAGGAGAATTTATTGGAACAGATTATAACGCAGACGAGTTACCGAAATCATTAAACGCTCCATTTGGTGCTTTAGAATTAAAACATACCGGATGGTTGAATGCTACACAATTCAAGATGGATATGAAAAGGTGGCTTGAAGAAAAAAATGCTTATTCGGAAGGAACCATAGATTATCATTCATTAGAAAAAAACGAAACGCATTTTCAATTTCATGATCTTACGTTTGAAAAATTAATTGATTGCAGAGGATATTATAGTATGCTTAGCAAGTCGTGGAGTTACCTTCCATTTAACCCTGCGAAGGGCGAAGAGATCGTTTTCACTTCTGATGCTGACCTTTGGAAGGATTTTATTTATCATAATACATTTAAAATTATTCCATCAGAAGAAAGCGAATTTCGTTTTGGCGCTACTTACACTTGGAATGATACCAGCAATGATATAACTTCTGACGCACGAGAAAAGCTAATTAACGGCTTATCATCACTGTTAGACGCGCCATTTACAGTAATTGGTCAACGTGCAGGTATACGGCCAGCAACAAAAGACAGACGACCATTTATGGGTGAGCATCCAATTGAAAAAAATCATTTTATTTTTAACGGTCTAGGCTCAAAGGGAATTAGCGCTGCACCAACACTCGCAAAAGAGATGCTTGATTTTCTTTTACATGCAGAAAAAATTAATCCCGAATATGCTCTCGAAAGATTTACTTTTCCAGGCTATTGATGCGTTGTAATAACGTAGGGTGCGAATAATAAAGAAAGACGTAAGCAGGATGAGGCGTTAGATTCGTCAGATTATCCTTCGATAATTTTTTCAAAGCCTCCATCAAAGGCAATGCACCAAACGTATCTTTCGCATAATTATCTGCTTCATATTCATGTTTGCGAGACAATGAATTTGTCACCATGCTTAGTAAAATAGAAACCGGACTATACAACATGAAAAAACCAATCATACCTAAGGCAAGTACAGCAGCAGGAGCTCCTAATGCATTCGACAAAGCAGGTGTATTAATAAACTGACCTAATAAAAACATCATCAATCCTGTTTGTAGAATTGAAATAATCGTCATTTTATAAGTATGCTTTCTCTTATAATGTCCAACTTCATGAGCCATTACCGCTACTAATTCATCAACGGTATGCTTTTCTATCAACGTATCAAACAATACAATTTTCTTTTTCGGACCTAAGCCTGAGAAAAACGCATTTGCTTTTGCTGAACGTTTACTACCATCCATCACAAATAAATCAGAAACAGGAAACTTTACCTTATTACAATAATTCACCAAAGCAGTTCTTAAATCTCCTTCGGGAAGCGGTGTTAACTTATTAAACAAAGGCAAAATCACAGAGGCATAAAACATACTTAGCAGCAAAGTAAATCCGCTGATTGAAAGCCAAGCAATCCACCAGAAATTTGTTCCTGCAATCTGATAAAACATCACGAACATACTTAGTAAACTACCTCCTATTAATCCACCAAGTAAAAAACCTTTCAGCTTATCTATAATAAATGTCTTGATAGTAGTTCTGTTAAAGCCATATTTCTCTTCAATAACAAATATTGAATATAAGGAAAGAGGAATATTGATAATATCCATTGCAACTCCATACACTGCAAAAAACAATAACGTATGCAGAATTAAATCCTTCGTATATTGCCCCGTAAATTCATACAACCAACCAAAGCCGCCAGCAAATAAGATTATCATGGTAATGCCAAAACCTATTATTGAACCTAATCGACTTAATTTCTTTTTATCGAAATCATAATTCTGCGCTTTCGTATATTCCTCTCCGTTATACAAATCTGCCAGCTTTTCAGGCACAATACCTGTCCACGATTTACCATTCAAGTATTGCATTACCTGTTCCAATATAAACGTTAATGTTATAATTGAAACCATTAAGATAAAGAGTGTATTCATTGCTTATTGATTGAATTTCGATTTCAGATAAACTCCGGTAACAGATTTCTCTTCTTTGATTAGATCTTCTGGAACACCTTCAAAAATAATTTCTCCGCCACCATTACCGCCCTCGGGACCTAAGTCAATAATCCAGTCAGCAGATTTAATAATTTCCATGTTATGCTCAATCACAATAAGCGTATTACCATTACGTACGAGTGCATTAAACGCATCAAGTAACTTACGGATATCATGAAAATGCAAACCTGTGGTTGGTTCATCAAATACAAAAAGCGTATTGGTCGCCTGATTTCCTTTACTTAGGTAAGAAGCTAATTTAATACGTTGAGCTTCTCCACCACTCAATGTACTCGAGGCTTGTCCAAGACCAATATACCCTAAGCCAACATCTGCAAGTGGCTGAATTTTATTAATTACTTTCTGATGAAAGCCACGATACTTTTCAGGACCTTGTGTTTCAGCAAAGAATTCCAAAGCTTCATCCACCGTCATTTCAAGGATATTAAAAATATTTTTTCCTCTATACTCTACTGCTAAAATTTCATCTTTGAATCGTTGACCATTACAATGATCACACTTCAAATGAATATCCGCCATGAACTGCATCTCGACAGTAATGATTCCATCTCCGTGACAAAATTCACAACGTCCACCTTCAACATTAAAAGAGAAATGCGATGGTTTTAATCCACGCTGACGGGACAACGGCAAATCGGCATATAAACTTCTGATTTCATCAAAGGCTTTTACATACGTAACAGGATTGGATCGAGAAGACTTTCCAATCGGATTCTGATCAACCATTTCAGCATCTTTAAAATCCTGGTAGTTTCCATCCATACGATCGAAGTTTCCAGTAGCTTCTGAAAATCCACCAATGATTTTTTTAATTGCTGGAAAAAGAATTTTCTTCACCAACGACGTCTTACCCGAACCACTCACACCAGTAACAACGGTGAGCACGCCCATCGGAAACTTAACATGAACGTTCTTTAGATTGTTTTCTCGAGCGCCTTTTATTTCGACATACTTCTTCCACTTTCTTCTCTGTAAAGGAACAGGAATTACTTCTTTACCTGTGAGATATTTTGCTGTAAGACTCTTCTCCTCTTTCATTAACGCAGCAGCATCTCCCTGAAAAATAAGTTGACCACCATGCACACCTGCCATTGGACCAATATCAATTAACTGATCAGCAGCACGCATAATCTCTTCGTCGTGTTCAACAACTATAACGGTATTGCCTATCTGCTTTAACGATTTCAAAACACCAATCAACCGTTCAGTATCGCGTGAATGCAAACCAATGCTTGGTTCATCTAGAATATACATAGAACCAACAAGCGTGCTTCCTAACGATGTTGCTAGATTAATACGTTGCGATTCACCTCCTGAAAGCGAATTCGACAAACGATTTAATGTTAAATAACCTAAACCGACATCAAACAAAAATTGCAAGCGACTATTAATTTCAGTTAATAAACGATTACCAATTTGTTCGTCGTGCTTTTCAAATTTCAAATTATTAAAAAACTTAAAAGCTTCATCAACCGGCATTAGTACAATGTCACTTATTGATTTACCTCCTACAATCACATAGTTCGCATCCTTGCGCAAGCGAGTACCTCTGCAATCAGGGCATGCTTTTTTACCTCTGTAACGTGCAAGCATAACACGATACTGAATTTTATACATCTGTGATTCGAGATGCGCAAAAAACTGATTTAGTCCGTTGAAATACTTATTCCCTGTCCACAATAATTTCTTGTCACTTTCCTGCAACTCATAGAAAGGTTTATGAATCGGAAAATCGAATTTGTGAGCATTCATGACCAGCTTATCATTCCAGTCTTTTAACTTCTCTCCTCTCCAACAAAGTATTGCGCCATCGTAAATAGAAAGACTTTTATCAGGAATAACCAAATCTTCATCGACACCGATTATGCTACCAAACCCTTCACAAGTTTTACATGCACCAAAAGGATTATTAAAACTAAAAAGGTGAACAGATGGCTCTTCGAAAATAATTCCGTCTGCTTCAAAACGATTTGAAAATTCTTTAGCAGTTACATTACCTTCTTCTATAATGTACAAACGACAAACGCCACGACCTTCATTAAATGCAATTTGCGCTGAGTCGGAAAGTCGAGCCAGTAAATCATCATCAACTTCGTCACCTACCACCACACGATCGATTAACAAATTAAACCCTGGAATTAAAACAGGAATTGATTCAACGATTGAGTTCGTTGCTTTTGCGGTTGTCTTTTTAGCTGCTGTTTTCTTTGCTTTTGGTTTTACTTCGGAAGCTAATTCTTGCAATACTTCATCTATATCTTTCTGCGCATCATTTACAAAAAGTCGATCGAAGCCCTTTTGTTGCAACGAGGATAACTCATCAGCAACTGTTCTACCGGTGTACTGATAAATAGGCGATGTGATAATAATACGTTTATTCTTATTGCTAATAATAAAATCGACAATATCTTTTACATTATCCTTTTTTACTTCATTTCCAGTTGCAGGAGAAATTGTTTTTCCTATGCGAGCAAAGAGTAACTTCAGATAATCATAAATTTCTGTTGATGTTCCGACAGTAGAACGTGGATTACGTGAATTAACTTTTTGCTGAATAGCTATTGCAGGCGCAATACCATGAATATATTCCACGTCGGGTTTATCCATACGTCCGATAAACTGACGAGCATACGAAGATAAACTTTCAACATAGCGTCGCTGACCTTCGGCATAGAGTGTATCAAACGCAAGGGAACTTTTCCCTGATCCACTGAGTCCTGTTATAACAACAAAATTATTTCTTGGTATAGCAACATCAATCTTCTTCAGATTATGCATACCTGCTCCCTTAATCAGAATAAAATGTTTTGAATCGAGCGAGTTAAAATCAGGCATTGCGTTAGTTGTAAAATCGGGGACAAAGATACTCGAATTAAAGCATATAAAACAGCAAGTACGATAATTAAGAAACTGCCCTAAAAAAGCACAGGGCCCTAAATTAGGACCCTGGCTAAACTTATTTTTGAATCGAATTAGTTACCAGCAAAAACCTTGAAAGTCATTACTTGATTATTAACTGTTAATTTCACTAAGTAAATACCTGCTGCATCAAACTGAACTGGTAATAATGCATTTGTATTTACATTCGATTTAGTTGCGAATACTTGTTTACCCATCACATCAAAAATCACTAACTGGTCGATAGATTTCACTTTCGTTGAAGAAATCATCAAACCTTGATTAGCATAAACCAATTGCAAATCAGTTGTTGTAATTTCATTAATAGAAGTTGGTGAACAAGGATCACAAGAAGCCCATTTCGAACATGTAGTAACATCAACTGAAGGCGTATTAATCACGCGATTAGTATACTGAGCGTTACCGTTTGTACATAACCAAGCTGGATCTAAAACTTCTTTTGTAGGAGTTCCGCCATTCACAAATAAATACTCGTAGTTTGTGTTTTCTAATAATTGAATTGTTGCTTCGTAAGTACTATTTCCAATTGAAGTCATAGCTGTTCCTGGCCAATTTGCCCAACCTGACCAGCTACCGAATACGTACACTGGAGTAGAATCAGGACTTTGAACCTGGAATGTTGCATTGATATAAACAGGTGCTACTGTACCACATGCAGAACATGTTGCCCAAATTGAACAAACTGTGGTATCAGATGCTCCGAATGCTAGAGTTCTATTTGTATACTGACCGTTTCCATTTGTACAAGGCCAAGCAGGATTTAATACTTCTTTCGCAGGTGTTGTTCCGTTAACGAATAAATATTCATAATTTGCATTTGTACCTAACTGAATAGTTGCTTCATAGATTCCGTTACCAATAGATGTCATTGGTGTACCAGGATAATTACTCCATCCATTCCAGCTACCGAATACATAAACTGGAACTGAATCAGGATTTTCAACCTGGAACGTAACATTTGCTAATGCAGGAACTGATGTACATGAGTTACATGTTGCCCATTGCGCACATACTGTTAAATCAGCAGCAGCAACTGCTAAAGTTCTGTTTGTATACTGACTATTTCCATTCGTACAAGGCCATGCTGGATCTAATACTTCTTTAATTGGTGTACCACCATTTACAAATAAATATTCGTAATTTGAATTTGCATTTAATGGTAACGTTACTGAATATACCCCATTTCCAATTGGTGTCATTACATCTCCTGGATAGTTGCTCCATCCGCTCCAACTACCAAATACAAACACTGGTATTGAATCAGGATTTTGAACCTGGAAGGTAACATTCACTTGTGCAGGTCCTGATGAACAAGGGTTACATGTTGCCCATTGTGCGCAATACGTTGCAGGAGTTGTTCCTACAGCTAATGTTCTATTTGTGTATTGTGCATTTCCATTTGTGCAAGGATCAGCAGGATTTAATGCTTCTTTAATTGGCGTTGTACCGTTAACATATAAATATTCGAAATTTGAATTCACTGGAAGATTCAATGTTATTTCCCAAGTGTTATTTCCAATTGGTGTCATAGCATCTCCTGGATAGTTACTCCATCCGCTCCAGCTTCCAAATACCCATACAGGTGTTGAATCCGGACTTTGCACTTGGAACGTAATTGCTGCTGTTGTTGGAGTTGTATTACATGAATTACATGTTGCCCAAATTGAGCAATACGTAGCTGCTGTTGTTCCTATTGCTAATGTTCTGTTTGTATACTGTGCATTACCGTTAGTACATGCATCTGCAGGATTTAATGCTTCTTTAATTGGAGTTGTTCCATTAACAAATAAATATTCCTGATTAGTATTTGCAGGTAAGTTTAAAGTAATTTCCCAAGTGTTATTTCCAATTGGTGTCATTGCATCTCCTGGATAATTACTCCATCCGCTCCAGCTTCCAAATACCCATACAGGTGTTGAATCAGGATTTTGTACCTGGAATGTAATTGCTGCTGTTGTTGGAGTTGTATTACATGAAT
>CANGJU010000043.1 GCA_947453935.1 Bacteroidota bacterium | reverse complement strand
GGTATTTATTCTATCAACTTAACTGCAACGAATACACAAACAGGTTGTAGTAATTCGATTCAAAAGAATGTCGACATACATGTAAAGACAGATTTGTTTGTCCCTACTACGTTTACTCCTAATAACGATGGTAAGAATGATATTTTCAGAGTACGAGGAAGTGAAGTGCAAGTAGAAGAAATGTCGATATATAATCAATGGGGCAAAGCAGTATTCCACGCAGATGCTTCGAATCCTATCTGGGATGGAACATCTAACGGTGAAACATTGAATAATGGAACATACGTTTATAAAATTAAAGTAGTAGACGCAGGTATTCCAAAAGAATTAAAAGGAACAGTAACATTAATAAAATGAAAAGGATTCTAGTCATATTTTTTATACTGTTTGTATTTGCAAAAGCAAATGCACAGGATCCTCATTTTACACAGGTGAATCGGTTAGGATCGATGATTAATCCTGCTGTATCATTGTCAGACAATAACAACATGCAAGTAACAATGTTGTATCGTACACAATGGAATAAGGTAGCACCTTTTAAAACACAAGGAATAGCATTTAATAAAAAAGTTAATCGTTTTACGTTTGATGCTAACGTGATAAATAATACAGCTGGTGATGCAGGGTTTAAACAAATTTATTTCAACGGTGGATTATCGTATAATTACAAAACGAAGAAAAATAGTTTTGTGGGCGGAATGCAAATCGGTTTAATACAACATAGTTTTAATCCGCTGAACATGACATTTGATGATCAGTTTATTCCTGATGTAGGTTATTCATCAAGCAATGCTACGCAAGAAGTTTTTACCAATACAAAATCTATTCGTCCTGATTTTAATGTAGGCGGTTTATGGGTTCGCACTGCGAAGAAAGAAAAGTTAAAACCGTTTGTTGGGTTTGCATTGTATCATATCAATCAAGCTAAGGAAACATTCTTAAATGAAACGAGCAAAACAGCGATGAAATCGAATGTTTATGGAGGTTTTGTTTATCCTGTAAGTGATCAGGTGCAGTTACAATCGACTTGTTATTTCGTACATCAGGGTGTATCAAATGAGTTTATCACTTCAGCAATTGCTAAAGTAAATTTAGAAGATAACAAAGGTGTTGAAGGTGGAATTATTTATCGTGCTAATGATGCACTGGCAATTTATACGGGTTATCAATTATCGAATTGGATGGTTGGCGTTTCTTACGATGTTAATATTAGCGGATTAACAAATGGAAACGGTGCATTTGAATTAACACTTACCTATCAGCCGAAGGCAAAAGTAAAAGAGCCTAAAAAATTATCTACGAAGGAAACAGCGAAAGCAACAAAAGACAGTATTGCACAACAAGCATTGTTAACTGCTGAGCTAGTAAATCCGAAAGAAGCAAAACCAATTGTTGTAAAAGAGAAGGAACAAAAAGTTGTTAAAGGCCAGCGAGTACCATTGACAAAACCTTTACTAGTTCCAGATAAAGAAGAAATCGCAACAGTTGAAAGTAAAAAACCAGTTGTACTAGCAACCAATGATATTGAGGAGAATGATATCATTAAACCAAAAACTAAAGTTGAGTTAACGGCTCCGATAATGAAAGTGGAAGACGAGGAAGAATTAGTAGCGATTAGTTCTATTAAAGAAATCAAAGCTGTAATTAATACGGATACAGAAGAAACACTTCAACCAGTAGAGAAAGTAGTATTAAGTCAACCGTTGATAGTTGCAGATGTTGAAGAAGTTGTTGCAGAAAAAATTGCGACTAAAAATGTAGCTCCGATTACAATCAATGATACAGAAGAAACATTAAAAATCGCAGAGCAAACACGATTATCAGCTCCGTTAGTGATTGAAGAAAGAGAAGAGCTTCAACCAATCGCAGCTATTAAAGAAATTAAGTTGATTCAAGAAGAAAATAGTTTAGAAGTACCTGTTAAGTCAGCGTCAGTTTCTTTATCAGCGCCACTTGAAATTGCAGAAGAAGAAGTTGCAGTACGTGATAGTGCACCTGAATTAATTAAGAAAAATGCAGAGCTGGTAATTATTACGGAATCGGATGATGAACTACAGATTGCAGTTTCACCTGCGATTCCATTAACAGCTCCGAAGGTAGAAGAAGAGAAAATGGTTAATGAGATTTCTGCGAATTACATGACCTTCAATCGTAATAGTACTGCTGTAGATCAGATTCAGGTGATTGATATTGTTGAGCCAGTATATGATAGCTTATGGTTTAATAAGGATTATCAAGTGACTTTGGTTGCTGATAGTCGTGATAAAGAACAATTAAGTTTACCTCGTTTGAAAGCGGTGCAAAATGTACTTATCAAGAAAGGAGTTTCTAAAGACCGTATTAAATTTGTGATGAAGGATGATGAATTGAATATAGGAACTGGAAATTATTCAGGTGCTGTTTATTTGAAAGTTCAATCCGTGAAATAAAGTATTCTTAAAAGGATTATGTATTTTTGAAACACATAATTCTTCGAATGAAAAAACTAATTCTCTTTCTTGCTATTTCTTTTTGTTTAACTGCTAACGCACAGCAATCAGACTCATTAATCATTGCTAAAATAATTAATCAGTCGCTCACTAACAGCGAGTGTTATCCGCGATTAAATTATTTATGTAAAAATATTGGTCCACGATTAAGTGGTTCGCTCAACGGAGAGAAAGCGGTTGAGTATGTAAATCAGTTGTGCATCGATCAAAAGCTCGACACTACCTATTTGCAACCCGTTACTGTTCCGCATTGGGTACGTGGACAAAATGAGCAAGCCTACTATAAAGTCAATGGAAAAAAATCAGAAGTCGCCATTTGTGCTTTAGGTGGAAGTATTGCAACGCCTAAAAAGGGTTTATCCGCAAACGTTATAGAAGTGCACGATTTTGAAGAGATAAAAAAGTTAGGTCGTGAAAAGATTGAGGGTAAGATTGTTTTTATGAATCACCCGATGAAGGATTCTTACGTTCACACCTTCGATGCCTACGGTGAAGCAGCAAAATATCGCTGGGCTACTGCACAAACTGCTGCGCAATATGGAGCTGTTGGAGTTGTGGTTAGATCTATGACATTAGCAATGGATAATAATCCACATACTGGCGCAATGGGTTATAACGATACGATTATAAAAATTCCTGCTTGTGCAATCAGTACAATGGGTGCAGAAGTATTAAGTAAGGCTATTAAGAATAACTCAGAGGTGCAGTTTTATTTCAAGCAGTCTTGCGAGGTATTTCCTGACGCACAATCGTATAATGTAATAGGCGAATTAAAAGGAAGCGAAAAGCCTGAGGAGATTATAGTTGTTGGCGGACATTTAGATTCGTGGGAGTTAGGAGAAGGAGCGCATGACGACGGATCAGGAATTATGCAGTCGTTAGAGGTACTGAGAATATTTCAGAATTTAAAGATGAAGCCTAGGCGTACGATTCGTTTTGTTGCATTTGCGAATGAGGAAAATGGGAGTCGTGGTGGAAAACAATTATTAGCACTTGCGAAGGAACGTAACGAAAAAATAATTGCTGCTATTGAAAGTGATGAAGGCGGATTTACACCTCGCGGTTTTTCATTTAATGGCGATTCGTTGAAGATGCAGCATGTAATGCGTAAGCAGGAGTTGTTTTACCCCTACGAATTAAAATACTGGGAAGAAGGTTATGGTGGCACAGACATTAATTATCTGAAAGAAGTAGGTGCTTTGCTTATTGGTTTTGTTCCTGATTCGCAGCGTTACTTTGATGTGCATCATGCTGCTACCGATGTATTTGAAAATGTAAATAAACGGGAGTTAGATTTAGGCGCAGGTAGTATGGCAGCGTTGGTTTATGTATTGAGTGAGTATGGGGTTAATCCATAATAGTTATAATTAAATTTAAACGCTTTTTTATTATGGAAAATTTTGATCGCAAACAACATTGGGAAAAAATTTATCAAACGAAAGAATTGAAAGATGTAAGTTGGTTTCAACCAAATCCACAAACATCACTCGATTTTTTCAAGCAATTTAATGTTGCACTGAAGGCTAATATTATCGATATAGGTGGTGGTGATAGTCTCTTGGTTGATCATTTATTAGAATTAGGATATCAACATATTTCTGTGCTTGATATTTCAGAGGCCGCTATTCAACGGGCAAAGGAGCGCCTTGGAGATAAGGCATCAAAGGTTAAATGGATTGTTGCAGATGCCGCAACATTTAAGCCGTCTGAAAAATATGATTTCTGGCATGATCGCGCAGCATTTCACTTCCTAACCGATGAGAATGAAATAACGGAGTATTTAAAAACTGCACAGGATTCAATAAATCCTAATGGCGTATTAGTTATAGGGACATTTTCTGAACAGGGTCCTAAAAAATGCAGTGGTATTGAAATCAAACAGTACTCAGAAAATTCAATGACGGATCGTTTGAAAAGGTATTTTGATAAAATCAAATGCATTACTGTTGATCATAAAACTCCATTTGAAACGATTCAGAATTTTGTGTTTTGTAGTTTCAAAAAAACAAAAGAAGATTAAAAAATTACTTAATATATTCTTGTCCCCAATTATAAAGTGAGTGAATACTTGGCAACAACTTTTCTCCTTTTAATGTTAACGCGTATTCAACAGTTGGTGGCACAGTAGCAAAAACAGATCTCGTAATAATTCCGTTGGCTTCCATATTTTTTAATTCCTTCACGAGCATGCGTGTATTTATCCCTTCAATCGTTCGTTCCATTTCCTTAAAACGCATTTTACCCTTTGATAAATGATAGATGATTGGCATCGCCCATTTACCACCAATAATGTCCAATACATCTTTCAAACTACAATTCGTTTCAGATTTTTTTAAATTATTTTTTACCATAACTGTTTGACTGCATGAATTACTTTACTCTAGGTTACTACTATACAAAGGTGTAACTACTTGCAAAAGTAAAGTATTGGAAGTAGGTTTGCAAATCAATTTTTATAAAACCACCTCAAATGAAATTATTAGAATCAATTAAATTAGGACAACATACACTTCAAAACAGAATGGTTATGGCGCCTATGACGCGCTCTCGTGCAGACATTAACGGACTAGTTAGTGCATCAACTATGTTGTATTATACGCAACGTGCTTCTGCAGGATTAATCATCAGCGAAGGAATCAACATCAGTAATCAAGCATTGGGCAGTCCGCTTACGCCTGGATTACATACAGATGCACAAGTACAAGCTTGGAAGCATGTAACGAATGCAGTGCATGAGAAAGGAGGAGTTATCTATGCACAACTATGGCATACAGGTCGTGTAGGACATACACTCGTAAAAAATGGTGAATTGCCTGTTGCTCCTTCTGCTATACGAATTGAAGGACAACAACATTTTACGATGGAAGGTCCGAAGGAATATGAAACGCCACATGCATTAACGTTTGAAGAAATTAATCAGATTAAACAAGACTATAAACAAGCAGCAATGAAAGCGATAGAAGCAGGATTTGATGGTGTTGAATTGCATGCGGCTTTCGGATATTTGCCGAATCAGTTTTTAGCAGATAGTGCAAATCATCGAACGGATAACTATGGCGGTAGTCATGAAAATAAAAACCGTTTTGTATTAGAAGTTATGCAAGAGCTTGTGAATGCTGTCGGAAATGATAAAGCTGCAATTCGCTTATCGCCAACAAGTACTTATAATAACATCACGCATACAAATCCTGTGGAGCAATTTACGTTGTTGATTGACGAACTTAATAAGTTACCGTTGTCATATATCCATTTGATGAATGTTCCGTTTCCTACAGATCAATTTCCGAATTATCCAATCAATACAATTGATACCTTTGGAAAACGTTCGAAGCACCCAGTGATTGCAAACTGTGGCTATACGCGTGAGACAGGAGAAGCAGAAATTGAAAAAGGAATCGCACAATTAATTTCTTATGGATCATTGTTTCTTGCTAATCCTGATTTGCCAAAGCGCTTTGAATTAAATGCAGAACTAAATCAGCCAGATCGTGCTACGATGTATGGTGGACAAGACAAAGGTTATATCGATTATCCATTCTTAAATAATTAAAACATGAACAACACATCGAAAACACAAAAAATCATTTACTGGTCATTAACGGCTTTAGTTGCATTCATATTTCTTGGAAGTGCTATGAGTAAGCTAACCGCGAATGCAGAGGCAATTAAAATGGCTGCTGGATTTGGAATAGATGCTTCAACGTATTCGATACTTGGCATTATAGAATTAGCAAGTGTTATTTTGTTTATCATTCCTCGAACAGGAGTTGTTGGAACAATCTTATTAGCTGCTTATATGGGAGGAGCTATTGCAACGCACGTACAAAATGGAATTTCGGTAGTTGCTCCTTGTATCATCCAAGCATTTATCCTTGGGGTTGCATTTTATCGCTTCCCAACACTAAGAACTGACTTATTAAAATCAAAATCATGAACAGAATACAAGCAATTTTAACAATAGATACGGATAATTTACCAGCTAATTTTCAGGATATCATCAAGCATGAACAAGAAGTAGTAGCGCAATGGAAAGAAGAAGGAATTCTGGAAAGTCTTTATTTGCGCCAAGAAAGAAATGGTGCGGTACTAATTTTTAAAGACATCGACCAGGCAAGAGCTGAAGAGTTAATGGCAACGCTTCCACTTTATCCGCTAAGAAAAAGTATTGAGTATTACGGATTGATAAAACAATTCTAGTAAACAGAAAAGTAAAATATAATCAAGGCGTAACTTAGTTGCGCCTTTTTTATTTCATAGAATCTTAAATGCATCCGCATCTTTATTTGCTGGAAAACGTTTTCTGAAATCTTTAAGTGCTTTGTAATTTAATTCAATCGTCTCTACTCCTTCTTTATTCGGCTTATAGTTGGATAGTTTAGTTCCTAACATGTCTAACACTAACGAATAGCCGTTATAAGGAATAGCATTTCCATCTTTACCTACGCGATTAACACCAACAACGTAAGCTTGGTTTTCGATAGCACGCGCAATTAAGAGTTGTTGCCAGGCATAAATACGTACCGCCGGCCAATTCGCTACATTAATCATTACATCGTAACGATAATTTTTCGTTGCATCAATATTTCTACTCCATACCGGGAAACGTAAGTCGTAACAAACAAGTGGCATAATCTTCCAACCTTTATGTTCAATCACCAACGGTTTATTTCCCCTCGTAAAAACAGTATCTTCTTTCGCCATGCTGAATAAATGTCGCTTTTTGTAATATTCATATTTTCCATCGGGACGCATCCAGATAAAGCGATTATAGAATTTATTTTTCTCTTTGATAATGATACTCCCACAAACAACAGCCTTCATGCTTTTAGCCGTTTCGTGCATCCATTGCATCGTAAATCCATCCATCGCTTCAGCACATTTTTGAACGTTGTTCGTAAAGCCGCTGTTAAACATTTCGGGTAAAATAATAATGTCCGTCGATTTTGGCTCGATACGATTTATCAGACTATGCAAATGTTTGATGGAAGCAACAGCATCTTCCCATTTCAAATTTGCTTGAACAGTAGTGACTTTTAAATTTTTCATTGGATAGCATGTATTTTTTCTGCAGCTCGTTCAAGCGTTTCATTGTCTTTAGCAAAACAGAAGCGCAGCATTTTTGTATCAACATCCGAAGAATAAAAAACAGAAACCGGAATCGAAGCAATCCCAAATTCTTTGGTTAATCGTATGGCTAAGTCAGTATCTTTTTCATCTGAAAAATCCGAATAATCCAACAACTGAAAATAAGAACCTTTGCAAGGAGTGAATTTAAATTTACTTCCTTCAATCAAGCTAGTAAAATAATCGCGCTTTGCTTGGTAGAAGGAAGGCAACGATAAATAATGTTCTTCGTTTTTTAAATAGTTGGCTAAGGCAACTTGTAAGGGGGTGTTGACAGAAAACACTAAGAACTGATGCACCTTTCTGAATTCTTTCATCAGATATTCCGGACCTAAACAATAACCGGTCTTCCATCCTGTAGCATGAAATGTTTTTCCGAAGGAGTAAACAATCAAACTTCTATTTCGTAAATCTTCAAAACGACAAACACTTTGATGTTCTTCTCCATCAAAGATGATATGTTCATAGACTTCATCGCTTAATACAATGATGTTTGTGCCTTTTGTTATTTCTGCTAGCGATTCTAAATCTTGCTTTGATAAAATTGTTCCCGAAGGATTATGAGGTGTATTGATCATGATTAATCTTGTTTTATCGGTAATCATGCTTTTAACTTCTTCCCAATTAATTCGGTAATCCGGCGGCGTTAGTGAATACGGTTTAACAACTCCACCTGCTAATTCGATAGCGGGCTTATAACTATCATAGGCAGGTTCAAAAATGATAACCTCATCGCCTTTGTGTACTAAAGCAGTAATAGCAGTATATAAAGCTTGCGTTCCACCTGCTGTAATGGTTATTTCAGAATCAGGGTTATAGTAAGCACTATAAAGTCTTTGTGTCTTTTTCGATAGCTCTTCTCGTAATGCAGGCAATCCAGGCATTGGTGCATACTGGTTTTGATTATCAAGCATAGCCTGATTATAGAGTCCAATTAATTCTTGCGAGACTTCAAAACTTGGGAAGCCCTGACTTAAATTGATTGCGCCAACCTCGTTAGCGAGTCCCGACATAATAGAAAATATAGTAGTACCAACATGTGGTAATTTACTTTCAATCGTATTCATAAATAGTAACCGATGATTTGTTCAAATATACTCGCAATTATTGTGATTAAAAATCTACCAATCAATTATCTTTAACCCAATAAAATATAACTATGAAATCAATTCGAATTTTTGTTCTTCTGCTTTTAGTTGCCTTTGTAAAGAATGTATCGGCACAAACAACAGTAGGTCTTACCTATAATTCCGGTAACAATATATCTGACGGCTATACATTGTTTAGTCCGATGAGTAGCTTTAATACTTATTTGATAGATCGTTGTGGTAAGCAAGTAAAAACATGGACAAGCACTTACCGTCCTGGTTTGGCTTCTTATTTAATGGATGATGGTTCATTAATACGCACAGGCAATGCAATGAATACTTATTTTAATGCTGGTGGTAGAGGTGGTGTTATTCAAAAGTACGATTGGAATGGTAATTTAGTTTGGAGCTATATACTTTCAGATTCTATTAACTGCGCGCATCATGATATCTGTGCATTACCGAATGGAAACATACTTGTAATTGCTTGGCAAGTTAAGTCGAGCGCTGTTGCAGTGGCTAATGGAAGAAATCCTGCGCTTGTTACACCCAAAGTTTGGAGTGAACAAATTTTAGAGGTACAGCCTGTAGGAAGTAATGGAGGAAATATTGTATGGCAATGGAATTTATGGGACCATCTCGTACAAGAGTTTGATTCTACGAAAGCAAATTACGGAAGTGTTGAAAGTAATCCACAGCTCGTAAATATTAATTATAATGCGAGTAGTACCAATGCTGATTGGATTCATTTAAATTCCGTTGAATATAATCCTGCTTTAGATCAGATAGTATTAAGCGCACATGCGTTTGATGAAATCTGGATTATCGATCATAGTACAACAACTGGTTATGCTGCAGGACATACAGGAGGTAATGCAGGTAAGGGTGGCGACATCTTATACCGATGGGGAAATCCAGCTACCTATAATGCAGCCGGAACGCAACAATTTTTTGGGCAACATAATGCACATTGGATAAAACCAGGTTTGCCTTATGAAAATCAGATTATGGTTTTTAATAATGGGATTGCTCGACCAGGAGGCAACTATTCAACAATTGAAATTATTAATCCTCCATTAAACGGGTTTAATTATAATGCAACATTGCCTTATCTACCTACTGCTCCTACATGGAAATATAATGATGCAAACGTTCATAATTTCTTTGCGCAAAATATTTCAGGGGCACAAATGTTAGCAAACGGAAATATAATTTATACCGATGGTCCTTCAGGAGAATTTGTAGAGATAGATTCAGTTGGAAATAAACTGTGGAGCTATATGAATCCTATTATTTCTACGGGTCCTTTATCACAAGGTGTTGTTCCTTCTACAAATTCAGTTTTTCATTGTAATTTTTATCCAACTAATTTCAGTGGATTTATTGGTAAAACACTTACGTCAACCACGATTCTTGAAAACACGAATGTGCTTTCTGATTCTTGCAGCTTAACAACAGGAATCAACACGAATGACTTTAGTGCTTCCATTAGCGTTTATCCAAATCCTGCAAACGATTATTTACAAATCGAAATCGCAACGGGTAATTCAGAAAAAGCAATGGCCATTATTTACGATAACTTTGGAAGAGCAGTGAAGCAAATTTTAATTTCATCAAGCAACAACCGAGTGGATATACGAGAATTAAGTGCTGGTAATTATTATTTGAAAATTGCAGGAACGAATGAATCATTGACAAAGCGTTTTAGTGTGATACGATAAGAATCATAAAATTGATTTGTAATCGAGAATATGTAATCAGCAAAACATTTGTATCATTACGCAAGTTTATTTTTTAAAGGAACACTAAGTTTGTTCACTAACTCCAATTTATGAAAAAGCAAAGCTCTCTTCTCGTCTTATTTTTAAGTTTAATCACTTTATCGACGAGCGCGCAAACGTATAACGCATTACGAATTCCTGATACGCTTTCCGGCACTACTTTTAATCTTGCAATGAAAGATACCTTCGCGCAAATTTTGCCTGGCAACCAAACGATAACAGGTGGTATTAACGCTAATTTCTGGGGACCAACTTTATTCATTAACAAAGGCGATACGGTTCACATGAATGTTCAAAATAATTTGAATGATTCAACTACGCTTCACTGGCACGGGATGCATTTACCTGCTGTGATGGATGGTGGTCCGCATCAGGTAATTCCTCCAGGAACGTTGTGGCAGCCGTACTGGAAAGTGACGAACGATGCAGCTACGTACTGGTATCACCCGCACTTGCATGAAACAACAGAGGAACAAATCACAAAAGGATTAGGTGGATTGATCATTGTACGCGATAGTGTTGAGTCTGCATTACCATTGCCAAGAACATACAGCGTAGATGATATACCGTTAGTATTGACTGATCGTGATATCACTACTGCAAATCAGTTTTCGGTGGTGCCTTACGGCGATAGTATGATGGTGAATGGAACATTACGTCCGCAGTATACAATTCCTGCACAAGTAGTACGATTCAGAATTTTAAATGGAGCTATTGAACGTTCTTATAATTTAGGGTTTAGTGATAACAGAACGTTTTATGTGATTACTTCTGATGGTGGATTATTAAGTACTCCTGTTGCGTTAACGCGTTATCTATTACATGCAGGTGAGCGAATTGAAATTTTAGTAAACTGTACGGGTCAATCTGGAACCAATGTGTTTTTGAAAGCATATAACTCTACGCTCTCACAACAAACGCCAGGAGGAGATTTATTTCCTAACGGACCTTTTGCAAATTATTTAGCAAGAATCGATTTTAATATTTTACGTTTGAATATTAGCAATCAAACAAGCAATCCGATAACAGCAATTCCAACAGCATTAAGAACAGTGAATACGATTCCTGCTGCAACTGCAAATACAACACGTTATTTAACAATTAGTGATACAATGATTATGGGAATCCCAGGAGCTACCTTTTTATTGAATCATAAATTGTTTGATATTAACTATAACAATTACACGGTTCCTTTAAATAATACGGAGATTTGGCAAATAACAAACTCAGGAAATTTCGGACATCCATTTCATATTCACGATGTAGAATTTAATATTTTAAGTTCAAATGGTACATCACCTGCAGCAGCCCAAGCAGGATGGAAAGATGTAGTGTTTGTCCCAGCGAATACAACTGTAAAATTTATTGCGAAGTTTGACGACTATGCCGATTCCTTGCATCCATTTATGTTTCACTGTCATATTTCTCTTCACGAAGACGAAGGGATGATGGGGCAATTTATTGTTACAGGAAATAATCCAACAGGAGTATCTGAAATTACGAATGAAGAATCACGTTTCAGTTTGTATCCTAATCCTGCAAGTGAAAAGTTATTTGTTAAACTAAAAGAAGAGTACGAAGGCATTTATTATTTACGTCTGACAAATTCAATTGGAAGAACCATTTTAATGTTACCTCGTCCGCAAATAGAAAACGGAATTGATATCAGTCACCTTACACCAGGAATTTATTTTGTGCAGGTAACAGACGAGAAAACATTAAAAACTACCACGCAGAAATTCATCAAACAATGAGAGGAGTAAAAATTCATATTCTTCTCTGCCTGATGTACTTTTTATCTTTCAATGTGCAAGCAACTGGAGGTAAAAAAAATTATATTTCTTCATTGGCAGATACGATTGAAGACTTTTCGTTGCAAAATGTTGATGGTAATTATATCTCACTAAAAAGTTATCCTGAAGCAAAGGGATTTATCATTGTGTTTACTTGTAACCATTGTCCTTTTGCAAAATTGTATTCTGAACGATTTAACGAAATGGCTAAAAAGTACGGTGCATTAAACGTTCCGCTATTAGCGATTAATCCGATGGACACTGTAGTATACGAAGACGAAAGTTTTCTCGCAATGCAAGAGAAAGCGAAGTTGGCTTCATTTACATTTCCGTATTTGCAAGATAACATACAAACCGTAGCAAAAGACTTTAACGCTGATCATACTCCGCATGCATTTGTTATCTGGAAAGAAAATAACCAATGGATTATTAAATACACAGGAGCCATTGACGATAACGGTGCTGAGTCGGATAAAGTGAAAAATCCGTATTTAACCAATGCTGTTGATGAACTATTAGCAGGTAAAAAAGTACAGGAGCCTGAAACACGTTCGATAGGTTGTGCTGTTTTTTATAGAAAATAATTAGAGTAAAGGAATAAATTAAGTTTCTTGTCTGTATTTTTGAATCGATGGAAAGAACCGACCGACTTCAGCAACTCGAACAATTAATTTTAGCAGAAGAAAAAGCTGCGCAATTATTTTCTGAAATTGAAAAAAGAAATATCATTCGTGCACATGTATCAGAGAAAGACGTGAATGATGCTATTTATGCTTTAGCATTTGAACTTTTCGGAATAAAAAAATTCTGGCATAAACGCATTGTTCGCGCAGGTAAAAATACGCTCTTGCCCTATAAGCATAATCCTGAAAATTTAATCCTGCAAGAAGACGATATTGTATTTCTCGATTTCGGTCCTGTGTTCGAAGAGTGGGAAGCTGATTATGGGCGTACCTATGTGATAGGACAAAACGATAAGAAACGTAAGTTGATGGCAGATGTAGAAGCTTCGTGGTCCGAAGGAAAAAAGTACTATCAGGAAAACAAACAGCAGATTACGCCAGCTGAATTATACGGCTATACGCAACAGTTAGCCATTAAGTACGGTTGGACATTCGGCAATAAGCACTGCGGACATTTAATCGGAAATTTCCCGCATGAAGTGATACAGGGCGAAGAGCTCGAAAATTATTTACATCCCGATAACCACAAACCAATGTCGGATAACGACCGCAACAACAATCCTCGCTTCTGGATTTATGAAGTCCATTTTGTGGACGAAGCATTAGAGATAGGTGGTTTTTTTGAGCAGTTGTTGGATTGAATATTAAATTTTACTCATCGATTAATAGTACTACATAGTAAAAACAGCGACATAAGTGGCTAAATAAATTTATTGCATTCAACATCTTTTATATAATTCAGTGGCAAGTAAAACCTGACGTTTTTTGAAGCTCTTTGAAAATTTCAAAACGATGAACTTTTGATTGATTGAACAAAAATTGTAATTATTTGAGTCTGTTAACAATTGATTATTAATGTAATAAGTAATAATCGAAAGGCGATATTTGC
>CANGJU010000042.1 GCA_947453935.1 Bacteroidota bacterium | reverse complement strand
GAGGTTGTGCTCACAATGCTTCGTGCGAACTATCACATAGCGGCTATTAATCGCAATGCCGATTTTGATTTTTCAATTTTCCAAAATGAAGCAACTAAAAACGGATTGCAATTTAAAGTATATACGGCAGATATTTCATCCGAAGAAAGCATAGCTAATGCAACGCGACAACTGCTTACCGATTTCAACAGAATTGATACTATCGTTCACTTAGCTGGTATATCCTACAGTGGAATTAGTTGGAAACAATCTGTAGAAAATTGGAATGAGGTACTTTCTATTAATTTAACGGGACCTATGCTGATAAGTAAGCATCTGATTCCGCAGATGAAAAATCAAAAAGAAGGATGCATTATTTATTTTTCATCAATCGTTGCTCATAGACCTGTTGCAGGCACGTCTGCATATGCTGCAAGTAAGGCAGGCATTGAAGGATTAACCCGAACACAAGCTATCGAATTGGGTTCATCAAATATCAGAGTTAATTGTATTGCACCAGGATATTTTGATGCTGGAATGATCAGAGAATTAAATGAATCCTTACGCAACGAACTCATTCAAACGACACCATTAAAATCACTCGGAAATCCGGAGAGTATTGCACAAACAGTTTTATATTTGTGTGGAACAGGTGGAGAATTTACAACTGGACAAGTATTGCATATTAACGGAGGATTATTTATTTAAAAAACAGAAACCATGGTACACATATTAAGCGAAAAGAATTCAATCATCAACCATTTTATAGCTGAATTGAGAGACATTGAAATTCAAAAAGACAGAATGCGTTTCAGAAGAAATATTGAGAGAATTGGAGAGATTGCAGCTTATGAAATTAGTAAGACGATGGAATTTGAAACGAAAGATGTAGTAACTCCGTTAGGTATTGCTCCTACTCCTTTAATGAGAGAACTACCTGTTGTAGGAACAATTTTAAGAGCAGGATTACCACTTCACCAAGGAGTTTTAAATTATTTTGATAGTGCAGACAATGCATTTGTTTCAGCATATAGAAAACATCATAAAGATGGCAGCTTTGACATTCGCTTAGACTATATGAGCAGTCCAAGTTTAGAAAACAGAATATTAATCCTTGCAGACCCAATGATTGCAACGGGATCTTCAATTGTTGTTACGTTCAAAGAAATGTTGCAAGGTGGCCGTCCTAAGCATACACATATTGTAGCATGCATTGCAAGTACGCAAGGTGTTGAATATGTAAAAAGTCATTTACCATCTGATGTAACGTTATGGATAGGTGCTATTGACGAGGAATTAACTGCACAATCTTATATTGTTCCAGGCTTAGGCGATGCTGGCGATTTAGCTTTCGGCACCAAGGCACAACATTAATCTGCACTCCTACTCTTATAACAAATGGAGGAGATCATTAAAATTATTCAGGTAATTTTATTGAGTAGCGTTAAATTCGTTACAGGTCCAACGTTTGCATACTATAACAAAAGTCAAGACTTTTCTTTCTTTGAGGTAATTTTGTATAGTGTTATTGGCGGAATGCTTGGCGTTTTTGTATTTACTTTTTTCTCAGACAAAATTCATCAGGCATGGTTAGTTTTAAAATTCAAGTTTAAAAAAACATTTAATAGCAGTAATAATTATTCTGAGCCAGTTGCAGATGTTGATACTCCTGTAAAAATTAAATATACTTACGTTGATAATAGTCAGGATCAGAAAAAAGTGTTCACTAAAAGAAACCGAAGACTCGTTACCATCTTTCGCAAATACGGATTGTTTGGAATTGCATTTCTAACACCAGTGTTATTATCCATTCCTATTGGAACAATTGTAGCAAACAGTTTCGAACCCAAGAAAAGAAAAATTTTTCTTTACATGTTTATTTCGATTTTATTCTGGTCGACATTAATGGTTAGCCTCTTCGAAATCTTTCATGCTAAAAATGTTATAGACCTTCAAGAACAAATTACTAAATGAAAAATATCACTCATCTTTTTTTCGACTTAGACCATACCTTATGGGATACAGATAATAATGCGAAAGAATCATTACAAGAAATACATCAAGAGATTAAAATACAAGAAGACTTTAATGTATCATTTGATTTATTTCATTCAACCTATCAAAAGCATAATGATATACTTTGGAAAAAATATGCGAAGCATGAAGTAACGAAGGAAGAAGTTAGAATTAATCGCTTTAAATTTTCTTTAGAAGAATTAAATATTCACAGCGATTACATCAATGAATTTTTCGCAAGTCATTTTGTAAGTCGCACCCCATTAAAGAAAAATCTTATTGAAGGTGCAATTGAATTAATGGATGCTGTTAAAAGTCGCTATACTCTTTCAATTATCACAAACGGATTTAAAGAAGTACAGTATATAAAAATGGAAGAGTCGGGATTAAGGAAATATTTTGAGCACATTTTTATTTCAGAAGAAGTTGGACATAACAAACCAAGTCCGGACATTTTCAAATTTGCGATGCAGAAAAGCGGAGCAAGCATAGCAGACAATTGCTTGATGATTGGAGATTCACTTGAGGCAGATATTCACGGTGCTATTAATGCTGGGATGAAAGCAATTTATTTATCGCCTGAAAGCAAGGTGGATTCAAGTCCTGAAAAATACATTACAGTAAACTCTTTGAATCAGATAAAAAATATTTTACAATAAAAAAGCCCCGATCATTTCGAGGCTTTTATGTTATTTCTTTTCAGTCGTTTCGTGTTCTTTTTTGCAACAAGCTTTCACTTCTGATTTCTCGCCGTCTTTGCTACAAGATTTTGATGTTGTGCTTGCTTCTTTTTTAGAGCAGCATGACTTTTCAGATTTTTTGTCACATGTTTTTTCTTTCTTCTCAGGATTTTGCTGAGATACTTTTTCAGTTGATTGTGCATTGACAAATGCAACAGATGTCAATGTAAAGAATGCGATTAAAAATGCTATTTTTTTCATGTTATTTAGTTTTGTTATGCAAGTATACGCACTACACGGCCAAATAGCAAAGGAAAAACGAAAAACATTTGGTGATTTTTGGTAGATGTACAACAATCATATGTACTTTTGACGAGTGACTACAAAGGAAAACTTATCTATTTCATTACAGGCCATCAAAAGTCAAAAGTTGAGAGCCTCACTAACGATTTTTATCATTGCATTAGGCATTATGGCCTTAGTGGGAACCTTAACTGCTATTGATGCAGTCAAGTATTCTTTGAATAACAGCTTTTCTATGATGGGCAGTAATTCGGTTACTATACGAAATGTTTCTTCGTCAATTCGAATGGGACATGGACCAGGTAAAAGAAACGCTTTTCCTCCTATTAATTTTTACCAGGCAAGTTATTTCAAAGAAAATTTTGATTCACCTGGTATTGTATCATTGTCGGTTTCTGTTACTCCTGTGGGAAGTATTCGTTATGAGTCAAAGAAAACCAACCCGAATATTTTAGTGATGGGCGTTGATGAAAACTACTTTGAAGTGTTGGGATATCAGATAAAATCAGGAAGGAATTTTAACAAACAAGACCTCGATATGGGTGCTAATGTTTGCTTACTTGGAAAAGAAATCACAGATAAATTATTTCAAAACCAATCGCCAATAGACAAACTAGTTTATATTGGCAGTAAGCAATATAGAGTTATCGGTAATCTTGCAGAGAAAGGTAGTAGTATGGGATTTGGCGGTGACAAGATGGTAGCTATTCCTATTCTAAATGCCAAAATGAATTACTTATCAAACAGTACGTCCTATTCAATTACAATTAAAGCAAATTCAGTAGGCGATTTGCAGGTGATCAATGGCCAGGCGACAGGTTTGATGCGCACAATCCGTAAAGACCGATTAGGAAATCTAGATAGCTTTGGACTTTCACAGAGCGACAGTTTGTCGAAGGCGCTTTTTGACAACTTGATTTACCTGAGGGCTGCAGCAATATTTATCGGAATCATTACACTATTGGGCGCGGCTATCGGATTGATGAATATTATGCTTGTATCGGTTACTGAAAGAACACGCGAGATAGGTATAAGAAAATCGTTGGGCGCAACAGCTGAAAATATCAGACGGCAATTTTTAACAGAGGCTATTGTAATTTGCCAGATTGGTGGATTATTAGGTGTTTTGCTAGGTATATTGATAGGTAATCTAGTTGCTTTCGCGACGGGAGCCGGAGTTATTATTCCCTGGGCATGGATGTTAATGGGATTTACCCTTTGTTTTATAGTTGGAATCGGCAGTGGATTATACCCTGCCATCAGGGCTTCGAAACTTGACCCAATAGAGGCCTTACGATACGAGTAAAAAACAAGATTTTTTTAGCCGAACTTGTTTGATTTTAAGAGTTAAAGCCCTATCTTTGCCGTCCCTAAAAACGGGGATAATTCAATTAAATTAATTTAACAAACAAAAAAAATGACCAAGCAGTATGAAACTGTAATCGTTCTTACTCCAGTTCTTTTACAAGAGCAGGTTGAAGAAGCGGTTGCAAAGTATCGTAAATTCCTCTCCGACAACGGAGCCGTAATTGTTCATGAGAACAATTGGGGATTACGCAAGCTGGCCTATCCTATTCAGAAGAAAAGCACAGGCTTTTACTTCTTATTCGAATTCCAAGCTGATCCAACATTGATCGCTAAAATGGAAGTTGAATACAAAAGAGATGAGCGCATCATGCGATTCCTAACAATTGCTCTTGACAAACACGCTATCGCGTACAACGAGCGCAAACGCAAGAATGCATCTCAGAAAAAACAAGAAGAATCAGTATCTTAAAACTCGAAACCGAAAATGGCAACTACACACGTAAATGGAGAAATCCGTTACCTCAATCCACCGGCAGTAGAGGTAAACAAAAAGAAATACTGTCGTTTCAAGAAAATTGGAATTAAGTACATCGATTATAAGGATGCTACTTTCTTAACAAAATTCGTAAATGAGCAAGGAAAAATTCTTCCTCGTCGTTTAACAGGAACATCATTAAAGTACCAACGTAAAGTTGGACAGGCAATCGCTCGTGCTCGTCATCTAGCATTGATGCCTTATGTAACAGATTTATTAAAATAAGGAGGAGGACAATAGCATGGAAGTAATTTTAAAACAAGACATCAAGAACCTGGGCTTCGCAGATGAAATCGTGAAAGTTCGTAATGGTTATGGATTGAATTACCTTATCCCACGTGGATTCGCAGTAATTGCAAATGAAAGCAACAAAAAAATTAATGCTGAAACAGTAAAACAGCGTGCGCACAAGATTAACAAATTGCGTATGGATGCGGATGCATTAGTTGCTAAACTAGAAAGTGTAACATTATCTGTTGGAGCTAAAGTTGGCGAAAACGGTAAATTGTTTGGTTCTATCACATCTCAACAGTTAGTAGATAAACTTACAGCTATGGGATATGAAATTGACAAGAAGCAAATCACAATGCCTACAGATCATATTAAAAAGACTGGAGCGTACGTTGCTGAAATCAATGTTCACAGAGATATCAAAGCAAAATTAAACTTCGAAGTAGTAGAAGGTTAATCATTAGAAAAACCGAAGGCAGAGCAACCACTCTGCCTTCTTTAATTTAAATCAAAATGGCTACAACTAGTGATGTTCATGTAGGAACAGTATTAAG
This sequence comes from Bacteroidota bacterium, assembly GCA_947453935.1. GTDB lineage: Bacteria > Bacteroidota > Bacteroidia > AKYH767-A > OLB10 > CAINEC01. Next base: position 8,525 of record CANGJU010000042.1, on the reverse strand, counting down.
AATAAATGGTGAGTTATGCGTTGTAACAGAATGGCAACACAGAACACCAGGAAACCTACGCGCTTTCTATCAAGGTAAAATGCGTAATATCCGTAACGGAAAAATTCTTGAAAATCGTTTTCGCTCTGGTGAAGAAGTAGAGATTGCGCGTGTTGAATATAAGATGATGGAATATCTTTATAACGATGGAGAATTTTTAGTTTGTATGGATAAAGAAAACTTCGAACAAATTCCAATTCCTGAATCGTTGTTTGGAGATGCCTTGAAATTTTTAAAAGAAGGAATGGAAGTCAAAGTCTCTTTTGAAAGTGAAATGCCAATTCTTGCTGAAGCTCCAACATTCGTTGAAATGGTAATTACTTATTGCGAACCTGGAGTTAAAGGCGACACAGCAACAAATACTTTAAAACCTGCTACAATGGAAAATGGTGCAATTGTTAACGTACCATTATTCGTAGGAGAAGGAGAAAAAATCAAGATTGATACGCGAACAGGTTCTTATGTTGAGCGTGTAAAATAATAAAAATAGAATTTAAAGTATAAGCCCTGAATATTCAGGGCTTTTTTTATTGGGGTGTTATTATAATTTATTTGATTATTTGCATAAAAAAAATGGGCTACTGTAAAACAATAGCCCACTTTTTTTATGCTTGGTAGAATCTTATTCTTCTGATGCTGTTCCTTCAGCTGCATTGTCACCTTTAGATGTTGTAGCTTTCTTGGTTGAACCTCCACGACGACGTGTTTTAGTAGCTTTCTTAGCACCTTTATCGCTTAATAGATTTTCGTTAAAATCAACTAACTCAATCATTGCCATTTCTGCTGCATCACCAGGTCTGTTACCAATCTTGATGATACGTGTATATCCACCCGGACGATCAGCAATCTTAGTAGCTACTGTTCTGAATAATTCAGAAACTGCTTCTTTATTTTGCAAATCAGCAAACACCGTACGGCGAGAGTGAGTTGAATCGGTTTTCGACTTAGTGATTAGTGGCTCAACAAAAACACGAAGCGCTTTTGCTTTGGCAACTGTTGTAAAGATACGCTTATGCGTAATTAATGATACAGCCAAGTTACTAAGCAACGCGTAGCGATGCCCTTCTTTACGGCCCAAATGGTTATTTTTCTTACCGTGACGCATTTTATATTATAATTACTTTAATTTTTAACTTATTACGATTGATAGTTGAAGAATCAATCTTTATCTAACATATACTTCGATACATTCATACCAAAGTTTAAATTTTTACTTCTTACTAATTCTTCTAACTCAGTTAATGATTTCTTACCAAAGTTTCTGAATTTTAATAAATCAGCTTTTGAATAACTAACTAAATCACCTAATGTGTCAACGTCGGCAGCTTTCAAGCAATTTAATGCACGAACGCTTAAGTCCATATCTACTAATTTAGTTTTTAATAACTGACGCATGTGTAACGTAGCTTCATCTAATTCTTCAGCTGGTTGCTTAGGCTTCGACTCTAATGTAATTTTCTCATCAGAGAATAACATGAAGTGATGAATCAAGATTTCAGCAGCTTCTTTCAAAGCATCTTTTGGATGAATTGAACCATCTGTTGTGATTTCAAGTACTAACTTCTCATAATCGGTCTTTTGCTCAACACGGAAGTTTTCAATGAAATACTTAACATTACGAATCGGAGTATAGATGGCATCTAAGAAGATTGTTCCAATTGGAGCTGTACTTGTACGGTTCTCTTCAGATGGAATATAACCTCTACCCTTTTCAATTGTAATATCTAATTCTAATTTCACACTTGTTTCCATGTTGCAAATCACGAATTCTGGATTCAATACTTGGAATGCTGTTGTATGTTTTGCAATATCGCCAGCTGTGAATGTATCTTTTCCACCAACTGTTACATGCACTTTTTCAGAATCTGTTCCTTCTATCTGACGCTTAAATCGAACTTGTTTCAAGTTCAAAATAATTTCCGTCATATCTTCAATAACACCTTTGATTGTAGAAAACTCATGATCAACTCCTCCTAATCTCACAGATGTGATAGCATATCCTTCAAGTGAGCTTAATAATATTCTACGTAAAGCGTTGCCAACTGTAATACCGTATCCAGGCTCCAAAGGACGGAACTCAAACTGACCGAAAGTTTCGGTAGCATGATTCATAATCACTTTGTCTGGTTGTTGAAAGGCTAATATTGCCATGGTTATATAATTATTTTTTTGGTTGGTTAATTTTAATTAAAGTGATAATCGACTTTCAAGATTATTTAGAGTATAACTCGACGATCAATTGTTCTTTAATATTTTCAGTAATCTCTTCACGAGCAGGAGCGTTTAAGAATTTACCTGCCATTTTACTTCCATCCCACTCAAGCCAAGCATACTTATTTGTTCTTGATGCAACTGCATCTGAAATTGTTGAAACTGATTTAGATTTCTCACGAACAGCAACAATATCACCTGCACGTAAAGTGTAAGAAGGGATATTAACTAATTCACCATTTACTGTAATATGACGATGACCAACTAGTTGACGTGCAGCTGAACGAGTAGGAGCTAATCCTAAACGATAAACAACATTATCTAAGCGAGATTCAACTAGCTTTAATAAGTTTTCACCTGTAATTCCGTCCATTCTCGAAGCACGATCAAAAATCTTAGCGAACTGACGCTCAAGAATACCGTACATGTATTTTACTTTTTGCTTCTCCATTAACTGAACAGCATATTCAGAAACCTTTGCACGCTTCTTATTTTGTCCGTGTTGTCCTGGAGGATAACTACGCTTATCGAAGTTTTTATCAGGACCGTAAATAGGCTCACGGAACTTTCTACTTATTCTGGTTTTGGGGCCAATATATCTTGCCATTGTAAATTATTATCTCGTTAAGTGGTTTAAAATTGATTAGATTCTTCTCTTCTTAGGAGGACGACATCCATTGTGTGGAATTGGTGTGATATCCATGATCTCAGTAACTTCGATACCAGAAGTATGAATTGTACGGATTGCAGATTCACGACCAGAACCAGGTCCTTTAACAAAAACCTTCACCTTACGTAATCCTAAGTCATAAGCAACTTTAGAACAATCTGCAGCAGCTAACTGTGCAGCGTATGGTGTGTTTTTCTTAGAACCTCTGAAGCCCATCTTTCCGGCAGAAGCCCATGAAATAACCTGACCAGAAGTGTTTGTCAAGCTAATGATAATGTTGTTAAAAGTAGCACTGATATGCGCCTCACCTGCAGCCTCAACTTTTACTACTTTTTTCTTTACAGCTTTAGTTTGTTTAGCCATTGTTATGGATTATCTTTTCAATTATTACTTAGTTACTTTCTTTTTATTTGCTACTGTCTTACGCTTTCCTTTACGTGTACGACAGTTGTTTTTTGTACGTTGTCCACGAACAGGTAAACCTGAACGATGACGAACACCACGGTAGCAACCGATGTCCATTAAACGCTTGATGTTTAATTGTGTCTCAGAACGTAAAGCTCCTTCCACTTTAAACTGATCATTAATGATTGTACGAATCTTCGTTAATTCATCATCGTTCCACTCATTAACTTTCTTATCGAAGCTAACTCCAGCTTCTGCAAGAATTTTTTGTGCGCTTGAGCGACCGATTCCGAAGATGTACGTGAGACCTATCTCACCTCTTTTATTCTTTGGTAAATCTATACCTGATATACGAGCCATTGAAGAATATAATTACTTAATGTTTGACAAATTTAATGGTTATTACCCTTGACGCATTTTATAGCGTGGGTTTTTCTTGTTGATTACATAAAGGCGACCTTTACGACGTACGATTTTACAATCGGCGCTGCGCTTTTTTAAGGATGGACGTACTTTCATTTTCCTGTTATTTTAATTGGGATTCCAATTATGATTTTACTATTATTTATATCTATATGTTATTCTTCCTTTTGATAAATCGTAGGGCGACATTTCCACCTTTACTCTATCTCCAGGGAGGATTTTAATGTAATTCATTCTCATCTTTCCCGAGATATGAGCTATGATCTCATGACCATTTTCAAGCTCAACGCGAAAAGTTGCGTTGGATAGGGCTTCTACTATTGCCCCGTCTTGCTCAATTGCTGGTTGTTTTGACATATACTATACTATGGTTGAGATGACCTCGGTTATATTTTTATTTTTTGTTATTGCATTTTCAATTTCTTGGAAAGAACTTAAGACATCAGGCATACTACCCGTAATAGCTACGGTGTGTTCGAAGTGAGCAGATGGTAATCGATCTAGTGTTATCACTGTCCAGCCATCTTTTAGTTGTCTGATGTGGCGTGGGCCCATATTTATCATAGGCTCTATTGCTATCACCATTCCTTCTTTCAGCACAGGGCCAGAAGAACGTTTTCCGTAATTCGGCACCTCTGGTTTTTCATGTAGATTTCTTCCAACTCCATGACCTACTAACTCTCTCACTACTCCATAACCAAACGATTCTGCATATTCCTGAACCGCTGCACTGATATCACCCACTCTATTACCATTTCTAGCCTTGGCAATTCCTTGCATCAAAGAAGTTTTTGTAACTCTTAATAGTTTCAAAATATCTTCTGATACAATGCCAATTGGAAATGTATAAGCAGAATCTCCATGAAATCCATTCTTAAACACTCCACAATCAATTGAAACTACATCCCCATCCATAATAACCTTTGAACCAGGTATCCCATGTACTACTTCTTCATTTACAGAGATACACAAAGAATGCTTATATCCGTGATACCCTTTAAACGAAGGTTCGGCCTGATGATCTCGAATAAACGTCTCCGCAATTGTATCCAATTGTAAAGTGGTTACTCCAGGTTTCAAATGACTGGCAACTTCTGCCAATGTCTTTCCAACAAGTAAAGAACTCTCTCTTTGTTGCTCAATTTCTTCCTTTGTTTTATACAATATCACTCCGCTGCTCATCAACTTCTGTGTATAAACAAATTAGGCAGTTGCAGGTGTCGAGCGACCTTTAATACGTCCCGATTTCATCAATCCATCGTAATGACGCATTAGCAAATGACTTTCTATTTGTTGCAATGTATCTAAGATTACACCCACTGTGATTAACAATGAAGTACCACCATAGAACTGTGCAAAGTTTGAATTTACTCCAATGATTTTTGCAAAGGTTGGCATAATAGCAACTAGTGCAAGGAAGATAGATCCAGGTAATGTTATTTTTGACATTACGTCATCAATAAACTCTGAAGTCTTACGACCTGGTTTAACACCTGGGATAAATCCTCCATTCTTTTTCATATCATCTGCCATCTGACTAGGATTAACAGCGATAGCAGTATAGAAATATGTGAATAAGATAATTAACGTAGCAAAAATCACATTATAGGTTACAGAATGGAAATCTGTAATTGATGCAGCAAAACCTCTCCACATATCTGATTCCGGGAAGAACTGTGCGATGTAAGCTGGAATGAACATGATAGCCTGAGCAAATACAATTGGCATTACACCAGCCGCATTAACTTTTAATGGGATATACTGACGTGCTCCACCATATTGCTTATTTCCTACGATTTTCTTCGCAAATTGTACTGGAATTTTACGTGTTCCCTGAACTAACAAGATTACCGACATTACGATTGCGAACAATGCAACAATTTCGATCAAGAATACAACTAAACCACCACCTTGCTCATTCAATCGTGAAAAGAACTCATCACGTAATGCAAATGGCAAACGAGCGATGATACCTGTCATGATAATTAATGAAATACCATTACCAATCCCCTTTTCAGTAATACGCTCTCCTAACCACATCACGAATAATGTACCTCCGATGATGATTAATGTTGCCATTACCATAAAGAAAGTAGGAGAAATAATTCCTGGATTAGTGTAAGCGATAATAGCACCCGGAGCCTGAGTCTTTAAGTTAATTAAATAACCAGGAGCCTGAAACATTACAACAATAACCGTTAAGATACGTGTAAATTGGTTTAACTTATTTCTACCACTTTCTCCTTCCTTCTGTAATTTTTGGAAGTACGGAACTGCAATACCTAACAATTGAACAACGATTGATGCTGAAATGTAAGGCATAATACCTAATGCAACAATTGAAGCTTGTGAAAAAGCTCCACCGGCGAACATATCCAACAAGCCTAAAATACCGCCTGAAGTCTGGTTTTTTAAACCGGATAATTGAGCAGGATCTACCCCTGGCAATACAACATGTGCTGCAAGACGATAAATTAATAAGAACAAAATTGTATTAACGATTCTTGTTTTAAGATCGTCAATCTTGAAGATGTTCTGTAGGGTCTGGATAAAGTTTTTCATAAGCGCTTATAGAGTTGCGGTGCTTCCGCCTACTTTTTCAATTGCTTCTTTTGCTGTTGATGAGAAAGCGTGTGCTGTAATATTAACCTTTAAAGTAAAAACTCCACGCCCTAATATTTTCACTAAATCATTTTTCGATGCTAAACCTTTCTGAACGAAAGTCTCATGAGTAAACTCAGTTGTACCCTGTGCAGCTAATCTCTCTAAAACATCCAAATTAATACCTGTGTATTCTACACGGTTGATATTTTTAAATCCGAATTTAGGTAAGCGACGTTGTAAAGGCATTTGTCCCCCTTCGAATCCAATCTTACGACTATTTCCACTACGAGATCCAGCACCTTTGTGTCCACGTGTAGATGTTCCACCGTGACCAGAACCTGCTCCGCGACCTATTCTTTTTCTATTTTTTACTGCGCCATTCGCAGGTTTTAAATTATTTAATTCCATAATGAGATATTATTTATATCCTAAGGATTAGTTTTCTACTACTTTAACTAAATGAGACACTTTTGCTATCATCCCTCTTAACTGAGGTGTGTCGTTTAACTCAACCGTTTTGTGCATACGAAGACCTAAAGCCTTTAAAGTACGCTTTTGATTTTCGCTACGGTCAATTCCGCTTTTTAATTGTGTAATTGATAATGTTGCCATTTTCAGTTCTGCTTTTTATATAAATTGATCTTAGCCGTTAAATACTTTTGATAATTCAACTCCTCTTTGCATAGCTACCGCATGAGGATCGCGCATTTTTAATAATGCATCGATTGTAGCTTTTACTACGTTGTGAGGGTTTGACGATCCCTTAGACTTAGCAAGTACATCTGTAATTCCAACGCTTTCTAATACTGCACGCATCGCACCACCTGCAATTACTCCTGTTCCCGGAGCTGCTGGCTTTAAGAATACTCTTGCTCCACCAAACTTTCCTTCTTGCTCATGAGGAACAGTACCTCTGTGAACCGGAACTTTTACAAGGTTTTTCTTAGCATCATCAATAGACTTAGTAACTGCATCAGAAACTTCTTTTGCTTTTCCTAAACCATGACCTACTACACCTTTTTCATCACCTACAACAACAATCGCTGCAAATCCAAATGCACGTCCACCCTTAGTTACTTTGGTAACACGGTTTACTGCTACTAATTTATCGTGAAGTTCTGTATCAGTTGACTTTACACGTTTACTATTTTGAATCATCTTGTTAATGAATGTCTATCGTTAATAATTAAAATTTAAGTCCTGCTTCACGAGCCCCTTCAGCTAATGCTTTCACACGACCATGATATAAATAACCACCACGATCAAAAACTACTGCTGATACACCAGCTGCCGTAGCTTTCTGTGCTACTAATTTACCAACGGCGATTGCCTGATCAACTTTGTTCGTTTTCTTATCTACTCCACTTTCCATTGATGAAGCAGCAACAATTGTATGACCTTTTAAATCGTCAATTATCTGAGCATAGATTGCCTTGTTAGAACGAAATACGGATAATCTTGGGCATTCTGCCGTGCCGTTTACGGTCTTGCGGATACGTGAGCGTATCTTATTTCTGCGTAATATCTTTTTATCTTGCATGATTCAAATAACCACTTTATGAGTGACTGAATTTTATTATTTTTTAGAAGCTGATTTACCTGCTTTACGACGTAATGATTCGCCAACGAACTTAATACCTTTTCCTTTGTATGGCTCAGGCTTACGTAATGACCTAATTTTCGCTGCTACCTGTCCTAATAATTGCTTATCATGACTTTCCAGTGTGATAATCGGATTTTGTCCTTTATCTTGGCGAGTAGAAACTTTAATTTCATCAGGCAATTCGAAAACTACATGGTGAGAGTAACCTAATACTAAATCAAGTGTGTTTCCTTGATTTGTAGCACGATAACCTACCCCAACTAATTCTTGTTCGATTTTATATCCTGAAGAAACACCAGTAACCATATTATTGATTAATGCGCGGTATAAACCATGCATCGCACGATGTCTCTTTTGATCTGTTGCTCTAGTCAAAACGATTTCAGAACCTTCAATATTTACATTGATGCCATCATCGATCTTTTGAGTCAAAGAACCTTTTGGTCCTTTTACGGATACCTCAGTGCCATTAACACTCACTTGTACTCCGCCTGGTATTTGAATGGGTAGTTTTCCTACGCGTGACATATTCTTCGTCTTTTATTTTAATGATTAATATACATAGCAAAT
>CANGJU010000041.1 GCA_947453935.1 Bacteroidota bacterium | reverse complement strand
CTTGTGCACGAGTATCATCTATCGACATTGGCCATGAATCGGCTATTGCCTGACGAAAATCGGGTTCATAAGAAATTTGAAATTCAGGAATATGTTTTTTGATTTCGTTCGCAATTTCTTTCGGAGTAAAACTGATACCTGCTAAATTGTAACTACTACGAATTTTTATTTTATCTGAATCGGCATTCATCAATTCTAATGTTGCACGAATTGCATCGGGCATATACATCATTGGTAATGCACTATCTTCTTTCAAGAAACAATTGTAAGAGCCTTTATCAAGAGCCTGATGATAAATATCTACTGCATAATCAGTAGTACCTCCACCTGGCTGTGCCTTGTAACTAATTAAACCAGGGTAACGAATACTGCGTACATCAACACCAAATTTGTTGAAATAATATTCGCACCAACGCTCACCCGCCTGTTTACTAATTCCGTAGACCGTTGTAGGTTCCATTGTGGTAAACTGCGGAGTATTTACTCTTGGTGTGGTAGGACCAAAAACAGCAATACTGCTTGGCCAGAAAATACGCATGCCTCCCAGTTCTTTTGCAATATCAAGCACATTAAACAAGCCTTCCATATTTAACTTCCAGGCCATTTTCATTTTTTGTTCTGCTGTTGCACTTAACAAAGCAGCCAGTAAATAAACATGCTTTACTTTATTTGCTCTTATTACATCTGCGATAGCTTGTGCGTCCATCACATCCAGTTTATAAAACGGACCACTTTCTTTTAAATATCCTTCCTGATCTTTTACATCAGCTGCAATTACACGGTCTCCACCTAATTCTGTTCTCAGCGTATGAACTAAATCGGTTCCAATTTGTCCACCTGAACCTAGTATTAAAATATTGTCTGCACTACTCATTTTAAATTTTGCTGTTGAAATTTTATTTGCTGAATTAAAACATTAACACTATCCATTTCGGCAATCGTGTTTTTTATTTTGATTTTATTATCGTCAATTCGTTTTTCGTTATCGCTAATTTGTTTTTTCATATTGGCATTACTTTGTTCGAGGTAGTCAGTATTGTTTTCAAGACTTTTCTTGTCCTTGCCTTTATCTTTCAATATGACTTCTTGATCTTCAATTTTATTCAGTAACGCTTGATTCGAAATATTTTTACCCCAGTCTTTTAAAAATTTAATAAGCCATGATGCTTCTTTCGGGTGACTCTTGGTAGATATGGCAATGTTTTCACGCATGAATACTGCGGCTAATTGCAATCCCGAATCAACAGGTGTTATTGTAGAATAAACGATAAGCGTATCAGCACCTAATCCATTAATGACAACATTCTTAGCATTAATTTCTTCTTTCGATTTTTTCACTTTGGCCTTGTTCTCTTTTAGAAAATCAACCCATTTATCCGCTAATAAATCGTCATTAGCATAAGGGACATAAACTCTAATAGCAGTATTGTATGCTCCGCCTAATTTTTCTAATCCTTCATCAACAATCACTGATTGAGAAAATCCGAAAGCAGAAACAAATAAAAAAAATAAAATTGCAGTTAATGTTTTCATACTAAATATCTGTTACTCCTCCTGATATTACAAACTTCATCATCTCCGTTCCTGAAGCATCGAGCTTTTGTACATTGCTCGATTCAACGATTACTAACTGTCCATTAAAACCATAAGAGAAAGGTAAATACACAGCCATTTTTTCTTTTCCAAGACCTAATTCCGTTAAATCATCTTCTGTTACAAACCCGATTCGTTGAATTGGAGGATTATTATTCATTGTAACCAATACAGGCTTAGTAAAACTCTTCTTTTCTCCAACGAAAGCTTCTATCAAATCTTTTACTGACGAATAAATTAATTTTAAAAGCGGAGTTCGTTCTATCAACCCTTCGAAAATCGCAAACACTGGATTTCTAACGAATCGAGTTCCGATATAACCAGCAGTCGTTATGATACTTACAATCAAAAGAATTCCTAATCCTGGAAGATTAAAACTTTCGGCACCTGGCACTGGGATAGGAACCTTAACAGGAAGCAAATTATCCAGCCATACAACAGCATTAATCACTACATAAACTGTAACCGCAACAGGGACTATAAATAGTAGGCCTTGTAAAAAATAATTAACCAGTTTTTTCATGTTCTTTATTTAGCGTTGCAAATATCAGAAATTGTAGTGGGCGAGCCATAAAATATTGAAAATATATCACTCTTATGGAGGACTATTTTGCATCTTTGAACCCATGAATTGGCAATCATTCCTAAAAAACGAGGAACTCATCCAGAAAATCCGCGAAAACAAGGGTCAAAATGTGGCATCATTAGCTTTAAAATGGGCCAACAAAAAGGATGATTCAACCGCTTTTATTTTAACGCAAATTCAGGGACGTGCTATTGCAGAAAGAAAAATTCCAAGCTGGGCACTGCACGAGGATCTCGTTTACCCTGATAAAACCGCGATGGAACAATGCTCTTCGGAATTAACAGCCCGCTTCAAAAGTAATTTATTAGAGGGATTAGAAGTCGCAGACTTAACCGGGGGATTAGGAATTGATAGTTATTTTATCAGCCTAAAAGCAAAAAGATTACTTTATGTTGAACCCAACTTAACTCGCTTTGAAATAGCTCAGCATAATTTTAATGTTTTAGGGGCAAAAAATGTAGACTTTTATCATTCATCAGCAGAGGAATTTTTAAACTATCAAGGACTTGCTGCATTAGATTGTGTTTATGTAGATCCATCTCGCCGAAATGAAAATAAAAATCGCGTGTTTCTGCTAAAAGACATGCAGCCTGATTTGCAGTTACTGATTGATTATTTCAAGCAGTTTAATGTGCACATGCTAATAAAACTTTCTCCTATGCTCGATATTCAATCGGCATTAAAAGAACTTGAATGCGTAAAAAATATTTATATAATCAGCGTGGATGATGAATGCAAGGAGCTTTTATTTGAAATCGATTTTCGATATGATGGTGAAATAACCTATAAATGTGTTAATATTACCAATGAAAAGTTGGCTTGTTTTGAGTATTTAATCCACTCAAACGAAGATTTAAAAAATCAACTGAATGATTCGAATAAATATATATATGACCCATTTTCATCATTAACAAAGGCTGGTGGTTTCAAAGCTATTGCCAACTATTTTAATCTTGAAAAAATCAGTAATAACACACATCTATATACGAGCGATAAACTACTTGATGATTTCTTCGGTAATTGCTTTGAAGTAATTCAGGTTGATGATTTTTCTTCGAGTAAATTTATGTCGATTGAAAACAAAAAAGGTGTCATTAAAATCAGAAATTTTCGAATGTCGCAAAGTGAAATAGAAAAGAAAACAAAGATTACATATGGCCCCGATTATTTTTATTTCTTTTATTCGGATGCTACGAACAAAATGAAAGTAGCCACGACTAAAAAAGTCTATTGATCGCTGAGTTGCTCGTACTCCTGCCTGAGCTTTTTTGTAAAACCTTTAATTACCATTTCGTAACTATGGTCAATAAGCTGATAAATTAATTTGTCGGATGCATCATCATTGAATAGTACCGTATTCCAGTGTTTATGGTTCATGTGAAAACCTGCTCGTATACTTGTAAATTTCTCTCGTAACTCAATAGCATATTCCGGATCACATTTCAAATTCACGCTCTCCGCTTCGGAGATACTTACCAAGGCAAACATTTTCCCCATCACTTTAAAAACAAGCGTGTCTTCATCAAACGGAAAGGACTCATTAACTGCCTTTTTCGCAATGCAATACAATCTTAATTCTTCAATATTCATTTAAATTAATTTGTTTACAAAGGTACGAAGCCTTTTTGCATTTAACTTTATGCCTTCAAATAAGATAAATGACACAAGACCATCCTAAAAAACTCTTTTTGCTCGATGCCTTTGCCTTGGTTTACAGAGCCTATTTCGCTTTCAGCACCAACCATCGTGTAAATTCAAAAGGGTTAAATACTTCGGCCATGTTTGGCTTTACCAATACTTTACTCGATGTATTGAAAAAAGAAAAGCCTACACATATTGCGGTTGTTTTTGATACATCGGCTCCTACTCACCGACATGATGCATTTGAAGCTTATAAAGCGCATCGCGAAGAGATGCCAGAAGATTTAAGAAAATCTATTCCTTATATCAAAGAAATAATTCGCTGTTTTAATATTCCAGTTGTTGAATTAGACGGCTACGAGGCCGATGACATCATTGGAACTTTTTCTATCAAAGCTGAGCAGGCAGGATTTGTTACGTACATGATGACGCCTGATAAAGATTATGGTCAGATGGTAACCAACAATGTGTTGATCTATAAACCAGCTCGCAGTGGCGCAGGTGCAGAAATTTTAGGGGTGAAAGAAGTGTGTGCACGTTACGGAATTGAACGCCCTAATCAGGTAATTGACATTCTTGGTTTGATGGGTGATTCGGTAGATAATATTCCAGGTATTCCAGGAGTAGGAGAGAAAACTGCTACCACATTAATCCAGCAATATGGAACAATCGAAAATTTGTATAACCACACTGACCAACTTAAAGGGAAATTAAAAGAGAAAGTAGAAGCACATAAAGAATTAGCTTATATGTCGCGACAATTAGCGACTATACACTGCGATGTGCCTTTAACGTTTAATGAAGAAGAACTAGCTGTAAAAGAAATAAATAGAGAAGGCATTCGTAATCTGTTTAACGAATTAGAATTTCGTCGTTTAGGACAAATTATTCTAGGAGAAGTAATTGAAGCTCCGGTAGAAAACAAAAACGGACAACAAGATTTATTCTCTTCTAACACTACGGCTAGTCCTGCCGTTATACCCGATGAAGAACCTGTTGAATCGGTTACTTATAACACCATTAAAAATACAACTCACGATTACAAAATAGTTGATACTATTGAAGGATATCAATCGTTAGCGCAAGAATTACTAGGTGCAAAAGAAGTAAGTTTTGATACTGAAACAACAGGGATTGATGCCAACCAGGTTGAGCTCGTAGGATTATCGTTTTCTATTGAAGAACACAAAGGATGGTATATTCCAATTCCTTCTAGTTTTGATAAAGCAAAAGAAATTCTAAGCTATTTCAAACCTGTATATGAGCATCCGACTATCGTTAAAATTGGACAGAATATTAAGTATGACATGACCGTACTGAAGTGGTATGATGTCGAGGTTAAAGGTCCCTTGTTCGATACCATGGTGGCGCATTATTTAATCCAGCCTGAGATGCGCCATAACATGAATGTACTTGCAGAAACTTATTTGCAATACGCTCCTGTTTCGATTGAAGAATTGATTGGAAAAAAAGGAAAGGATCAGATGAGTATGCGCTTTGTGGATACTGAAACTATTGCCGAGTATGCTGCGGAAGATGCAGATGTTACATTGCAATTGAAGAAGAAGTTTGAACCAATGCTTCATGATACCAACACTGAAAAATTATATCACGAAGTAGAAGAGCCATTGATTTCTGTATTAGGCGCAATGGAGCGCGAAGGAATCAAATTAGATGTTGATGCTTTGAAGGAATTAAGTAAATCGCTAGAGGAAGAAATAAAAGCAATTGATAAAGAAATTCAGACGTTAGCGGGAACTCCATTTAATATATCATCTCCTAAACAGGTTGGCGATATTTTATTTGAAGTATTGAAAATTGTAGATAAGCCAAAGAAAACAAAAACAGGACAGTATGCTACCGGTGAAGATATTTTATCAAAGCTTACAGGCAAGCATCCTATTGTAGATAAAATTTTAGATTATCGCGAACTCGTAAAATTAAAGAGCACTTACGTTGATGCATTACCGCAAATGGTTAATGCAAGAACAGGAAGAATTCACACTTCGTTTAATCAAGTGGTAGCTGTTACAGGTCGTTTGAGTTCTGATAATCCAAACCTTCAGAATATTCCAATTCGTACTGCACGCGGAAGAGAAATTCGTAAAGCATTTGTTCCTCGCAACGAAGATCATATTTTACTCTCTGCCGATTATTCGCAAATTGAATTACGAATCATGGCTGAGCTTTGTAAAGACCCAGGGTTGCTCGAAGCGTTTCATCATAATTTAGATGTACATACAGCAACAGCATCGAAAGTATTTGGTGTTGCTTTAGACGAAGTTACATCCGATATGCGTCGTAAAGCCAAGATGGTCAACTTCGGAATTATTTATGGAATCAGTGCATTCGGATTAAGTGAGCGATTAAATATTCCTCGTAAAGAAGCTGCTGAAATTATTGATCAGTATTTTATCAAGTATCCATACATCAAAGATTTTATGGATAGCAGCATCGCGCAAGCAAAAGAAAAAGGATATGTGGAAACTGTTTTAGGAAGAAGAAGATACTTGCGTGATATTAACTCGAATAATGCAACTGTAAGAGGCTTTGCAGAACGTAACGCGATTAATGCTCCTATTCAGGGATCAGCAGCTGATATGATTAAACTTGCTATGATTCATCTGAATAAAGCAATGACGGAGATGAATTTAAAATCGAAAATGTTATTACAGGTGCATGATGAATTGGTGTTTGATGTTTATCTGCCAGAATTAGAAACAATGAAAAGTCTGGTGGCTGAAAAAATGAAACATGCATTACCGCTTAGTGTCCCAGTAGAAGTTGAAATCGGAACTGGTAAAAACTGGCTCGAAGCACATTAATAAAAAGCGATTAAATTAGTAATTGGACTACCTTTGCAAATCAATATTATTTTATGTCGGATAAAACCTTACAACTCGAAAATCAAATAGCACTGGCACAATTAGGTGGCGGTGAAAAGCGAATAGAAGCACAGCATAAGAAGGGAAAATTGACGGCGCGTGAGCGTTTACATTTTTTGCTCGATGAAAATTCGTTTGAAGAAATAGGCATGTTTGTAACGCATCGTTCTACAGAGTTCGGACTTGACCGCGAGAAATATTTAGGAGATGGTGTTGTAACAGGATACGGAACTATTAACGGTAGAATGGTATACGTATTCGCGCAAGATTTTACTGTTTTTGGAGGTTCGCTTTCAGAATCTCATGCAGAAAAAATTTGCCGTATTATGGATCTTGCGATGCAAAATGGTGCACCGGTTATCGGATTAAATGATTCAGGTGGAGCAAGGATTCAGGAAGGTGTTGTTTCATTAGGTGGTTATGCGGATATATTTTATCGTAACACGATGGCTTCGGGAGTAATTCCGCAAATCAGTGCCATCATGGGACCATGTGCTGGAGGTGCTGTTTATTCGCCAGCAATTACCGACTTTATCATGATGGTAGAAAACACCAGCTACATGTTTGTTACAGGCCCTAATGTGGTAAAAACCGTTACGCACGAAGAAGTAACAAGTGAAGAATTAGGGGGTGCTTCAACACATAGCTCTAAATCGGGTGTTACCCATTTTTCATGTGCTAATGAAATTGAATGCATTCAAAACATCAAACGATTATTAAGTTACATTCCTTCTAATTGCGAAGAAGATGCACCTGCATTACCGTACACAGAAGGTGATGAAACACGTGTTGCTTTGAATACAATTATTCCTGATAATCCAAATCAGCCTTATGATATTCGTGAAGTAATTGAACAGGTTATTGATGATGACGGCGAAGGCTTTTTTGAAGTCCATAAAAACTTTGCAGAAAACATTGTAGTTGGATTTGCTCGCTTAGGTGGAAAGTCGATAGGTATTGTTGCGAATCAGCCAGCATTTTTAGCAGGCGTATTAGATATTAACTCCTCCACAAAAGCAGCGCGTTTTGTTCGCTTTTGCGATTGCTTTAATATTCCTTTGTTAGTGTTTGAAGATGTTCCAGGATTTCTTCCAGGTACTGATCAGGAGTGGCATGGTATCATTACCAATGGAGCCAAATTATTATTCGCATTTAGTGAAGCAACGGTTCCTCGTATTACGGTTATTACACGTAAAGCATATGGTGGTGCTTATGATGTAATGAACTCGAAGCATATTGGTGCTGATATGAATTATGCTTGGCCAACAGCAGAGATTGCGGTTATGGGTGCACGTGGTGCTGCAGAAATTATTTTCAAGAATGAAATTGCTGCTTCTGCCGATCCTCAACAAAAGCTAAAAGAGAAAGAAGAAGAGTATGTTAATCACTTTGCGAATCCTTATAGAGCAGCGGAGCGAGGATATGTTGATGAGGTAATAATGCCAGAAGCAACCAGAGGTAAATTAATTAAAGCCTTTAAGATGCTCGAAAATAAAGCGGTTAAATTACCCAAGAAGAAACACGGGAATATTCCTTTATAGAAAAATATTAATCAATAAAAAAATCCCGGGGGAACTTCCTCGGGATTTTTCGGTTTGAAGAGAACTGTTTTTAATTCAATATCAGGTTTTCAATTGATATGTTCGGAAGGTAAGCATCTACGATGCGTTCAGATCGGGTAGCTGCAATTTTAGCTATACGATTACGCTTTACATGATACCACAGTTGAATATAATAACCATTCATGTAATACAAGTTCACACGGTAATAGCTATTCTGGCGAACCATTAAAAAGTTGGCGTGGTGCCACACATGCCAGGCTTTCTCATCAAAGTTGAGAGAATTAAATTTATCTACTGAAAGTGCATCTGTTATCATATTGTGCGTTTTGATGATACAATAATGCAACGGACCAACGCTATTTCTCCTCCTATTTTGGTTAATCTCCTAAAAAAATGGGTTAAAATCGGTTTGGCATCAATAAAAAAACCCCGAGGCTAAAGCTCGGGGTTTCTCAAAATTATGTTTTAGCAATTATTTAGAAAGCTCTACACGTTGTAGCATGCTACCTGTTGCTGTTTCAATTTTAACAATATAAACTCCTTTGTTTAAGTCTGATAAATTCATTGAATAAATCGCATCGAAATCGCCTAAATCAGCTGATTTTACTTCACGACCTAATAAATCAATTACCGAAATTTTTACTTGTTTGAAATAATCTTTCGTCATGTCGATGTGTAATAAACCACGAGTTGGATTTGGATACACTAAGATATTCATTGCTGATTTTACTTCTGCAATTGCAGTTACACAACCAATATCATTAGCAGCATTAGCCGCTCCCGGTGTAGAGCACATATGTCTAAAATCAACCGAGTTATTGTCTGAATCTGTTCCATCAGGATATCTTCCAATACTGAAATATTTAGCCAAAACTGAATCTGCAACAATAGTATCACTGTTTCCAGAAGGTACGCCAGCAACTTCTAAATAAGGGGCAATACAGTCGCCTTCGTAGCTAACCGCATCAAAAATATTTCCTTGTTGAATATCTTGTAAATAAACTGCATCAGGAGATGGAGTAGTTGCTGTAGCAGATGCTGCATTTTGAATACAATTGGTAGCAGCAGCAAATGTTAAATTACAATTTGGAACTTTGCCTGAGTTACCACAGATTACAAAGAAAGCTCCTACGCTTAATGTTTGAGAAGGAAGCACAATCGAATCATAAGGTTTGTTACCCGTTGTTCCGCTGGTGCTGCCATTAAATAACATTAATCTGAAATCTCCTAAGTTAACTGGGTTTGGACCTGCGTTATATAGTTCTACATATTCAGCGCTATCAACACCTGGCTGATCGTAATCGATTTCATTAATTACTAATCCTTGCGCATTAACCATGTTGGTCATTAGTATTGCCACTGCAAATACCATTGCGATTTTTGTGATACAAAACGTAAATGTTTTCTTCATAGGTTTTTGTTTTTATTCCCGATTTTTGGGGAAGCAAATTTACTCTTCAATTTTCAAATATTGCCAATTCTAAATTAATTATTTGTAAAGAAAGCTATTTTTGATGCATAATGGTCTACCCACCACCCTTTATTAGATGGATTTATCCGCAGGCAATATGGACGTTACCCGGCCAGGGCAAGACTATTTACTTAACGTTTGACGATGGTCCAACTCCGGTGGTTACTGAAAAAATACTTGAACTGCTCGATGAACATCAAGCCAAAGCCACCTTTTTTTGCATTGGTAAAAACATCGAAAAACACCCTGAGTTATTTAATTTAGTCAAAGCAAAGGGGCATCACATTGGTTCTCACACCTATTCTCATTTAAACGGATGGAAATCAAAACCTGCTGATTACTTAAATGATTACCATAACGGCCGTGAATTAGCCGGGAGCAATTTGTTTCGCCCCCCTTACGGACGCATCCTTTTGAATCCTCTTCAAACCATTCAAAAACAGGACAAGGTAATTATGTGGGATATTTTAAGCAAGGATTATGATGCGACACTGCCACCGGAAAAAATACTACGCAATGTGTTACGAAATATTAAGCCTGGTTCCATCATCGTTTTTCACGACAGCGAAAAAGCAAAGAAAAATGTACTAGCTGTTCTACCTGAATTATTACAAAAACTAAAACTACAAGGCTATACCTTGGAGGCCCTTCCGTATTAAGTTAAATTTTATTAAACAGCGCAATGAATAAATCTTTTTGATGTTTAACCTATTGCTGATATTCCCCTTCTAAATAATTCTTAAATTCGCCCATCTTATTCTATAAATATGAATCATTATAAGCGTATTAACAATCTCTTCGGATGGATTGCTTTTGCAATTTCGGCGTTCGTGTATTTAAGCACTATTGAACCAACTGGCAGTTTCTGGGATTGCGGTGAGTTCATCGCATCTTCTTACCGACTTCAAGTAGGTCACCCTCCTGGAGCACCCTTGTTCTTAATGCTTGGAAGAGTATTTAGCTTGGCATCAGGCGGTGATATCCGATTGGTATCTGTAATGGTTAACGTTCTATCAGCATTAATGAGCGCATTTACCATTCTATTTTTATTCTGGACAATCACGGCTATTGCTAAAAAGATTGTTGCTAAGAGCGGAGAAGTTACCAATGCACAACTAATTGGAATTATGGGAGCTGGATTAGTAGGTTCGTTAGCCTATACTTTCAGTGATTCATTCTGGTTTTCGGCAGTGGAAGGCGAGGTTTACGCTTCTTCTTCTTTCTTTACAGCTATTGTATTCTGGGTGATGTTTAAGTGGGATGCTTCCGAAGAAAAAGACGCCAACAAATGGATTATATTAATTGCCTACTTGATGGGATTATCCATCGGTATTCACTTATTGAACTTATTAACTATTCCTGCATTAGCGTTCATTTACTATTTCAAGAAAAACAAACCTTCGTTAGGAGGTGTGATCAAAACATCAATTGCAGGTGTCTTAATTTTAGGTATTGTACAATTCGGAATTATCTCTGGCCTAGTAAGCCTTGCATCAAAGTTTGATTTATTATTTGTAAACAGCTTCGGATTACCATTCTGGTCAGGATTTTTATTCTTCATTGTATTGTTGATTGGAGGTGTTGTTTACGGATTAAAACACTCGGTTGAAAAGAACAAGCCTCTATTAAACTTGGGTATTCTTTGCTTTTCTTTTATTCTTTTGGGGTATTCTTCTTACGCAATGATTGTTATTCGTTCAATGGCAAATCCTCCAATGGATGAAAACAACCCAGAGCAGGTTTTCAATTTATTAGGCTATATCAATCGTGAGCAATATGGCGATCGTCCTTTGTTCTACGGTCAGTATTACAATGCGGAACAAGTTAGCATTGAGAACGGAGCTAATCAGTATGCTGCAAAAGATGGTAAGTATGTAATAAGTGGTCAAAAGCAAACGCCTGTTTTTGATCCTGCTAACTGTACTATTTTCCCTCGTATGTATAGTGCTCAGGAAAGCCATATTCAGGCTTATAAAGAATGGGCCGGCATTACGGGCGATGGAAAGCCAACGTTTGCTCAAAACTTAAAGTTCTTCTGGAACTATCAGATTATTCATATGTACTGGCGTTATTTCATGTGGAATTTCTCTGGACGTCAGAATGATATTCAAGGTCACGGTGGGATCACAAAAGGAAACTGGATTTCAGGAATTACCTTCTTGGATGAAGCTCGGTTAGGTCCGCAAGACAGCTTACCTGAAAGCGCAAAAACCAACAAAGGATACAATCGTTTTTACTTGCTGCCTTTCTTGTTAGGAGTAATTGGTATGATATGGCATTACAAACGTGCTAAGCAAAATGATTTCTGGACGGTGATGTTATTGTTTTTCTTTACAGGATTAGCCATTGTGCTTTATCTGAATCAATATCCATATCAACCACGTGAACGTGATTATGCTTATGCTGCATCGTTTTATGCATTTGCAATCTGGATTGGCTTAGGAACATTAGCATTGATTGATGCGATCAGTAAAAAAGTAAACGGACAAACTGCTGCTGTTTTATCGACTGTGATTTGTTTATTGGCGGCACCAACGCTAATGGCAAAAGACGGATGGGATGATCACAATCGTTCTCACCGTTATACTTCACGAGATTTTGCACATAACTATTTACAAAGTTGTGCTCCAAATGCGCTCATCTTTACCAATGGCGATAATGATACATTCCCGCTTTGGTATGCACAGGATGTTGAAGGCATTCGCCCTGATATCAGAATTGTAAACTTAAGTTTATTAAACACCGATTGGTACATTGATCAAATGAAACGTAAGGCTTATCAAAGTGATGCATTACCGATTAGCTTTACACACGAGCAATACGAACAAGGTACAAGAGATTATGTTCCGTATGCTGAAGGAAGAGTAAGTGCAGAAGGATATATCAACTTAAAAGATGTGATGAACTTTATTAAGTCGGAAGAACCGAATGCAAAAGTTCAAACGCAGAGTGGAGTAACATTGAGTTTCTTCCCAACTAAAAAATTCATGCTTCCAGTTGATAAAAAAGCGGTTATTGCATCAGGTATTGTTAAGCCAGAAGATGCGAACAAAATTGTAGATACCATTTACTGGGATTTGAATAAAAATTATTTGATGAAAGCAGATCTAATGATTTTAGATATGATTGCTAACAACGATTGGAAGCGTCCTATTTATTTTGCTGTAACAGTTGGAAGCGAAAATTACATGAACCTTGAACCTTACTTCCAGTTAGAAGGATTGGCTTATCGTTTTGTTCCAATTAAAAATCCACGTTCTGCAGATCCAAACGGACAAACAGGAAGAGTAGATAATGATGTGATGTATAACAACATGATGAATAAATTCTTGTGGGGTAATATGAATAAAGAAGGCGTTTATCTTGATCAGACAAATATTGGTATGACGATGAACTTCCGTAATAACTTTGCTCGCTTAGCAGAATCATTATTAGAGTCTGGTAAAAAAGATTCAGCCATTAAGGTATTAGATAAAATGAATGATGAGATGCCTGATAACAGAGTTGCCTATAATGTAATGTTGTTACGTCCGATTGAATTATATTTCATCGCTGCACAAAAAGCAAATCCGAATGATACGCTTAATCCGATGAACCGAATGACAATGTCGTCGGTTGAATTACCAGAAGCGAGAAGAAAGCATGCGGATGATATGGGAGTTGCTATTACTAAACGACTAGCAGCAATTTACGAGAATGAATTAGATTATTATTTATCCTTAAAACGAACCTCTTATTTCTCATCTGTTGATAGAGAATCGAATCAAGCCTTTGCAATATACGGTGAATTAATCCGCATGGCACGACAATACGGACATGCAGATGTTGCAAAAGAAATGGAACAGAAAATTCAAAAGTATTCAGCACTCAATCCGAATTACTACCAACAACAATAAAAAAAACGGGACCAAAATGGTCCCGTTTTCATTTATACTTGATTATTGTTTTATCCATTTAAGACTCGCTTTTCTATTCACCCGTATTATATAATTCCCTGGTGTAAAATTATTCGTTAAAGGAATTGATAATTCTGTATTATCATGCCCGATTTTCGAATAAACTAATTGTCCGCTGAAATTATAAATCTGAACTTCTTCGATACTAGCATTACTTATTAAGTGTAGAATGCTTGAAGGATTTTGAATAATCTGGATACCTGAATTATCTTGAATATTGTTTAATCCAACAGCCATTGGTCCTAATGTTCCATCATCATTTATATTTTGAGCATAAATACCATAATCATTACGGGTATCCGTCCACGTTACAATTAACTGATGATTACTTACTCTTGTAATTCCAATATCGTCTTTATTGCTTGCAGTTACATTAATTGCTTTTTCATTAAAGGCCCATTGCTTTACTCCAATTGAATCAATTAGTGTTGCTTTAATAGACACCTGATTAAACCCTCCAGTATAATAAACTAGAATTGCATTTTGATCGTCTTGTGCAATACCAACAGGTATGGTCATGTTTGTTGTTTGTGCATCTACCACAATTCCATCGGTACCGCACAATTTAGCTCCCGCATTATTCACGCGTTGTATACTATTACCTGATGCTGATTGTCCTGAATTAGTTACTTGTAATCCTACCCATGT
>CANGJU010000040.1 GCA_947453935.1 Bacteroidota bacterium | reverse complement strand
GTAAATCGTACAGCAACAACCTTAAAAGAGGCTGGCTATCGAGTATTAGTAATCGGTAGAGTATTGAAAACCAGTACAGAAGTAAGTCCGAAGCGCTACCGAACCCTTCGCTTTAGATTATGGGCAGAAAAAGGACCGATGTTCTATGCGTTGTACAATATTCGATTATTCTGGTTTCTGCTTTGGCACCATGCAGATATACTCGTAAGTAACGACCTTGACACCTTACCAGCTAACTTTTTAGCAGCCAAACTCAAGAAAATCCCATTGGTGTATGACAGCCATGAATATTTTACAGGAGTTCCTGAACTTTTAAACCGCCCAAAAGTTCAACGAATCTGGAAAAAAATAGAAAGTTATTGTCTTCCCAAAGTTGATTACGCAATAACAGTAAATGAAAGTATTGCAAGATTATTTAAAGAGGAATACAACAAAGATTTTAATGTAATCAGAAATGTTCCTTTAATTACAAAACCATTTTTAGGTGAGCGGGAAAATTTAAGAAGAGAATTAGGATTGCCTATCGCGAAAAATATTCTTATTCTACAAGGAGCAGGAATTAATATTGATCGAGGTGCAGAAGAATTAGTTGAGGCAATGCAATACATACCAGATTATTTATTATTGATTGTTGGTGGTGGCGATGTTATAGCAGATTTAAAAAAAATAGTAAACGAGAAAAATCTGAAAGATTGTGTATTGTTTGTCCCTAAGCAACCAGTAGGAATTTTAAGAAAATATACAGCTGCGAGTAATTTGGGCATTACGCTAGACAAAGCAAATAATATTAATTACAAGTTAAGTTTACCGAACAAACTGTTTGACTACATTCATGCTGGAATTCCAGTATTATCATCAGATCTACCAGAATTAAAAAACATTATTGTCGGTTACAACATTGGAAAAATTTGTTCTGACCATGACCCTAAAAATATTTCAAGGTTGATTGATGAAATGTTGTCGTCGGATGATCAAATAAAAAAATGGGAAGCAAACACAACTATTGCTGCGAAAGAATTAAATTGGGATAAGGAGAAAGAAAGACTACTTTCAATATTTAAAAAAATTGGATAAACATCTAAATATAGTTGCATTTGACAATCCTTACCCACCTAACTACGGGGGAGTAATTGATGTTTATTACAAACTAAAATCGCTTTCTGAAATCGGAATAAAAATTCATTTACACTTTTTCACTAAGCACAATAACAGTTCTGAAATACTCCATCAAATTTGTGATGAGGTATTTATATATAAACGAAAACATGGACTCCTTCAACAGCTTACAATCAATCCTTATATCGTTCAATCGAGAACTTCAAAAGAGTTAAAAGCAAATCTCAACAAAACTGATTTCCCAATATTATTCGAAGGCTTGCATACTACAAAACTGGTATCAGAAGATGCATCGATTCGCAAAAGAAGTATTATCCGCCACCACAACATTGAGCATGACTACTACTTCGGATTATATAAATCATCAAATAACATTCTCCACAAATACTACTACTGGATCGAGTCGATAAAACTTAGATCTTATCTTAATAAAGTTAAAGATGCCGCATTTCATCTGACAATATCAGATGCTGATGCAAATAAACTTGCTACAGCAGGATTCAAAAACATCATCACCATTCCTCCATTTCATTCTTCAACTAAAGAAAACGCTATTTCATCAAATCAAGTTCAAGATGAGCCCCCTTATGTTTTATACCATGGCAATTTAAATGTTGAAGAAAACTTATCGGCGGTTGATTATTTAATCAATCATGTTTTTACTGATAGCACTGTTAAATACATCATTGCAGGATCCAGCAATAGCACTTATTTAAAAAGCAAATCCACAAATAACATCTGCATTATTGAAAATCCAAGTCATGAAGAAATCACAGATTTAGTTGCAAATGCTCGAGTGATAGTACTTCCTACATTTCAATCGACAGGAGTTAAATTAAAACTAATTGATTCATTATATAAGGGCCAACATGTTATAGTTAATGAAGTAATGATTGAAGGGTTCCCATTGCCTGAATTAACATTAATCGCCAAAGATGCTGAGGAGATGAAAAAATTAATCAGTGCTAATTTGAATAATTTATTTACTTCGAATGAAAGAGAAAAAAGAATTCAAAAATTAAATTTATATTTTGACAATAAACTTAATGCCGCGAAAATTAATGAGGGAATTGAAAAACTATCAAGTTAAAGAAGCCCACTTTTGCACTTCAGTTCCGAGCTCCATTAATTTACCATTTTCAATTTTTATTACTCTTGCAGGAAAACGATCGATAATAGAATAATTATGCGTCACCATTAATACAGCACGATTGCTATTCGCGACTTCAAAAAGCAACTTCATAATATCATTACTCGAATCGGGATCAAGGTTACCAGTAGGTTCATCAGCAATAATCAATTCAGGGTCATTTAAAAGTGCGCGTGCTATTGCTAATCGTTGTTGCTCACCACCAGAAAGGCCATTTGGCAAAATACTTCTTTTAGTCAGAAGCCCTACTCTTTCAAGAACTAAATCAACTCTTTCTTTAATTTCAGATTTGGACTTCCAGCCTGTTGCCTGTAAATAAAACACAAGGTTATCCTCCACTGAGCGGTCCGTCAACAATTGAAAATCCTGAAACACAATTCCGATTTTTTTTCGAAGTTCAGGAATCATTTTCGATTTCAATGAATTCAATCCGAAGCCAACAACTTCTGCTGTTCCATTTACCACTGGCAATTCACCGTACAGAAGTTGTAACAATGAACTTTTACCACTTCCAGTTTTGCCGATCATATATACAAAGTCGCCTTTATAAATTGATAGTGACACATTATTTAAAACAACATGACTATCGTGAGAAACAACTATATCATTAAGGGTAACAACAGGACTATTCATAATCATTAATTTAATTCTAGTTTACTCACTTTACCAAATGGTATTTCATTTAAGAAACTCATTATTTGAGCTTCTTCATTTTCCAATCCGATTTTTGTAAGTGATTTTTCAGGTCTATCTAAACGAAAATAAGCCAATAAAGAAAACTTATCATCTCTAAGCTGCACGTAATCGGGAATTTTAGCCTTCCCTTTAATTTTTAATAAATAATAGACCTTCATTTTTTTATTGTATCGAACAAATTTAATGAATGCAAAGCTTGAAAAAAATCAAGAAAAATAAGTTTATTAACGCTAAGGTGCTAAATAAAAAAAGGGACCGAAGTCCCTTTCTATTTTGAATTTTATTTTTTCTTGCCACCACTGATTCCGGTAGGACTTCCTACACGAGCCATGGCACATCTGAATCCTAACCAATCGGTTTGCTGATTCTCATCTAGGAATCTTCTTGTTCCTGGAGTTAAGTAATAAGCTAAATCTTTCCAAGACCCACCTTTTACCACACGAGCTTTATCATCAATCATTGTAGATTTTCCTGACATATATTTAGAACCTAATCCGTTTCCATCTTCATCTAATTCATCATCACCATCTAGAAAGCCGATATTATCTGCTTTTTTGTAGTTTCTTCTAGTGCTAGCTTCTTCATCTGTCACATTACGATAAGTAACTCTACCTAAACTATCCTTTTCAGCAATAGCACCTTCTTCATCACGAGTTTGAGTTTGGAAAACGTTACCACGGAATGAGTTGAAGTCGGATACATCTTCGTGTGAAAGAGGACGATAAACATCCATTACCCACTCAGAAACGTTACCTGCCATGTTATATAAACCGAAATCGTTAGGCAAATAAGAATAAACAGGAGCTGTAATACTTGCGTTATCGTTTAACTTACCTGCTACTCCCATCATATCACCACGACCACGCTTAAAGTTTGCTAACATTTCACCTTTAAATTTATCATCAGCATCACGAACTGCGTGACCTTGCCAAGGATAAAGATTACGGTTATTTACGTTTTCATAAACAGTTTGACCAATTAATGACAACGCTGCATATTCCCATTCTGCTTCTGTCGGTAGACGGTAGCGAGGAAGAAGAATACCATCTTCCATTCTAACCTTTCGAGTATCCATATTAGGATTTAAATCCTGTAGTGGACTTTTTACTAAACCTTCGTATTGACCAGCAAGATATGCATCAGTATTAAAGTTATCTTCATTTACTTGAGCTGGGTTCACACGTAAAATACCTTCACGAATTAAAATTTGCTCATTTACACGATCTGTTCTCCAGGCACAATAATCATTTGCTTGTAACCAGTTAACCCCTACAACAGGATAGTCTTTATATGCGGGGTGACGATAGTATAATTCTACATAAGGTTCATTAAAAGCTAAACGATCACGCCATACTAATGTATCTGGCAATGCTTTACGTGCAACTTCAGGATAATCTGTCCCGAAAACACGCTCTAACCAGTATACATATTCACGATAGTACTCATTTGAAATTTCTGTTTCATCGATATAAAAAGAAGCTACAGTAGCACGACGAGGAATATTATCCCAATCCTGAACAACATCTTGTTCAGTACGTCCCATTGTAAAGGTACCTCCTTCGACTAATACTAAACCAGGACCCGTTTCTTGTTCAATATAAGGAACAGACTCAAATCCCCCGTTTTTCTCATCGTTGTAATTCCAACTGGTTGCACCAGACTTTTCATAGCTGTTGCAAGAGGAGATAATCATCATTCCTACAGCCGCGATTGGAAGCAAATGGCTTTTCATATTCATGTGTTTGAAGCTTTGAATTGGCAAATATGGTAAATAAACTAAAAACTAGGACAACTTATTGCGCGGAATCTTTTCTTTTTTACTTTACACTCAAACTGCAACCCTAAGCTAAGTTCATGCGAACCACCAGTTGAATTACTTAAAGATGAAACAGTTACGTCATAACTATAGCCAAATTTAAACATCCCTCTTTGAAGTCCGATTAATGCAATAAATGAGTCGCTGGAAATAAATTTATCCTTTCCAAAGTTACCGCGGTACCATAAACCACCCACAATTGGCGAGTGTAAAATGTACATACCCACGTTTAACTGATTAAAAGAACCTTGTTGTTGATATAATAAATTAGGTGAGATAAAAGTACCTTCATCCTTATTTACATTTCCTCTGTAACCTCTTCCTGCGCCATCACCTACTGGCAACAATGCACCAACGTGAGCAGTAACTTTCATCGGCAATTTACTAGAACCTTTTACGATAAAAGCTTCATCAGGTTGAGTCATGTGATGAATAGCCAAACCTCCATAAACTTTACTTGAGTAAATAATCATACCGCTCGAGAAGTCCATAAATGAACGAGATTCTTTTGGCCTAACCTCTTGAGTTTCATAAACAAACCCATAACGAGGGTCAATCATATCTCCGAAAGTTAATTTATCCCAATCCAATTTCTTTTGAACGTACGTTCCTTGTAATCCGAAACGCATTGAAAGTTTTCTATTCAGATTTAACTGGTAAGCATAGATGCCGCTAATATTTGTAGTAGCAATTGTACCTTCTCCAGCTTTATCATTCATTACCATCAGACCAACACCACCATTCAACATATCAAAGTGCTGATCGTAAGATGCAGATGTTGTAATATACGTTTTCTTTAACGCAGGCCATTGATTTCGATAATTGATATTTACGCGAGGACAACGTGCTGAACCTGCAAATGCAGGATTTAAATACATCGGGTTCGCATAAAACTGCGTAAACTGAGGGTCTTGGGCAGTTGCTGTAAGGCCAGCAAATAATAACAATCCCAATAATAATCTCTTTATCATAATGATTTACTTTTGACTTCGGGAAACTTATACGGCAACAATCGAATTTGTTACAAAAATCTGAAATTTAATTGCAATAAACTCAAAATCGACTCCGTTAAACTTTCCTAATTATACTTCAAAGATGCAAATTAAGTTATACATCAATCCCACAAATTTAATTTTTCTTCTTTGAATTCACTTATTTTACAAAAAAAAAATAAAAAAGGGTCTTCGGACGATTGAAATAACAAGATGCAAAAAGTCATATCAACCCGATTTGTATTAATTATTGTACTAAGCTGCCTTTCCTTTTTGGGGCAATCACAAACCATTACAATTCGTCCAAACTGGATATTATCGAGTGAAAATTCAGCTGATAATTCTACTCTGAATTGCTCTAACTGCATTTATTCTGCTGATGAAAACCACCACCCATTAATTCAAAAAGTCATTGAAGGGAATTGCCTTTACAATATTATAAGCGAATACTATTCGCCTTGCACAGTAATGGAGTCCAAAGAAATAGAATCATTAAATCTTAATTATAAAAAAACAATCACGAGTCAGGTAGGATTAGCCAAAGGGCAACCCTACACTATTTTAACAATTATCCCCTTCAGAAAAAGCGCGAACGGAGGATATGAAAAACTTGATTCTTTATCCATTAAAATCCAAAAAACCAATACCACTTACAGCAGCAGAATTTCGGCAACAACCAGTAATTCTGTGCTTGCCAATGGAGAATGGATAAAAATATCAGTTGCAGAAAACGGAATCTATAAAGTTGATTATAGTTTCTTGCAAAAAAGCGGATTAATCAAAAATGAAATCAACACGAGTGAACTAAAATTATATGGTAATGGTGGTGGAATGCTACCGCTATCCAACAACGATTTTCGATACGATGATTTGCAGGAAAATGCTATAAAGGTTTTTGATAATGACAATAATGGGTTGTTTAACAATGGCGATTATTTTCTATTCTACGGAACTGAACAAAATACCTGGAAATGGAATAGTACAGATAAAAAATTTACGCATAAGAAAAATTTATTTAGCGATTCTACCTATTACTTTATTACTATTAATAATAATGGAAATGGAAAGCGCATTCAAGATATCCCTTCATTAACTGGGACACCTGCAACTAGAACCGTAAATCAGTTTATTGATTGTGCTTTTCATGAAAAAGATGAATATAATTTTATTAAATCGGGACGTAACTGGTATGGAGATGCTTTTGATGTTGACATCAATCAAAATTTCGAATTTAACTTTCCAAATCTGCTACCCGGAACTGTTAAACTAACATCAGCTGTAATTTCGAGAACTTCAACTAATACTTTTAGCTCAAGTAAATTCTCCATCAATTATAACGGCGCAACAATTTTAAATCAGTCAATATCAAACGTAGGAACTAACTATACCGACGATTTTGCAAGAGCAAATACAGCATCAACTTCGTTTACAGCGAACAATGATAATATCAATTTAAATTATAGCTACACGCCTTACAACTCATCCTCAACTGGCTGGATTGACTACATTGAATTAAACGCTATACGAAAACTTACTTTCACTAATAGCAATATGCTTTTTAGAGATGTAGATACTATTAATCAGAATTCCTTTAATCAGTATGCAATTGCCAATATAAATGGTGAAAAAATATGGGACATTACCGACATAACCAATGTTGCAAACCAGCAATACGATTTGAATAATTCATCTGCTGTATTTCATTCAAATTCTCAACTAAATATTGTAAAAAGCTATTTCATTTTCGATGATAATTATAAAACACCATCATTTGTAGAAAGTGTTAAAAATCAAAACCTACATGGATTACCGCAAAGCGATTTTCTAATTGTTACGAATGCAGATTTTCTTTCAGAAGCTGAACGATTAGCAAATTTCAGAAGAACCAACGACGGTATGAAAGTATCAGTAGTTACCTCTGAAGAAATATTTAATGAGTTTGGTTCGGGTTCGCAGGATGTAGCTGCTATTCGTGATTTTGTTAAAATGTTTTACGACCGTTCAGCCACCTTAGGAACACCCCCTAAATATGTTTTATTATTTGGCGATGGCTCTTACGACCCTAAAAATAGAATTGGTGGTAACACTAATTTTATAACCACTTTTCAGTCGGAAAATTCAATTTCTTTAATTGGCTCATATACGTCAGATGACTTTTTTGGGATGCTCGATATGAATGAAGGTACATTAACTGGAGCGGAATTAATTGATGTGGGTGTTGGACGAATTCCCGTAAGAGACATTACGGATGCCCGTTTAATGGTAGATAAAATAATCACCTACGAAACTCCTGGTAACACAAGCTCAGTAGCATCATGCGCTTCGAATTCATCATCACGATTTGGCGACTGGCGCAATGTACTTTGCTTTGTTGCTGATGACCAGGATCGAAATTTACACTTCAGACAAAGTGAAAGAATTGCATCAACTGTTTCGGCTAATAATCCGGTTTATAACATTGATAAAATTGTTAGTGATGCCTATGAACAGCAATCGACACCAGGTGGACAACGATATCCAGAAGTTAACGAAGCCATCAATAAACGAATTGAGAAAGGTGCTTTCTTAATTAATTACACGGGACATGGTGGAGAGTTGGGATGGTCGGCAGAGGCGATTTTAAATATTGATATGATTAACAGCTGGTCTAATCTTAATTCGATGCCAGCATTCATTACTGCAACCTGTGAGTTCAGTCGATTTGACGACCCTAAAAGAACTGCTGCTGGCGAATTAGTTTTGCTTAATAACAAAGGTGGAGGAATCTGTTTGTTTACAACAGTGCGCTTAGCTTTTGCATTAGATAATGAAGTAATCAATGGCGATTTATTAAAATATATGTTCACGCCAATTAATGGACAAATGCCTCGTATTGGTGATATTCAGCGATTAGCTAAAATTGAAAATCCAGGAAACAGAAATGTTACTTTGCTTGGTGATCCATCGATTAGATTGGCTTATCCTTCATTGAAAGTAGTAACGGAAGAAATCAAAGAAGATGGCATTCTTTCAGATACTTTAAAAGCGCTAAGCAAAGTTACTATCAAGGGAAAAGTAACCGATCTAAATAATACATTACAATCGAATTTTAATGGTACTGTTTACACTACCATTTTCGATAAAGAGAAAAAAATCTACAATCTTGTAAATGATGTAAATGGTAATGATATTAGCTTGCCAGATAGTTTTATGCTTCGAAAAAACATTATTTATAGAGGAAAATCATCGGTTTTAAACGGTGAATTCACATGCAGTTTTATTGTGCCTAAGGATATCAACTATCAATTTGGATCTGGGCGATTGAGCTATTATGTTCATGATGAAACTTCTGATGGAAATGGATATGATGAAGGAATATTAATTGGGGGTATTTCTACAAACGGATTAAACGACCAGGACGGTCCGTCTATTAATCTTTTCTTAAACGATGAGAATTTTACTGCTGGTGGATTAACAAGCGAGGCCCCTATTATTTACGCTCGTTTATCTGATTCAAGCGGAATCAATACAGTAGGGAATGGAATTGGCCATGACATTACAGCGCTCATAGACAATAATCAGCAATCGGTTCTCGTTCTGAATGATTACTACGAATCAGAATTAAACAGCTATCAGAAAGGAATCGTGAAATACAAATTATCTGAATTATCCGAAGGTCCACATACGTTAACATTAAAGGCATGGGACATAAATGGGAATTCATCAACTTCTAACACCGACTTTGTTGTTGCCAACTCATCAACACTTGCGCTAGATCATGTTTTAAATTATCCGAATCCGTTTAGCACAAATACATCTTTCTATTTTGAGCATAATAAACCTTGCACAGGCATGACTATCCAGGTTCAGATATTTACAGTTTCAGGTAAATTAATCAGAACTTTGTCGGACTATCAAGTTTGCGATGGATACAGAAACAACCCATTAACGTGGGATGGGAAAGATGATTTCGGAGATAAAATAGGACAGGGAGCTTATATCTATCGATTGAAAATCAGAACGGCCGATGGGGAAACGGCAGAAAAAATTGAGAAACTGGTAATCCTTCGCTAAAAAGAAAAAATTAGAATTAATACGCTAAATACTTATATTTGCCAACTTATAAAAGAGAAGATTCGTCTATTATGAAATTGAATTATAAAGTAAAACTCGTTTTTGCCATCTTTCTTGGAACAAGTCAGATTGCTTTGTCACAGACCAGCAGCCAGTCAAATTTATTAGGCCAGATAAACACAATTACAACTGCAGTACCTTTTTTAGGAATTTCTCCTGAAGCAAGAGCGGGCGGTATGGGTGATATTGGTGTATCAAGTTCTGCTGATGTGAATTCAATCCATTGGAACCCTGCAAAACTTGCGTTCAATGAGAACAAAACAGGATTTGCTGTTTCCTATACACCTTGGTTAAAAGCATTAGTAAATGATATGTTCATTGCTTATGTTTCGGGTTATTCTAAATTAAAAGGAAAGCAGGCGATTGGTGGATCGTTAAGATATTTCTCATTAGGCAATATTACATTTACTGACAATAACGGAAACACGATTCGTGATTTCAAGCCAAATGAATTCGCGTTAGACATTGCTTATTCAAGAAAGTTAAGTGATAATTTCAGTGGTGGTATGGCATTACGTTATATTCATTCAAATTTAACTGGCGGAACTGCTGTTGAAGGAACAGATAGCAAAGCAGGTAATTCAGTTGCTGCTGACGTTTCAGGTTTCTATCAAAAAGAAGTCGAGCTTGGCGGAATGGATGCATTGGTAACTGCTGGTGTAAACATTAGCAATATCGGATCTAAAATTTCTTATACTGAAACAGGAACAAAAAACTTTATTCCAACTAACTTGAGAATTGGTCCTGGATTAAAATTAAAACTAAACGAGTACAATGATTTATCATTCGGTTTAGACTTTAACAAATTACTTGTACCCACTCCTCCTATTTATACACAAGATTCAACTAACAGTTCTAACTCTGTTATCTTATTCGGAAAAGATCCAGATGTTGGAATTGCAGAAGGTATTTTCCAATCATTCAGTGATGCACCAGGTGGAGCAAAAGAAGAATTAAGAGAAGTGAATATCGGCTTCGGAATGGAGTATTGGTACGACAAACAATTTGCATTCAGAGCAGGATATTTCTATGAAGACAAAACAAAAGGTAATAGAAAATACTTTACACTTGGTGCTGGATTACGTTACAATGTATTCGGACTTGATTTGGCTTATTTGATTCCAACGGATCAAAGAAACCCATTAGAAAACACATTGCACTTTACGTTAACATTCGACTTTGATGCGAATGCCGGCAATAAAGAAGAAGCAGAAACAGAATAATAAATAAGGGCGAAAGCCCTTATTTTATTTTAACAAACATGAAAATTAAAGTAGGATTCGGATTTGATGTTCATCAATTACAAGAGGGCAGAAAATTAGTTTTAGGTGGAGTAGAAATCCCACATGTTAAAGGCGCACTTGGCCACTCAGATGCTGACGTAGTAATACATGCATTGTGCGATGCTTTATTGGGTGCCGCAGGATTAAAAGATATTGGTTATTATTTTCCTGATACAGACGCTGCATTTAAAAACATTGACAGTACAATTTTACTTGCTCGTGTAATTGAATTATTAGAGGAGAGAAATTACACTGTTGGCAATGCTGACATAAGCTTAGTTTTAGAAAAGCCTAAAATCAAACCACATATCGATTTAATGAAAGAACGCCTTGCTCCTATATTAAAAATAAGCACAGAGGACATTTCAATTAAAGCAACTACCAATGAAAAGCTAGGATATGTTGGTCGTGAAGAAGGTGTTGCAGCTTATGCCGTTGTATTAATTCAAAAAGCTGATTAACTCACCCGGCTAAAATTTGTTTTTTCTGCTTCAAGACGATTTAATTTCTCTCGAATAAACGTGTGTCGTGGCTCTGATAATTTTGAATCTTGATTTACGATAACCTCCGCAACTGCTTTTGCTTCTTCCATAATTGCTCTGTCTTTTGCTAGATCAGCAATATGTAAATCGACTACCCCACTTTGTTGAGTGCCCGCAATATCTCCAGGACCACGTAAATTCAAATCGACTTCTGCTATCTCAAAACCATTATTGGTTTCGCACATTGTTTTTAAACGCAGTTTACCTTCACTGCTTAATTTATTTCCTGTCATTAGAATGCAATAGCTTTGATCTGCGCCTCGACCTACCCTTCCGCGCAACTGATGAAGTTGAGATAATCCAAAGCGCTCTGCGGACTCTATAACCATAATAGAAGCATTAGGCACATTGACCCCTACCTCAATTACTGTTGTGGCAACCATGATATTCGTTTTACCACTCACGAATCGCTGCATCTCTGCATCTTTTTCAGCGGGCTTCATTTTACCATGTACAATACTAACGGAATATTGTGGCAATGGAAATTCTTTGCATATAGCTTCGTAGCCTTCAAATAAATTAGCGTAATCAAGCTTTTCAGATTCTTCAATCAAAGGATAAACAACATAAACTTGTCGCCCTTTTGCTATTTCACTTTTCATAAACCCGAGTACCGCTAAGCGTGCAGATTCGAAACGATGTGAAGTAGTAATTGGCTTTCTTCCCGGAGGCAACTCATCAATAACAGAAGTATCTAAGTCGCCATATAAGGTCATAGCTAGTGTTCGGGGTATAGGCGTCGCCGTCATAACCAACACATGAGGTGCAACACCATCTTTCATCCAAAGTTTTGCGCGTTGCTGCACACCGAAACGATGTTGCTCATCGATTACAACCAACCCGAGATTATTAAACTGAACACGATCTTCTATTAACGCGTGAGTACCAATTAGAATTTTCAATCGGCCTTCGGATAAATCTTGCAGTAGTTCTCTGCGCTTCGCTGTTTTTGTACTTCCTGTTAGCAATTCTACTTGAATATCCATATCCTTGAGTGCTTCGCTAATGGAGATAAAATGCTGATTCGCTAATATCTCTGTTGGCGCCATTAAACAAGCTTGAAATCCATTGTCAATCACCATTAAAATACTCAACAAGGCTACCATTGTTTTCCCACTTCCTACATCACCTTGCAACAAACGATTCATTTGTTTGCCAGTGCCCATAT
Organism: Bacteroidota bacterium; assembly: GCA_947453935.1. Classification (GTDB taxonomy): domain Bacteria; phylum Bacteroidota; class Bacteroidia; order AKYH767-A; family OLB10; genus CAINEC01. The sequence continues at coordinate 1,557 of CANGJU010000040.1, read as the reverse complement.
CGATTCTAATTTCTTTTAAAACACGCTTTTGCGCATTGGTTAATTCGAATGGAAGGTAATTCTTAAAAAACGTATTAAACACATCGCCTATTACCGAAATTACTTTACCTCTGTAGATTTCATTACGTTGTGCTTTTGCGCGTAACAATCGTAGTTGAATAAAAAACAACTCATCAAATTTCAATCGACGAGTTGCCAATCGTAACGACATCTCATCCTTAGGAAAATGAATATTTATATATGCATCACGCAACGACATTAACGTATGCTTTTGCAAAATATCCGAAGGAAAAACATCTTGAACAAATGCTGGAAGAGCTGCAATTAAAGTGCGTTGAAGTTTTACAAGTGCCTTTGTGTCTAATCCTGTAGCGCGTGCTTTTTCTGTCACACTATACACGCCAGTAAGTGAAGGTCCACTAAACAATTCTGCTTTCGAAGACTCTTCCATTTCTGGATGCACAATATTTAATTTACCATTAAACGAAGATGGCTTTCCAAAAACAATGTATTCTATATTGGGCTTTAAATAATTCTTTACCCATTTTAATCCTTGAAACCAGATCAACTCAATTGAACCAGTATCATCTGAAAAAATCGCTGTAATTCGTGTAGTTCGTTTATCGCCGTGCGACAGAATTCTAGTTAATTTACCTTTGATTTGAATATAAGGCATATCAGCATTCAACTCAACAACCTTATAAAACTTCGAGCGATCGATGTATCTAAATGGATAGTGATGCAGTAAATCTTCAAACGTAAAAATTGAAAATTCTTTTTTTAACACATCGCCCCTTTGAGGACCTACTCCTTTCAAATATTCAATGGGTGTATCAAAAAATTCGCGACGCTGCATTAAACAAAATTAAAAAAATCAATGAACTGCATAAAAAAATCCCGACTCATTGAGCCGGGATTTGTTACTTGAAAATACAATAGTATATAATTATTGCACTTTTTTCACTGATACAGCGTTCAAACCTTTACGTCCTTCTATCACTTCGTAAGATACAACATCGTTCTCACGAACTTTGTCGATTAATCCACTGTGGTGAATAAAGATTTCTCTGTTTGTTTCGTCTTCGATAATAAAGCCATAACCTTTTGCTTCATTGAAGAATTTTACTTTGCCTGTTTTCATTTAATAGTAATTGATAAATTGTTGAATAATGACAAATGTAACGAAAAACAATTAAAAACCTACTAACCAAAAGAACTAAATGTAATTTAATCGTACTAATTTATATCCGATTTAAATGAGCATTCCTTACTTTCGCTTGATATGAATACAGAACGAAATTACAGTGGTAATATAATCGACCTTTATAATCGAAAAATATTTAAGGGAACAATTGTGGTCAAAGATGGAATGATAAGTGAAATCAGAGAGGAATTCACCGACTCCGATGTCTATTTTTTACCTGGATTTATTGATGCACATATTCATATTGAGTCGTCGATGTTGGTTCCATACGAATTTGCACGGGTGGCCCTTAAACATGGTACGGTTGCAACTATTAGCGACCCGCATGAAATAGCTAATGTACTTGGCATTAG
>CANGJU010000039.1 GCA_947453935.1 Bacteroidota bacterium | reverse complement strand
TCGATACATCTACCTGCAAAAGCGAATTGGGGCAAATTGAATTTTAATCAGATGCTGGAACATTTAATTGATTCTTGCAAGAATGCCAGCGGTGATATTTCGTTTGATACGATTCATTCTCCCGAGGAACGTCTCCCTGCTATGCAAGCGTTTTTAATGACGGATAAACTCTTCAAACCAGAAACGAAAAATTCGATGATGAGCGAGGAACCTGCTCCAGTTTTAAATGATAATACAAGTGATTTGCTTGCGGAATTGCAATCACAGCTCAATCGTTTTGCAGCACGCTTTGAAAATCATCCTGACTTATTAGTGCGTAATCCGATATTCGGCGACTTAAGTGAGGAACATTGGACGCGCTTGTTGTATAAGCATTGCATCCATCACCTGAATCAATTTCAACCGACTATTTAAAGTAGATATCTCTTCGAGGGATGCTTACGTTATTACCTTGCACCGCATCGAAATACGAATCGGTGTAATCTATCGTAATTGTTTTTTGTTGCCCTTGACTTGTGATAGTTCCTGTTCCAACAAATGTATGATTGGAAGTATCAACCGCCGTCTGACAATAAAATGTCTGACTAGCCAAGCTTAATGTTGCATTAGAAGGATTATAATCTGCTATTGGATTGGCTAAATAGTTATCTCCGATTTTAAAAATCAAAAAGCGGTTATCAACTGTGGCAGATGCCTGAAGTGTAGTAATCCAGTTGGTAGTATCGTTCGTTGAAGGGGTAATGGTTTTACATGTCCATTGACCAGATACATAATTCAAGGAGTTAAATACTCTAACGGTACGTGTTACCGAATCTTTCAATCCGCCAGAATCATACACCACATAACTAATCGGATAGTTTCCGCAAGAGTCAATGTTAACAGCTCCATACGTGATAATCTGAGAGGTAAGATTTCCATCTTCCGGATCTTGTGCCGTAGCACCTGGATCCACAAAGGGTTGGTTTAGGATAATATCAATGGTGTAGTTGCCATTTAAGCTAACGGTCGGACTAATATTCGGAGAAGCCGCGATGGTCAGATTGAATGTGCGTGTGAATACTTTTCCCAAAGGAGTAGTTCCTTTTACATTGATAGCATAGGTACCAGTATCAGGATTGGTAGTTTTGATGGTTTGTTTAACGGTAAAGTCGGGAGTGCCAGCATACGAACTAAAACTGATTGTTACTCCGTTGGGGATACCCGTACATGTTATAGTAAGTTCTTCACGACTACCTCCTAAATATAGAAAAGTAATATCTCTGATGATGCTATCATTTTTAAGAAGTGTAAGGTCTCTGGCTCCGTTAATTTTGAAGTCCATTCCTATTTCTTCTTCCTTTTTACAGGCGTTAAAAAGTAGGGTGAAAACGACTAATAGTCCTGCAATCGATTTTATATTTCTCATAATGACATTCCTAAATTATAAAATAAGAATGTAAATATGTCGGCTTGCTCATCAATTAATTTGAACTTAGGTTTTCCAGCTCCGTGTCCGGCGTTCGTATCAATACGAATTAACATAGGTCGATCGCCTTTATACTTGTTTTGAAGTGTTGCCGAAAACTTGAATGAATGTGCGGGAACAACCCTGTCATCATGATCTCCGGTTGTAACCATCGTACACGGATATTCAACATTTTCTTTGATGTTATGCAATGGCGAGTACTTAATCAGATTGTTAAAGTGAATACTATCTTCGGAAGAACCATAATCGCCTTTCCATGCCCAACCTATGGTGAATTTATGATAGCGTAACATATCCATTACTCCAACAGCAGGTAACGCCACTTTAAACAATTCTGGTCGTTGTAACATGACTGCTCCAATTAAAAGTCCTCCATTCGAACGACCGCTGATTGCGAGCTTTGATGTGTTCGTGTATTTATTCGCAATTAAATATTCGGCAGCAGCAATGAAATCGTCAAATACATTTTGTTTTTTTAATTGTGTTCCTGCTTCGTGCCACTTACTTCCATATTCACCACCACCTCTTAAACAAGGAACAGCCAACACACCACCTTTCATTAAAAACACTAATCGCTCAGGCTTAAACTCTGGTGTTTTGCTGATATTAAATCCGCCATATCCGAATAATAAAGTAGGATTGTCGCCATTTAATTGAACACCTTTTTTGTGTACGATGAACATCGGAATTTTTGTTCCGTCTTTTGAAGTATAAAATACTTGCTTCGTTTCAAATTGATTTACATCGTATGGCAACTGTGATTTAAACTGATTGAAGAGGCGAGAGGTCACAACGTTGTAGCGATAAATAACGGCAGGTGAAACAAAGTTGGTGAAGGAGATAAATAAGTTAGTATCCTTTACCGACCCTGATAATCCATCAACGGTTCCAATGCTTCCTAAATTAATATCACCTTTGAATACTCCGTTTAAGTCGTATTGTTTCAACTGGCTGCTCGCATCTTTCATATAATGCACAATTAGTTTATCGAGTGCCATCGTTGCATCTTTCATGATTTCATTCGACTCAGGAATTAAGTCTTTCCAGTTGCTTTCAACAGGTGCATTAGGATCAATTAGTACTAAACGATTTTGAGGCGCTTTGTAATTGGTCATGAACAAAAGTTTCCCTCTAACAGTACCGATATACGAAAAGTCATGATCGAATCCTTTTACAAGTGTAACAAGATTTTTCTTCGGATTTTTTAAATCTTGAAGCATTACATTATTTCCACTAGTTGCTTCCGAAGAAAATATCAAAAGGTAATTATTGTCTTCTGTAACAGTTGCTGAGAAATTGCGCAGCGGATGTTCTTTATCCTCGTACACTAATGAATCCTGCGACTGTTCAGAATATAATTTATGATAGTAGATTTTATGATTCTCATTTTTTAAAGTATAAATCGCTTTGGTGGAGTCAACATCATAGCGAGAATAGAAAAAACCATCTTGATACCATGACGTACTTGAAAATTTAATTCCTTTAAGTACTTCCGGCAAGGTCTTCATAGTTTTTGCTTCTTTTATACGTATTTCATTCCAGTCGCTGCCTGCATAAGAAACCTGAAAGGCAATATAAAATCCATCTTCAGAAGCAGTGGTCTCTGTGAAGTGAGTGGTACCATCAGCAGATAATTTATTCTGATCAAAATAACTCATTGGAACATATTCTAACGAACGCATGTAGAATAATAATGGCTGATTCTGATTGGGCTCCTGACGGTAATAGAAATAACTTTTCCCCGCTCTGAATGGCAAGGAGTAAGTATTAAAATTCCAGAATGCCTTCATACTGTCTTTTAATGCATTTCTGAATGGAATTTTATTCAGGTATTCCTCTGTAACACTGTTTTCATCTTTTACCCATTGCTCTGTTTCAGCAGACCGGTCGTCTTCCATCCAGCGATAAGGGTCGTACACAAATTGACCGAAATAATTATCGACCACCTCGTGTCGCCGTGCAGTCGGATATTTCATAGGCTGTGCATATAGTGCATTGCAATTCAGTATAATTAGCAGGAATAATAGCATTCGTTTCATAGGGTGCAAAATAAAGATTATTTTCGTGAAAATTGTTTGATAAAATGTTAAAAGTAAAAGTTAGTTTCCCACAGGTTATTTTCGCCTTATTGGTGACAGCAAGTATTTATTCTTGCAAACAAAAAACAACTGATATCGATTGGGCAAAAGCTTCTAAGGAAGAAGATGCGCGCTTCGAAAAGTTTAAGGGTGATTTTGTTGATCAACTTTGGAAGTTAAATCCGACTTCGGCGCTTTATGCAGGGTTTCACAATTACGATAGTATTCTGATTATTCCAGATGCGAGTTATCGTGAGTATTGCGATAAGCAATATGACTCTATTTTATATGATTTGGGAGATATTGAAATCGGTCTTCTAAGTCCGCAAAACAAAACCGACTATTGGATGATTCAGGATTATCTCAAAGCGGGTATCTGGTACGACACCGCCTTTAAGTCCTTCGAATGGAATCCTGCTAACTATAATGTGGCTGGCGAATTCGCTGAAATTTTAAATGGTCGTTATGCTCCATTAAATGCGCGATTAACGATGTTTGATAAGCGCTTGAAAAATGTTACTGCTTATTATGAAGCCGCTAAAAAGGAAATCAAGAATCCAACAATAGAACATACCGATTTAGCCATCTTACAACATGAAGGTTCCGTTGAAGAAGTATTTGGTAAAAATTTAAAGGATTCAGTCAATGCATCCACATTAGATGCATCTACAAAAGCTCATTTGTTGGCCTATGCAGATACTGCTAAAAAGGCAATGTTAGCTTACGCAGATTATTTAAAAACAATGCGTAAATCTATGACTCCTGAAAATTGTCGCTCTTTTCGTATAGGCAAGGAGTTATATGATACCAAATTTAAATATGATATCGCATCAAGCTATTCAGCAGAAGAGATTTATAACAAAGCCGTAAACCGCAAGGCAGAATTGCATCATGAAATGGCAGAGCTATCTCGTCAGCTATGGCCAAAATATTTCCCAAAGGAAACTATGCCTACTGATAGCTTACTTTTAATCCGCAAGATGATTGATAAGCTTTCATTGGTGCATGTTAACCGCGATTCATTCCTAGAAAGTATTCAGGCGCAGATTCCAGCATTAATTAAATTCATCAAAGAAAAAGATCTTATCTACATTGATCCTTCTAAACCACTGGTTGTGCGTAAAACTCCTGCGTATATGGAAGGCGGTGGAGCAGGAGCTTCTATATCGGCACCAGGACCGTATGATAAAGGCGGAAATACGTATTACAATGTTTCTCCTTTAACTAGTTATTCGCCTGAGCAAGCCGAAAGTTATTTGCGTGAATACAATCAGTATATTCTTCAGATATTAAATATTCATGAAGCTATTCCAGGACATTACACGCAATTGGTGTATAGCAATAATTCTCCTTCCATTATTAAAAGTATAATGGGGAATGGAGCAATGGTAGAAGGCTGGGCTGTATATACGGAGCGAATGATGTTGGAAAATGGTTACGGCAACAACGAACCTGAAATGTGGTTGATGTATTATAAATGGCATTTACGTTCGGTTTGTAATACGATTCTTGATTATAGTGTGCATGTGAAAAACATGAGTGAAGAGGATGCTATGAAATTATTGGTAGATGGAGCATTTCAGCAAACAGCAGAAGCGCAAGGTAAGTGGAAGCGTGTACGTTTAACACAAGTGCAATTGACAAGTTACTATACAGGATTTACCGAAATTTATGAATTGCGCGAATCAATGAAATCGAAAGATTTTAATCTGAAAAAGTTTCATGAGCAATTCCTGAGTTATGGTTCGGCTCCGGTTAAATATATCCGCGATTTGATGAAGGAGAAAAAATAGTTTTAATGAAACTATTCGTAGTGCTTATTGTTTCTTTTTTATCTTAATCGTATCAAGTTGTCAACTCTTACTGGTGTTTTTAATCGTGCAAGTGATGTTCCTGCTGAACTCTGGAATGCGCTAAACCATAAAAACTGTTTTTTAGATCAGACATATCTGAATGCAGTGGAGCATGCCAACTATGAAGGCGTGTCTTTCTATTATATTTTCAAGAAAGAAAAAGGAAGTAAGTCGACTACATTCCATTATTTTCAGGTTGTCGATTTAGCGCAACGTGATTTAAATTCAATTTTAAACATGGAGCCTTATGGACAATTATTGAATGTGTTTAGTCAGGCATTAGATAAATTCATCTTCGGAATCAAACGTAATAAACCACATTACTTAGTGGTGTCGGGGAATATTTTGTTGAGTGGCGACTACGGTGTGTTATCGGAAAAGAGAGATTGTGAAGCGCTGATGGATTCTATTGAGTTTATTAAAAAAGAACTGAACGAGAAGGGTAAAGTAGTGGCGACTATCGTTAAGGACTTACCGAAGAATGAAGTAAAGCTTGTGGGATTAGAAAAACATAAGTTTTTACCAATGGCCATGGATCCAATTATGGAATTCGATGTACAGAAAACTTGGAAACGCTTTGATGATTATCTGAATGCATTAAGTTCAAAATACCGTGTTCGTACTAAGAATGTGATGAAGAAAATGGAAGGTGTTGAGATTCGCGACCTCGATGCAAAAGAGTTTGCAAAGCATAAAAACACACTTTATGAATTATATTTAGGCGTACAGCAAAAATCACCAGTTCGTTTACTATCTTGCAAGATTGAGTATTTGCAAAATCTGTTGAACCTTTCAAATGATCGAATTATAATCAGAACATTCTGGAAAGATAAGATCATGATTGCTTTCATGACAGTAATTTTGAATGGAAATGAATTAGAGGCCCATCATATTGGTTTTGACTATAAATTAAATAAGCAGCTAGCCATTTATCAGAACATTCTATACCACTATATCGAGCTTGCTATACAACATCAGATGCAGCGCATTTCTTTCGGAAGAACAGCATTAGAGATTAAATCGACAGTAGGTGCTTATCCAGTCGATTATAGGGCTTTCATTCGTTTTGAGAATAAAATAGTAAACTCCTTACTCTATCATGTATTACCTGAAAAGTCAGGTGACGATTGGATTCAACGAAATCCTTTTAAATAGTTTATCGGGAGTTTTACCCCTTTTTCTTGGTTTTTCACCTAAAAATTGAGGTCCTCACGAGCAGATTATAATAATTTGCATCACATGAGGAAACAATATTACATCGTTGGATTAATTATCGTCTTTTATCAGATGTCCACGTTAGGCGCGGCAAAAGCGGATAATATACCGTATGTATTGTCTTCTATAAACAAGGTTAATACTCCGGAACAATTTCCCATTACGTATCCTAATCCATGTTCAGAATCATCGATGCTTTACATCAAATCGGATAAAGTCGATCATCTACAAATCGAACTATTTGATAGTCGTGGTAAGCTGGTTTCTGAAATTTTTGATGATAATACAGAGGAGGGTGTTATCTATCAATTTGAAGTCAGTGCCGAGCATCTCGAAAATGGTTTATACTACTACAATATCCGTTCAGGATCAGAAAATATTCGCAAGACCTTAGAGGTTAAGCGCTAAAGAGGTGTTTTTATGGTTTGATTGAGCATTCGCGGTCTTCTTGGGCCGCGTTTGCATTTTATAGGAGTTTATGAAAGTTGGTCGAAGTGTATTAATTTAGCCAATCTTATAAACAATGAATCCTACAGAGCATAAAAATTACCTGAAGAATTTTACGAAGTTATTTTCAGGTAACCTGATTGGTCAGTTGTTGCCTTTTGTTTTTGCTCCATTTATCGCAAGGATTTATTCGCCTGCCGATATGGCCGTGCAGGAAAACTTTCTGACTGTTGTTTCGCTCATCGGTATTATTGCCATGGGGCGTTTTGAAATTGCAGTGGTCTTAGAGAAAAAAGAAGAGCGTTTAAATATCTTATTGAAGTTATGTGCTTGGATGTTGGGTGGTTTTATCCTCTTATCTTCTTTCTTTAGTATATATCCCGATTGGTTAGTTCACTTTTTTAATTCGAAAGAAATAGCATTTCATTTACGCTTCTTGCCATTAGCTATTGCGGGTTTAGGATTATTGAATTTGCTAACACAATGGCTTTTGCATCAGGGTAAGTATTCTTCACTATCAGCTTCGCGAATTATTCAATCTTTTTTTCAGAATGCGGGTTATGCTTTCTTCGGATATATTGGCTTTGGAGTAAAGGGAATGTTAATCGCATGGATAGCCGGAACAATTTTGCCAGTTGTGATTTTAGGTTTGCCAATGCTTCAACAAATGTTTAAGGGCGGAGTGAGTCAATCTGAATTAAAAGAGATGGCTATACATCACAAAGACTTTCCAATGGTAAATTCATTGCATGCCTTTACGGATATATTAGCGACTCAATTTTTGTTGTTCGGTATAATCAGTCACCAGTATGGTGTAACAGCACTTGGATTATTTGCCATCACTAATCGTTATCTTAAAGCTCCTTTGATTTTAATTAGCGGATCCTTATCGCAACTATTCTATAGCGAAGCAAGTAGTTTGATTCATCAAGGTCGTTCGATAAAGAGTATTTATCTACGCACTATCAGAATGATGTTAACGGTATTGTTGCCTTTTGCTATCGTCATCTTTTTCTTCGGAGAGGATTTGTTTACATGGTATTTAGGTGATAAATGGAAAGAGGCGGGTACTATTACCATTTACTTTGTACCGGTATTGGTAACAAATTTTATTTGCTCTTGTGTTTCAACCACGCCGGTGTTAATGAAACAGCAAAAAATGGCTTATATATTTAGCATTGTCGGATATGCCTTAGGTTTAGGAGTACTCTTTGCAGCTTCTCTTTATCAATTCGATTTTAAAAATGCATTGCTTGTTTACTCTATTGGAATGAGTGTGTTTTACATGGTACTTTCTTCCTGGTATTTTCAATTGATTAGTAAATTTGATAAACAACGATAAGCATCCAATGAAAAAGAAGCATCTGGTTCTTGTAACGACCTGGTTTCCTCCTACAAATGGAGTGGCGGTAAATCGCATGAATGCTTTTGTAAAGCACCTTGATAAAAACAAATTGGATGTATCGGTAATAACGTTAAAGAAGGATGTTACTTCGTTACCGTTTGAAAAAATGCACGAAGCGGACATTTATCGACTAAGCAATAAATCGTTTATTAAACTGGCGGAATTTAATAAAGGGCATTCGCGATTAACGCATATTGCTAAGGTAGCATGGAACTATTTCGTTCGTACTATTTCAAAATATCCTTTATCAAACTGGATGAAGCAAGTCAATAAGCAGCTACTGCAGTTGCATAAGCAAAAACCAATTGATATTGTTTTAACTTCTTCAGCACCTATCGAAAGTCATCTTTCTGTTTTTTCTTTTTTAGAAACTAATCCAACTGTTAAATGGATTGCTGATTGTCGTGATGAGTTATCATTAAATCCACATCTTAATGAATCAGCTAAAAAACTTAATCGTTCTGTTGAAGACTACATTAATAAGCGAGCAAGTATACTCACTACCGTTAGTCATCCCATAGTAGCCGATTTTCAAAAACTATGTCCAGCTGTTCCAGTGCATGAAATTAAAAACGGACATCAGCTAACATTACCTGACCATAGCGATTATCAATTTAATAAGGTCTTTACAATTGTATATGCTGGTACCTTTTATGGTTTGCAAAAGCCCACACATTTTTTTACTGCCTTAATTCAGTTTTTGAATTTCGATGATGCTACAAGAAAGGTGCATATCCAATTTGTTGGAACTCCACAGAATTTCGATATTCCTAAACACACCAATTTAACCGTGGAGTTTATTGATCAGTGTTCATATCAAGAGGCTTGTCGTTATCAACAAAAGGCCGATGCCAATTTGTTAATCCTTGCTAAGATGAATCGACCAGGAGTTTACTCTGGTAAATTATTCGATTATCTTGCAGCTTGTAAACCAATTATTGCTGTGGTAGATGCAACAGATGTTGCTGCTGATTTAATCTGTAATTGTAATGCAGGGTACATAGCAGACTTCGATAATGTTAGTGAAATTGAAACAGCTATTTATGCTGCTTATCAGGATTGGAATACCAAAACAATATCAAACTGTGATCGCACTAAAATAGAGCAATTACATCGAAAATATCAAGTAGAAAAATTAAACCAGTTAATCGATTCACTCTAAAATGAAAGTGCTGCAAGTTGGTCCTAATTCAATTCATGTGAGGCTTTTTTCAAAAGCAATGATAGAGCATGGAATCGATTGTTCGTTTTTAGCAGAAGAAAAAATCGAAGGTTATTTAACGCAAATATTTTCATTTCGCAGCAGTAATCCTTTAAACTGGCTCGCAAATTATCAGCAATTAAAAACCTTCTTAAAAAATACGCGCCCACATTTAGTACATATACATCAGGTAAATCGTTTGGCGGTTTTTGTAGTGCGTGCTTGTCGTAAAGTAAATATTCCAGTTGTTGTTACTGCCTGGGGAAGCGATGTGTTGTTAGTTCCGAATAAAAGCAGATTAAATAAATTTTTAGTAAAATCGGTATTGAAAAATGCAGCCGTTATTACTGCCGATGCTGATAGTATGATTGAAGCTATTAATAATCTAACGGCACCTGAAAAAAAAGAAGTTCATTCAATTCAATATGGCATCGATCCAATATCTGCTGCTAATAAAGAAAATCTGATTTTCTCCAACCGATTACATAGTGCCTTGTATAATATCGACAAAGTAATTACAGATTTTGCAGCGTTTCATAAGACACATTCTGAATGGAAACTGGTTGTTGGTGGAGTAGGCGATCAAACAGAAAAATTGAAAGAACTTGCAGTAAAAAGTGGAGTAGATGAGTCTGTTGATTTTGTTGGATGGCTTACTGCTGAACAGAACGCGCATTGGTATTCGCGAGCAAAAATTTATGTGAGTATTCCTGAGAGCGATGGTATGTCAGTAAGTGTATTGGAAGCGTTAAGTGCCGACTGCATTCCTGTTTGTTCTGATATTGATGTGACAAATTCATGGTTAAAGGATGGTGTAAACGGTGTTATCCGAAAGTCAACTAAAAATCCTTTTGAAGAAGCATTAACAATCAACATTAATCAATGTACAAAACAAAACAGGGAATGGGTCTCTTCGTTTGCTTATCGAAGTGCTACCATTCCCCGCTTTATTGCTATTTATAAAAAGCTGCTTGCTTAAATTCCGTTTACTATTTTATCCTTCGGATATTTTACAGAGAAATTGAATTTCTTAGTTACACTTTCTCCCGGTTGCAGACTTATTTTCCAAGTAACTAACCCTGTAGTAGTATTTAAATCTCCTCCTGATAATTCAAGTGCATTTACGGTAATATCTTTATCCTGACTGATTGGAAGTTGTTCTTCTACAATTACAGTTACGGCTTCTTTTTTTGTATTCTTAACGGTGATATCATACAGGCATTTCTTCTCCTTGTTAGAACCTAACAAACTACTTCCATTAACTTCATTCACTTTTGTTCGTTTAACAGCAATACGTTCATCTTTTCCAAGCGAAATATGCATTGTATCATTCACAGTAGTATTTTGAATAGTACATACACCAACATAAGCACCATCAAAGTAAACCGTTCCTTCTGCATCCAGTAAATTTAAATTCTCCCAGTTTGGAATATGTCCCATTAAAAAAGCATCCGTATTTAATTTTGGAGCACAGGCATATTCGTAATAGGCATTTGCATTGGTGCGATTGATTTCAATCTGCGTCTCTAAATTTCCACTCTTCAACGTATATTTATTTTGAATGATATATTCATTGCTCAATTGATTTTCCATCATCTGCGTATTCTCCCACATCATTGTTGCGCCTGCAGTACTTTCCTTATCATCCCTATCCCTAGCCATCATCGAAGGAGCTGCTTCCATTCTTTTATTTGTCTTTCCATCTAATTTATAAATCTGGAAATTTAAATACCAAGGATACAAAATTGGCTTCTGAGCGCCATCCGTGGGATTACCCGTGTTTAAAGTTAGATTGGTATTGGTCCAGTCTTCGCCTGTGCTTTGGTATACCTTCGCCTTCAAAATAAACTCTATCGGATTATTGATGTTTTTTACTCTTACATCATAGATGGGGGTCCAGCTTACATTACTATTTATCAAATACGAAAAATCAAACGTGGCAGAAGATTTTGTTTTTGCATCAACTGTAACAACGATATTCCCTTCGGGTTGATTCTGTTTGTTGTTTAATACACTTAATTGCTGATTGATTTTATTAATTTGCTCTTGCGTTTTTTGCTCTTTCAATCCTAACTCAATTAGATCATCTTTTAATGCATTAATTTTTTTTACGTAATAATCAACTATTGCAATTAAATCATTCGCAACAACACCATTATTATTTCCTCCGATCGATTTATTCGCTTGTAAAACAGCAATACCTTCATTGGTCGAAGCAATTTTATTTTGGATATAACGTAGTTTAATATTGAACGAATCCCTTTCCGTTTCGAGCTTATTAATTTCAGGCGATTTCTTCTGATCCTTTAAATAGTTCTGCTGGAAATTAACACCAATAATTGTTGCGTCTCCCATTCCTTTTACGGTTACGCTATTTGGATTTATGTATGGTGATAGTCCATCAAAAACAACTTCATTTAAACCAGGGTTCAGCGTAGTTTTAACAGTTCGGCTCACAAAGGCACCGTTCTGATAGATTCGTACTTTTTCAATTTCTGAATTGTCTAATCGGATGCTGTTTTGTGCTTTTAATTGAGCTCCACTGCAAAGGAGAAAAAGGGCAATAAGCGCAGTTTTTAAGGTTGATTTTTTCATAATGAATCAAATATAATTTTTATTGGTTAATCAGGGTTTAAGAGTTTAAATTAAAACGTAATTTTGTAAAGATGTATTTAAAGAGATTAACGATATTTTCTTTCAAAAATTATAAGGAAGCTGAATTTGAGTTTGACCAGGGAGCAAATGCACTTACAGGGCCTAATGGTTCAGGTAAAACAAATGTGCTGGATGCAATTCATTATTTAGGTCTTTGTAAGAGCTATTTTCATTCTACCGACAGCATTAATATCATGCATGGCAGCAACTATTTTTCAATTGGTGGTAAATTCTTTTTGAAGGATAATGATTTTGCTGATGAGGTTTTTATCGGTATGAAATCAGGAAGTAAGAAAGTCGTAAAACGTAATCACAAAGAATATCAGAAGTTAAGTGATCATATCGGTTTACTTCCGGTTGTTATGGTTGCACCTGTTGATCAGGTATTGATTACTGGCTCGGGCGAAGAGCGCCGCAGATTGATGGACAGTATTATATGTCAGTATAATCATCATTACTTGGATGTACTGGTTAATTACAATCGTATTTTACAACAGCGTAATTCATTACTTAAAAATACTCCTCGCGGAGCGATGCCCGATGACTCGTTATTGCAAATAATCGACGAGCAATTATCAAATGCAGGGAGTCATATTTTTCAAGTACGAAAAGAGTTTATTGATCGCTTCATTCCGGTTTTTAATAAGTACTATTCTTTTCTTACGGATGATAAAGAGCAGGTTGGATTAGATTATGTCTCTAAATTATCTGATCAGCCTATGTTGGAATTGTTGAAATCAAGTATTCATAAAGACCTTGCTTTGCAGTATACTTCGGTAGGTATTCATCGGGATGATCTCGAGCTTTTACTAAACAATCATTCGGTTCGGAAAATCGGTTCTCAAGGTCAGCAGAAGTCGTTTGTACTTGCAATAAAACTCGCACAATTTGAATTGATAAGTGAGTACAGCGGTGTTAAACCATTATTGCTGTTGGATGATATTTTTGATAAGCTGGATGTTTTTCGCATTACCCGTTTGATGGAATTGGTGAGCAATGATACCTTCGGACAAATTTTTATTACCGATACAACGGATACGCATATCCGTGAAGTTTTTGAAAAGATAAATGTACCTCTGAAAATCTTTAATTGCTCAAAGCCCGACTTGCCAATTGGAGAAGCAGAAGGCGTATCGCCAGCAAATTAAAACTTATTTTCCTGAACGTTGAAGGATGATTTTAAGCGTGTAAAATAAAATCTTAAAATCAAGTGCCAGCGACATGTTCTCAATGTAAATGATATCGAATTTTAATCGCTGAATCATTTGTTGCACGTTCTCCGCATAGCCATATTTTACTTGTCCCCATGAGGTAATTCCTGGACGAACTTTGTGTAAGTGTCGGTAGTGTGGCGCCTCTTTCATAATCTGATCAATGAAAAACTGACGTTCTGGTCGTGGGCCTACCAGTGACATATCGCCAATCAACACATTATAAAACTGAGGAATTTCATCCAATCGAATTTTGCGCATGAACTTTCCAAACTTCGTAATGCGTGAATCGGTTGCACTGGATAACATTGGTCCGCCTTTCTCAGCATCAAGGTACATCGATCGGAATTTAAAAATGATAAACGGATTACCGTGTAAGCCAATTCGCTCCTGGGAGAAAAATATTGGACCTTTAGAAGTGAAGCATACTATTGCTCCTGTAATTAAATACAATGGTGATAGCAATAATAAAAAGAACAAGGATACAACAATATCAATAATACGCTTCAACGATTGTTGCCAGATAGGCATCAAGCTAGGATTAATAATGATAAGCGGTGATCCAAAAATAGAAGTCATCTTAACTGATCCTGACAAGATATCATACATATCAGGCATTATTTTAATGATGATGTCTTTATCTTCTAAATCATTAATGATTCTACCAATAAATTCATGCTCACTCGATTCAATTGCAATGAGTACTTCTTCAATTTTATTTTCTTCAATAATTTTTCCGACTTTTTCAATACCTCCTAAATGTGGAAGTTGCTCTTTGAAGTATTTTCCGTTGGTATTATCAACATGAACAAATCCGATAAACTTATAACCCTGACTTAATGGCTCAGATTCTAACTCGTTATATAGACTAACAGCTTTCTGAGAACTACCAATGATAATTGTCTTGAATCCGATTTT
>CANGJU010000038.1 GCA_947453935.1 Bacteroidota bacterium | reverse complement strand
TGACTAGTCCTAAATAACCGATACAGATTAATAAGGACAAATTTAATTAATTATACCCCAGTAAACACGTGTTTACTGGGGTATTTGTTTTTATATGTTTTTATTTTGATTTGATTTTGCCTGTGCATTTGCATTGGTGTATTGTAAAAACAAGAGAAGTGTGGTCTTCTCTCATTATAAATATCAATGCTGTTTTTAATCAAACTATTCATTGTTTCTATTGAGTATTTATTTTCATAACCAATAAATTCTTCTTTTAATATTCCATTAACTCTTTCAGCAACAGCATTTGCATATGGATCATAGGATTCTGTCATACTGCAATTTATTTTAGATTTCTTAAGTAAGTCTTGGTACTGGTTGCTACAATATTGAAAGCCTCTATCGGAATGATGGGTTACAATATTATTCTTATAGATTCTTTTTTTTACTGCCATTTTTAATGCTCTTAAAGAACCTGATACGTCTAATGAATTTGATAAATCATGTCCCATTATTTGTTTAGAATAAGCATCTGTTACTAATGCTAGGTACATCGGATTTTGTCTATTTCCAACATAGGTTATATCTGACACCCAAATTTGTTCCGGCCTCTCTGGAACTACATTCTCTATTAGGTTTTTATGTTTTTTATATCGATGATGGGAGTTTGTCGTTATATGATACCTTCGTTTTGGTTCGATCAACAAATGATTAGCTTTTAAAATACGAAAAAGCATATCTCTTCCCACTCTCAATTGTTTTAGCTCTTCCTCTAACATAAAGTATAGTTTCCTTGTGCCTATTTTAGGCATTTGCATTCGGATAGATTCCACAAGTTCGACAACTTTAACCGACCTAGTCCTTCTTCGTTTAACAGTTTGTATTCTGCGATAATAAACCTGTCTATTTACCCCGAACAATTCACAGGTTGCATTTAAGCTTTCTTTGTGCTCTTCTCGGTAGAAGTCAATTGTTCGGGTGAGGAGTTTTTTCGAATGGAAATATTATATTCCTTTTCAGCTAAATCAATCATCATATCAAATATGATTGCTTTCTTATCGGCTCGCTCAACTTGATATTCAAGCATTGCCTTTTGTTTTTCTAGCAGTTTGACTTTGGCCTCTAGCTCCATTAATCGCTGTTCTTGCGTCTTTGGCATATTCGATGGCGTTTGATTTTCCCAATCAAATGTACCATATTTTCTTAACCAATTAATTACTGTAGCATTCCCTTGAATTCCATACTGCTTGGTTGCTCTTGTAACTGATAAGACTCCCGCTTCGACTTCTTTCACAACTGATAGTTTAAAGGAAATGGAGTAGTCCTTTTGACTTCGCTTTTTGTAAGCAACATTCTCTTTGTTTTTCATAACGATAAATTTTATGTATCGCTATTTCAGGACTAGACAAGAACAAAAATAAAAAAGGGGATGCATTTCTACATCCCCTTTTTTATTATTTCAAATCAAATTATTTGCTGAAATATAAACGTGTAATGAAGATACCGTTACCATCATCTTTACCAGCATCTGATTCAACACCTGAAGCTACGAAAGTTAACTTGTAACCATTCTTAATCATTTCATTGATTTTTGCTCCGATGATAGCATCGTTAGAAGCAATGTTTCCGAACTGGATACCAACCATTGAATAGAAGTTTAATAATTTAGTTTCTTTCAAGTTGTCACCTACATCTTTCAAATCGCTACGCTTTACTTTACCAGCATTTGACTTGTCGCCTTCACGCTCAGTTGTTAATGCTTCGATATCAACTGTACCTTGGTTTTCGATAATTCTTGAACGACCGATACCACCTGGTACGATTGACTCAACAATTGTGATTACTTTGAATTCTTGAGCGAATCCGATCGACGACATGCATAGGAATAATGCTCCTAAGATTAATGATTTTTTCATTTGTTTTTGTTTTGTTTTTCTGTTAGTACTATTAATTAATTTGTTTTTACAATTTTAGCAACCGATGATTTTCCAGTTAGGTCAACAAGCTGTACAGAATAAATTCCGTTGCTCAAGCTTCTTAAATCAACAGATAAACCAACCTTTGTTGAGTATGATTCGAATGATGTAACAATGTTACCTAAGATATCGAATACGTTTACGTTAACAACTCCTTCGTAATTTGTATTGATTCTTACTAAGCCGCTAGTAGGGTTAGGGAATGCTGTTAGGTTTGTATTCTTTGTAATTTGATTGATGCCAACTGCACTTCCTGTATAACGGTAGATGCCATCTGTTAAAGGATCTGCAGAGAATCCACCAGCCCATCCTGTAAGCGGACTAATCCAATCCATTGAAGTATATCCATCAGATGTTCCAATTCCGTTTGTATCAACTAAAATCCAGCTGTTGCCGTCATCAGCACTGTAAGAACTTCCACGACCTGTTGCACTTGCAGCACAGCCAAATAAAACAGTTGTTCCTGGTACATAAGCAAAATCACTGTAGAACACAGGCCCTACTGGAGTAATTTGAGTCCAAGTGATACCACCATCAGTTGTTCTGTAGAATGTGTTAACTCCAGCTGTAGTTGATTTAGTACAAACTCCGTTTAATGTATCTCTGAAAGCTAATGAGCCTACAGTGTTCACATTTGAAACAACAGATTTTGCCGTCCAGTTAACACCACCATCATAAGAAATATAAACACGGCCTTTATTTGTTCCAAACCAGATTTTATTTCCAACCACTGTAAAGTCGTTTACGATACCATATTCACCAGCCACTGGGTTAGTAATATTTGCTTGTGGTAAACGTGTCCATGTAGCACCACCATCAGTAGTCGAGTAAATTTCAAAGTAACCTCCAACAGGATCTCCCATTGTCCAGCCGTTTAAAGAATCTTTAAAATAGATAACATCTGGGAAAGAAGCAGCATTCGTAAAAATACTTCCAACTCCTAATTGATTCCATGTAGCACCCATATCAGTAGTTTTGAAAACACCACCGCCACCAAGTGTATTGTTGTACATAGCAGCATAACATGTATTTCCTGAAACTGCAGAAATATTTGCAAAACGGAAATTAGTATCAGCCGTTACTAATCCAGCAGTCCATGTTGTTCCTCCATCAGTAGTCATTGAAAATTCTTGTGTACTGATTCCTGATCCATCACCAACACCAGCGCAATTCCAAACGATATTAGAATCAACAGCATCAATGTCAAATGGATAAGAAGAGTTGTAATTGTATCCAACATTTTGCATTGACCAAGGGCTTTGTGCAAACATGGATAATGAAGTTGCTAAAATTGCAACTAGAGTCATGTAGATTTTTTTCATAAACTGTCGGTTTTTAAATTGAAGTTCGAAAATAGCAAAAATGACTGAAATCACATATTCATTCCGTAAAATTTACATTTAACTTGTAACGCGATGTTTAAAAAATCAGGTAGTTCTGACAAATAGCCAAATCTGAGAAACTAGCTATGGTCGAAATCTTCTTTTATCGCACCAATTTTTGATTTGTCTAATGGCTTTGATATAAAATCTGTTACAGATTCAAAGCTTTTAGAACGCTCAATATCATTTGGGTCGAGAGATGAACTAAGTATAAATATCCTTGAATTAGGTAGTTGAATTTTTTCTTCCTCCATTTTCTCCAATAACTCAAACCCCGACATTTCAGGCATATTAATATCTAAAAAAATAACATCCGGACAATTTTCATGATTTGTTAAAGAACAATCTTTTAAAAACTCGTAAGCTTCTTCAGGATTAATAAATTCTGAAACTACACATTCAGTTCCACAATGCTTCTCTATAATACTTCTGTTTAAGAAGTTATTGATTTTATCATCATCAATTAATAGTACTTTCATTATCTCCTAGTTCGTTTAATTCAACAATAAAGGTAGTTCCCTTACCAAGTTCACTGTTAATCGTGATGTTTCCACCTAATGTTTCAATTTGTTCTTTTATTAAATGGAGTCCAACACCAGTACCCTCAGCAATATCTTTATGGAATCGCTTATATAGACCAAACACTTTGTCTTTGTGTTTTCCAAGGTCTATCCCTATACCATTATCAGCAAATGTAAGAGTAACTGTTTTACCTTCAAAAATTGCATCAATCGAAATAGTACAATCTCGATTTCGGTCACGGTATTTTAGTGCATTAGAAAGTAGATTGTAAAAAACACTATGCATAAATGAGTTAATGGAATAAATAAAACAACTATCCGTAATATTACTGTTTATAACAGCATTTGCCTCTTCAATTTCGTATTTTAAATCTGACTTAACTTCGTTAAGTATTTTTAATAAAGAAATATTTTCCATTGATTGGTTTATTTCTTCTCGTACTGCTAAAATAGAGTTCAGGTCTTTTAATATGGCATCTATTCTTTCTGATGATTCTTTAATATGCTGAATGATAATATTGTTTTTTTCTTGATTGTCATTTTCAAAAAAGTTTGAAAGTCCAACAAGGTTCGCAATAGGCGCTCTTAAATTATGCGATACAACGTACGAGTATTGCATAAGTTGAGAATAGTTCTTTTGCAATTTGGTATTGGCCAAACGTAATTGTTCTTCGCTGCGTTTAGCGGCCAACTCGGATTCCTTAATTGAGGTGATATCTAATCCGTAGCCAATCATCATGTCCAGGTCATTATTTTCATTTAAGACCGGGTAATATTTTCTTAGTATAAAAACGTGCTTGCTATCTTTTTGAATGTGTAAATCTTCGAACGATTTTGCAATACCTGTTCTTACAACCTCATTGAAAATTCCTTTTCGCCGCTCTGCGAAATCGGTATTAATATTTTTGTATTTTGCATATTCGAAATCATCTTTGCCAATTAGCCAGTTTCTGATTTCAGGATTTGAAATTGCTTGTGGATTAATAAATAAATATTTGTAGTTTTTATCTAAAACAGCAATGTCTGTTGGAAGATTATTTAATATTTTCTGATAAAAGTTTTTTAATTCAACAATCTCTTCTTTAGCCTTGGCTGTGTCGGTTATCTCTTTAAGTTGTATACAAACACCTATTGATTTTTCGTTAGGCTTATCAATAGCAGGATAAAATGTTGCACTAAAAAATCTTGTGTTTTTATTGATGTCGTTTTTGTTAAATTCAAGTCTTATAATTCGATTTTCTTTAAGCGCTAATTCAACATTTTTCGATAATAATTCTCCTATTTCATCAGGCATGCCTTGAAAAATATTTTGCCATGCCTCCACTTTATTAATTCCAAAACTATTTAGAATTTTAGTGGACTGATTATTAAAATAGACGAGCTCGTTGTTTTTATTTACAAGTAAAATTACATCATCTGAGCTATTCAAGATAGCATTTAAATCGGCAGTTTTTTGTTGTAATTTTTCTGAAATGCGCTCTTGTTGTGTGATGTTGGTTCCGTAAACATTAACGTAATTATTTTCTTGATTCGGCGAGAAGTTAAGGAAGTAATATTGCTTGTTTACTTTCAACTTTAAATCTCTGGAGCAATTATCAAATAAACAAGCCTTGATAATTGCTCTAACATCTTTGTTGGAAATGATATTGCTTTTAACTCCAATTTTCTGGCAAAAGTCGGATCCGATTTTATTCGTAAACAATATTTTTCCAATAGCATTAGCTCTGATTACCGGATTCGGATTTTCAATCGGGAATCTAGCGTATGCCTCTTTTTCTTCTATCGCTTTGATACGCTCGGTCATGTCTACAATATAAACAACAACACAATTATCTTCTTTGTAATTCAAGCGGCAATCAATAAATAGATCCCAGTTTCTTGTCCTGAAACGGTGGGAAATAAAAATTTCATTTTGTGTTTCAATTACCTCGTCTAATTTCGATTTAAACTTCTTAGCTAAATTAAAATCTAATAAATCAAGAATGGTCAGGCCTGCAGAAATACCAAACTTCTGTAAAATGCCATCATTACCTTCAGAAAGCACTTTTGTTATTTTGCTTGTGTTGTCAATTTCAAAAAGGCTACCACTGAGATATTTCAAATAAAGATTAAAACACTTTTGATTAGCAGCAAGTGTTGCGTCTATTTCAGAAATAAATTTTTCTATTCTGCATATAAAAATAGGCTCTTTAGAAAAGCTTAATGGTTGAATACTTAAACTGTAAAAATGCTGACCTGGGTTTGTAGCAAAAGGACCAAAATCTTTTTTTAATACTAGATTTTTATAAGTCTTGTAATCTTTCGGATTTGAAATTGGAAATATTTCTGGAAGTCCAGATAAAATACCTTGTATTTTAAAATTGCCGTTTCCATTTTTTTGATCTTCCGGAAGCAATTCTAAAATATTTTCTTTTAAATCAACAATTTTTCCGTCAGCGTCTATTATAAAGTTCACAGCTATCTTATTTCGAGCCTTAAAAATAATCTTTATTGTTGAGGGTTTGCAAGTTTTTAATTAAAAAATCTACCAAAGCAGGTGTTTGCCCTCGTATTTATTGTAAGCAACCGCTATTTTTTGCACTTCAGATGCATTATTTCTTTGTTTAACATGTTTTGCCAAATCGTTAAAAAATCATTAATTAAATTCACTATTTTTAAACCCCTTTACTATAATAAAACAAATGAAAAAGTTTCCAACGTTATTTTTGATGTTGATTATTTGGGTTTCAACATCCAATGTATTATTTGCGCAACAATGGGGCGATTATACGCTTTACGCATTGCAAAATCAGTATAGTGCTAACTTGCTTGATACCAATGGTAATGTTGTAAAAACATGGTCGTTCCCTTCGACTGCAAAAACTGGGTATTCTACCTATATGCTACCTGGTGGTACTCTGCTCCGAACAGTAGCTCGTGCTGGTGTTTCATTTCAAGGTGGGCCCATTTGTGGAGAAGTGCAAAAGGTTGATTGGAATGGAAATGTTGTTTGGGATTATGTTTACTCTACAACAAATTATTGTAGTCACCATGACGTTTGCGCAATGCCTAATGGTAATGTTTTGTTAATTGCTTATGAACGTAAAACAGCTTCTGAGGCTTCAGCTGCAGGATGTACTCAAAGTATTGAAATATGGCCTGATAAAATTGTAGAAGTTCAACCTACAGGTGCTACTACAGGAACAGTTGTATGGGAATGGAATGCATGGGATCACTTAGTTCAAAATGTCGATCCCACGAAAGCAAATTATTATTCCTCAATAGTTGATCATCCAGAGCTTTTAAACATCAATTATAATACTCAAAAGGATTGGATGCATATGAATGGAGTAGATTATAATCCGATTCTTGATCAGATTTCTTTTTCTTCTCATAATTTAAATGAGTGGTATATTATCGATCATAGTACCACAACTGCTGAGGCTGCTACGCATAGTGGTGGTAACTCAGGCAAGGGAGGGGATATCCTTTACCGTTGGGGACATCCAGTAAATTATAATGCAACGGGCACTTCTATTTTAAATGTAACTCATGACGCACATTGGATTCCAGAAGGTGTTCCTAATGCTGGTCGTTTAGTTGGATTTAATAATCGTGGTGTATCCAATAATCAAAGTTCTATTGATCAGATTGATGTGCCTCGTGTAGGATATAATTATTCTCATACGCCTGGAACAGCGTACTTGCCTGCAACTTATACAAATCGATTAGCATGTAGTGGCTATAGTTCTAACATGGGTAATTCCCAGCAACTGCCAAATGGTAATCAGTTGGTTTGTGTGGCCACCGCAGGTTTGATTTATGAAGTTAATTCATCCGGAACAACGTTGTGGTCAAAACAACTAACAGGTTCTTGTCCTCAGTCATTCCGATACGACACCTGCTATGCAAATAACCCAGCACCAGCTATTCCGGTAATTTCTTCTACGGGACTAAGTACTCTTTCTGCTCCTATTGCTGATACATATCAATGGTATCTTAACGGAGATCTTTTAACAGGTGAGACTAGCCAAACAATCAATTGCACGCAGAATGGAGTTTATGTAGTTAGGATTACGCAAGCACCTAGCTGTTCTTATAGTTACTCACAAGGCTATAACTTTACAATTACAGGTATTAGTTCAAGTGATCATAATATCAAAGGAGTTTCATTTTTCCCGAATCCTGCTTCTGATTTAATTAAAGTGGGTGGAGTAGAAAAAATGAATGGAAATTACACGGTAAAGATGTTTAACATTGAAGGAAGATTGGTCTTTGGCGGTTCTAATATCTATGAACTATCAACTAATAATATGGCGAACGGTTGCTATCTGATTTCTTTAACTACGGATGCAGGACAATCCATCAACCAACGAATCATCATTGCAAAATAAAGAACCTATGAAAAAGATAATTTTAGTCCTTTTAATCCTCCAATCTTCATTCGCAAATGCCAAGGTTGTTCATTTTGTTGTAGATATGTCGCAACAAGTTGTGAATGTAACCGGTGTGCATATCGTTGGTGACTTTCAAACAGTTGCTGGTTACACTGGTGGTGATTGGAATTCTACAACAACTCCTATGACTCAAATGACAAACGATACGAATATGTATGAAGTGTATGTAGACGTTCCCGCGTTTGCAAAATACGAATATAAGTTTGTGAATGGAGATCAGTTTTATGAAGCAGAATTTGTTCCGGTTGAATCACGTGTTGGGTATAACTTCAATGATAATCGCTGGATTTATGTTGATTCAATTGCAAATGATACATCGTATGTTGGATCACTTATGTTCGCAGGCAACGCTCCTGCAAATAAATTTCTAATAAGATATTTAGTCGACCTTTCGTTGGAGTCAGCAGTTAATACTACGGGTGTACATTTAATTACCGACTATCAGGCTTTTAATCCTGCAACAGATATTCTTTACAGCTTTGGATCGAATGTGTATGAAGTGATTAATTATGTTGATGCTGGTTCTTATCAATATAAGTTTGTAAATGGTAATTCACTTTCTGGAGCAGAGTCAGTACCCTTCGCTTGTTCAAGTCCGTTAGGATATAGAGGTATCACAACAGCAATTGATATTGTATTGCCTGTTGATTGCTTCGGTGGTTGTGCGGCATGTAGTACCTCAGGATTATTAGAAAGTTCGCATACAACATTTAATTTATTTCCAAATCCTGTAAGGGATGTTTTAGCAGTACGATTTGAAAATGAAAAGAACAGGCAAATTCAGATTTTTGACATGAATGGCAAATTGGTTTATGAAAATACCTCATCAAATAGCGTAGAAAAAATAGCAACATCTGAATTAAATACCGGGAAATATATCATCACAACAACCGATTTGTCAACTGATAAAGTAGAATCAAGTTCATTTATAAAATCAAAATAAGAATGATTAATTACCCAAAAGTATTTTCAGGCGTTTTATTTTTTATTCTGCTATCGTTAAATAGTTTTTCGCAAACTAATTTATACGACATTGGCCAGATTCAGCAAATCGAAATCACCTTTACGCAAGCGAATTGGGATTATCAATTAGATACTGCAAAGGCAGGTGCTGATGGTTATGTTATGGCATCACAAGTAAAAGTGAATGGAGTTGTTTTCGATAGCGTTGGTGTGAAGTATAAAGGTAACAGCTCGTATAGCTTAGCCTCGAATAAGAACCCATTTAATATTTCGTTGGATGAATTTATCAACCAGGATTACATGGGCCATTCAACTATCAAATTAAGTAATTGTTATCAGGATCCATCAATGATTCGTGAGGTATTGGCTTATAAGATTTTGGCTAGTTACATGGATTGTCCACGATCAAATTTTGCGCAGGTGTATGTAAATGGAAATTACATTGGTTTGTATTCTAACGATGAAAATATTGGTAATTCGTTTTTAGGGGACAAGTTCAATTCTACCAATGGAACGCAATTCAAGTGTAATCCTATTATTACTCCTGGTCCAACAACTAAATGTAATTTGAAATACATCAATTCAGATAGTAGCTCTTACTTTAATTATTATGAATTGAAATCGGCAAATGGATGGAATGAACTTGTTCGTTTATGCGATACTGTCACAAACTACGGTTCTTCCTTGGAAGCAATAATTGATATGGATAGAGTGATATGGATGCTTGCGTACAATGTGGTTACAATTAACTTAGATAGTTATTCAGGAGTTTTTGCTCAGAATTATTATTTATATCGTGATTTGAACAACCGATTTGTACCAATTTCATGGGATTTAAATATGGCTTTCGGTGGATTTCCTTTTGTTGGAAGTGGCGCTACATCGCTAGGATCATTAACGGTGACAGACATGCAGCAGCTACCTTTAAATATACATAACTCAGATCCTTTTTGGCCTTTAATAAATGATGTATTTAATAATCCAACTTGGAAGAGAATGTTCTACGCACACGCTAAAACAATTACTGATGAATATTTTTCAAATGGTGTTTATCAATCGATGGCGACAACGTATCAAACATTAATTGATACCGCAGTTCAATCGGATGTAAATAAAATGTTTTCCTATTCGCAATTTCAGTCTTCATTAACTACTGATATTTCTACAGGAAGTTATTTTGTAGCTGGAATTAATAATTTGATTACTTCTCGTATGAATTATTTACAGGGTACAACAGAATTCCAAGCAGTAGCTCCAGTGTTAACAGGCATAGTTAGTACACCCGCTCAACCCTTAATCTATGATACTGTTTGGGTAAATTGTAATATGAACAACGGTGCAAGTATCTGGCTTGGGTCGCGCGATAATATTTTCGGAAAGTTTATTAAGCAACCAATGCTTGATGATGGATTACATCATGATGGTGCTGCTGGTGATGGGGTTTTTGGTGCAGGAATTTATAGTTCTTCAACACAAATGGATTATTACATTTATGCTGAGAATTCAAACGCTGGGATATTTTCGCCAGCACGTGCGGAGCATGAATTCTATCACTTAAATGTTACCAATAATGCAGTATATTTTAAGGAAGTTGCATTTAATGAGATTATGGCGAAAAATGATGCAGCAATCATGGATCAGAATGGAGAGTATGATGACTGGATTGAATTTTACAATACATCAAATCATCGAATCAATTTGTCAGACTTGTATTTATCAGATGACAAAAACGATAAATTAAAGTGGAAGTTTCCTATCAATGCAAGTATTGATTCGCACAGCGAACTGGTTGTTTGGACAGACATGGATACAACACAACAAGGGCTTCACACAAACTTTAAATTAGCTGCGGCAGGTGATTCAGTTTATATTTCAAACTCTGCTGGTTTTGTGATTGACAGTGTATACTTCGGGCCTCAAAGTCCTGATATTTCCTACTATCGTTGTCCAAATGGTATCGGTAATTTTAGTTACACATTATCATTTACTTTCAATCAAAGCAATTGTCCAACTGCGGTAAACGAATTAGGAGTTACTCAACTGAAAGTGTTACCTAATCCCTCGCATGGTTCATTATCTATACAGTCAAAATTTAATATTAATAACATCAAATTGTTCGATTTAACTGGTAAATGTGTTTTAGATGTTAATATCGGTAATGAAAACAATTATCAAATGGAATTACCTGGTCTTAATGATGGGTTATATTTGATACAAATAAATAATTCTGATTTAGTTAAACGTATTCAAATAGTAAAGTAAAATGAGGAATAAACTACTGTTATTACTGTTTTGTTCAACCATGTTTTTTTCTTGTAAAAAGGAGGAAGGCGATGGAGGTATGGCTACAATAAAAGGTAATGTGTGGGTGCGCGATTGGGATAAAAATTTTAATTTAATTATGTATGAGCATCCTGGTTTAGATGAAGATGTCTTTATCGTTTATGGTGATCAGTCAGGTTATGGTGATAAAGTGTCTACAGATTTGAATGGTAATTTTGAATTCAAATACCTTAGAAAAGGAACTTATACAATCTATTCATTGAGTGATACATTGCAATCTTCTAATGTTTCGTACAATCAGTTTCCAGTAGCGGTTAAAGTAGAGATTACGGAAAAGAAGCAAGTGGTTGATATTGGTACTTTAACTGTTAACCGATAATTGATGAACCAAGAGTTGTTGCAAATAGTAAATCAATTTGAACCAATAAGCCTGGTTGATATGGGTCGTGCCGAATTAATGGAGCGTTCTGATTTGAAGTTTGCTATAACTTTTGATGATCTCATTTCATTATTACCATTGATAGTTGAAGATTATCGTGTATTAGAAATTCGGGATAAGCGTTTGTTTGAATATGATACGCTATATTATGATACCGCTGATTATTTGCTTTATAAAATGCATCACAATGGTAGAATGAATCGATATAAGGTTAGAAGAAGAACGTATGTAGATAGTGATATTAATTTTCTAGAGGCGAAAATTAAAAACAATAAAGGAGTAACTAATAAAGTCCGAATTAAGTGTGAACGTGATGTTGATTTTCATGATGAACTTATTTCTGAATTTCTATTAGAGCATTTGAATGTAGATTGCAGGAATTTGTCTCCATCAATTAATATCAATTATAATCGAATTGCTTTAGTAAATAAATCATCAATAGAAAGAGTAACTATTGATCTTGGATTGACTTATAGCGTTGAAGGAAAAAAATCCACATATAACAATCTTGTAATAATTGAAGTAAAAAGTGATGGAAAGGTTAATACATTAATAAAACGTTTACTCCGTGACACCAACAAAAAGCCTATTTCGTTAAGTAAGTATTGTGTTGGCATGTACTTGCTAGAAGTCAATGAGAAAAGAAATAACTTTAAACAACAAGTATTAAAAATAAACAAACTAATTGCTAAATAAAAAATATGTTATTACAAATTACATCTCCTGAGGGAATTGATACAATCGCAAAAATTGCAGCTAAATACGGAATACGATTACTAATTGATTTAATAGCTACCTATGTTTTGATGCAGTTTATATATTTTCGTTTTTATAAAAATAAAGACTTGTTGTTTACCTATTTCGTTTTCAATATTGTCATTTTTACCATATCCTTTTTATTGAACAGAGTAGAAATATCAATGGGGGCGGCATTTGGTTTGTTTGCTGTGTTTAGTATGTTGCGTTACAAAACAGAGGAGATAAGTATAAAGGATATGACTTATTTATTTCTAACTATTGCAATTGGAATTGTTTCGGCAGTTACAAGATTGAAAGGGGTTGAAGATGTTTACGAATATTTATTCTTGGTAGCTATAATTGCTGCAATGATTTTAGTTGCACTAACATTAGAAAGTAATTGGTTTATGAAGCAAGAGCTTTTTAAAACAATTTATTATGAGAAAATTGAATTGATCCATCCTGATAAATACGCAGAGTTTCTTGAGGATCTTAGATCTCGAACAGGGATTGATATTCATCGCGCAGAAATTCAGAAGATTGATTTCTTGCGAGACACGGCACAAGTGAAAATTTATTTTTACGATTTAAGCAGATAACTTTATTTTGAAATCGTTAAGCAAAATACTTTTTGGATTAGCATTTTTTATGTTGATGTCTTCTAATGCTGATGCACAGCGGGAGCAGGATTTTTCTATCTGGACGTGGAATCAATTATATTATTACCTTGACAAATCGCATTACGCAAGTTTTCAGTATCAAGCAAGATTTAACGAAAATGCATCGTTGTTCGATTGTGCAAATTTATATTTCATTTATGGTGTCAGTCCGAATAAAAAAAGCAATGTTGAATTTTTGTATCAATTAAAAACTGATAGGTCAAACGACGTTCATACGTTGTATGTAGGTTATACTAGAAAAATAAAAATCAAAGCTGTTAATCTTTACGCTAGGGTTGCATTCCAGCATAATCGAAGTTATTTTTCAATGAACGAGTTGTATGATCAGTCGTACAATGAAGCAAGGTTTAGATTGAGGGCGAAATATGAAATAAACAAGGCCTTCTCCACTTCAATTTCAGCAGAACCTACATTTGAATTAAACGGGAAAGAATCGCCCTATATTGATAAAATAAGATACGTTGGACAGCTTGGCATGCAATATAACAGATTTCAGTCTTTTACTTTGTTTTACATTTATCAACCAGATATCCACTCGTTTTCGGTTCCTCAAACCAATTATGTATTAGGTCTTGCTTATGAGATAAGTTTAAAAGGTAAAATGAAAAAGCTTGATAAATTCTTTAAGGCTAATTTGAAAGATGGTGACGAGGAGCACGATAATTCTAAAAATCACCCAGATAATCAATAAGTGTTTTGAATTATCGGTATTTTTACACCTTAAACCGTTACCGTTATGATACAAATGATTATTAAAAAAACACTTGAGCAGCTCAGGTTGCATTTATTTACTGTTTTAAAATGGGCAATGCTACCATTTGCCTTAATGTTTATAGTTTTTTGGATTGGGAAGTCCAATGGAGTGGAGGTTAGTGACCTTACTCGCGATACCGCTGCTGTATTACACGGGCATCCATATGATGGAATGATATCCATGATTGGATTGTTTTTATGGAGCGCATCGGCGGCAATTTGCTTATTGACTTATAGTATTATTAAATCTGGTAGTTCAGTTATGAAAGGTATATTTTTATATGGAGGTGCCTTATCCTTGTTTCTTGGACTTGATGATTGTTTTCAGTT
>CANGJU010000037.1 GCA_947453935.1 Bacteroidota bacterium | reverse complement strand
TTACATTCTAACGCCTCTGCATTACCGAAAAATACAACCTTTGCATACGGCTCTAACACAGATGCAACAAGCATATACGCCCAATGCGGAATAACAGCATCTACTGAACAATAAACGGCCACATAACAATCTTGATATGTTGACCAATCCGTTGCTATAATATATTCACGAAACGATTTTTCTCTTAACAATACATCTTCTACCAATTGCTCACGAATATCGATCACCTTTCGTTGACCTTCGGGATAGAAGTCTTCGAGATTAATAGTGATTAATCCGCTTTGTTCTACTTTATTGATGATTGTATCGTTACTCATATTACCACATTCCTAATTCTAATCGTGCTTCTTCACTCATCATTTCTTTTTCCCAAGGTGGATCAAAAGTAATTTCTACGCGAGCTGAATTTACATCCGGTATTTCACTGATTTTATTTTCTACATCGGGAGGTAATGTTTCTGCTACTGGACAAGCAGGCGATGTTAAAGTCATCATGATATGAACATCATTCCCATCGTTAATTCGTATCTCGTAAATCAATCCCAGCTCCCAGATATCAACTGGAATCTCTGGATCATAACACGTTTTTAATGTGGCAATGATGCGTTCGCGCAAGGAGGGAGTAGCAGGAATATCAATCCCATCATTTGTTATTTCTTCTGACTTATTTTGTTCTTCACTCATATCACACATTCTTATGCTGAAATCCCACAGCGTATAATTTCATTTGTTTAATCATTGCAGCTAATCCGTTAGCACGCGTTTGTGCCATGTGGCTGCGTAATCCAATCTGATCGATAAAACCTAACTCTGCATTTACAATTGCATCAGGAGTTTGATTTGATAATACTTCCATCAACAACGCAATTTCACCTTTCACAAAAACAGAATCGCTATCAGCGGAAAATTCTATTATGCCATTATTCTCACTAGCTGTTAACCAAACACTACTCTGACAACCTTTTATTTTGTTATCATCAGTTTTAAATTCAGCAGCTAATGGTTTTAACTTTTGTCCGATTTCGATAATATACTGATACTTTTCTTCCCATGTATCAAACAAGGCAAAGTCGTCTATGATTTCGTTTTCTATTTCTGCAATGGTACGCATATCTAAACAGCCAATAACTGAATGGCTTTTTTTAATTGTTCAATAAAATAATCGACTTCCTCTAAAGTATTATAAAACATAAACGAAGCACGAATAGTTCCAGGTATTCCGAACCAATCCATCACCGGCTCAGCACAATGTTGTCCTGTACGAACTGCAATGCCTTTCGTATCGAGAAACATTCCGACATCCATGGCATTGGCTTTATCAATGACAAAAGAGATAACCGCTGCTTTGTTCTTTGCTGTTCCAATGATTCTAACGGAAGGGATATCCGCCAATTTAGAAGTACAATAATTTAACAAATCGATTTCCTGCTGATGAGCTGCTGCTCTATCAAATGAATACCAATAATCAATCGCTGCACCCATTGCAATTACGTCTGCAATATTCGGAGTGCCCGCTTCAAACTTATAAGGAACCTCATTCCAAGTAGTACCTTTAAACGATACCGACTTGATCATCTCTCCTCCACCGTGATAGGGTGGCATCTCTTCTAACAGTGATAGCTTACCGTAAACAGCACCTATGCCTGTTGGCCCTAACATTTTATGCGCACTGAAAACAAAAAAGTCGCAATCTAAATCCTGCACATCTACCTCATCATGTGCTACTGCTTGTGCGCCATCAACTAACACAGGAATATTTTTACTATGTGCTTTTGCAATAATCTCTTTAATCGGATTGATTGTTCCAAGTGAATTTGCAGTATGTGTAACTGCAACAAATTTGCAGTTGTCGTTCAGTAAGTCTTCTAATGAATCTAAAACCAACTCCCCCTTTTCATTCATGGGAATTACATTCAGTCGAGCACCTTTCTCTTCGCATAACATTTGCCAAGGAACAATGTTCGAATGATGTTCCATAGCACTCACTAAAATGGTATCTCCTTGCTGAATATTTTTTCTTCCGTAAGTAGCCGCTACCAGATTAACACCTTCGGTAGTTCCTCTCACAAAAATAATTTCGCGTTCAGTAGCTGCATTAATAAAGCTTCGTACTTTTTCACGAACCGCATCAAATGCATCACTTGCTTTTTGAGAAAGAAAATGAACACCGCGGTGCACATTTGCATTGTAATGTGAATAATAATTCACCAATGCATCAATCACAACTTGCGGCTTTTGCGAAGTAGCGGCATTATCAAAATACACCAATGGTTTTCCGTAAGGCATTTCCGATAGTACAGGAAAATCCTTGCGGATAGCTGTAACATCAAAAGTGCTTTTTACAGAAGTTAATTCCATGGCGGATTATTTTAATTTTTCATTTAATAGTTCCAGCATTTTTTCTTTCACACCTTCGTGCGCAATGCCTTCCATAACCTCCGCTGCAAACGCATGATTTAAAAGGGCGCGTGCTGCATCTTCACCAATTCCTCTTGCACGTAAGTAAAACAACGATTCATCATCTAACTGACCAGTAGTAGCTCCGTGAGAACACTTCACATCATCAGCAAAAATTTCGAGCTGTGGTTTAGCATTCATAGTAGCATCATCACTCAACAATAAATTTTTATTTGACTGAAATGCGTTTGTTTTTTGTGCATCCTTGCGGACAAATATTTTTCCGTTAAAAACACCTTGTGCTTGATCGTCGATTAAGTTTTTGTATAACTCACTACTATAGCAATGTGGCATAGCATGATCCACCGCTGTATGATGATCGACTGTTTGTTTACTACGAGCAACTGTTAATCCGTTGAGGTATGCAGTTCCATTCACATCTCCTAAACGAATATTTAAATTATTACGGATAAGTCCTCTACCTAAACTCAACGTTGTTAAATGCTGGTAACTGTCACGAGCCATTGCTACGCGATGGTAATTGATATGCGTAGTGTTTCCTGGATCGTCTTGCATCTTCACGTAATTCACCTTTGCATTTTCAGCAAGCACTACTTCACTCACTGCATTCACAAATATTGAATTTGTATGACTAAACGATTCGAAAGTTTCTACAACATGAATAGAGGCATTTTTATCAGCAACTACTAAAATACGAACAGGAATATACGCGCTCAATTCGTCGCAAGTGTTCACCATCATTAAATGAATGGGAGTTTCCATTTCAACATTCGCATCCGCAATGATACATACTGCATCTGAGAAGGTGGCAGTATTTAAAGCAACAAAAGGTTCTGTTTTGTAATCGGCATGTTGAAGGAAATGTTTTTTCACAGCTGCATTATCTAGCATATCGTGAATACTTCCAATATGAATTCCTTTCGGTAATGCCTCCAGGCTAGAAGCCTCCTTATTGAAAACTCCATTTTCCAAAACTACAATTACAGCATCAGCAGTAACTTTCATTTCTTTAACATCCACCTTTTTCAGTGTGTTGTTATTTGCCGAAATCTGAAAATCCGTTGTAGCTAATTTTGTTACATTGGTATATTTCCATTCTTCATGCTTAGTAGTAGGGATTCCTTGTGCAGTAAATGCCTGCGCTGCATCTTTAATCGTATCCGCAAAAGCATTTACTCTCGGTGATGCATTTACCCAGTTCTCGAAAACCGTAGAAGTTAGAATTTTATTTTTTGTTTCTTGCAAAGTGCTCATCGTATTATGCATTTAAAGTTGCATCCACTTCTTCCTTAATCCAGTCGTAGCCTTTTTCTTCTAATTCAAGTGCTAACTCTTTTGTTCCTGATTTCACAATTCTTCCTTTGTATAATACGTGAACAAAATCAGGAACGATGTAATCTAACAAACGCTGATAATGCGTAATCACAATGAAAGAACGTTTACCATCACGCAATGCATTCACACCATTGGCAACAATACGCAATGCATCGATATCTAAACCTGAATCTGTTTCATCTAAAATTGCTAACGATGGTTCTAACATCGCCATCTGAAAAATCTCATTACGCTTTTTCTCTCCACCACTGAATCCTTCATTCACCGAACGCTGAGTCATGGCTTTATCCATTTCCACCAGCTTCATTTTTTCCTGCATTATTTTTAAGAACTGCTTAGAGTCTAATGCTTCTAATCCTTTCGATTTACGCACTTCGTTCACAGCTGTCTTTAAAAAGTTCGCGTTGCTTACTCCGGGAATTTCAACAGGATATTGAAATGCTAAAAACACTCCTGCACGCGCACGATCTTCAGGACTCATCTCTAATAAATCTTCTCCGTTAAAAATTACTTCACCACCTGTTACCTCATACTCTTCTCTTCCCGCAAGCACACTTGCAAGCGTACTTTTACCGGAGCCATTCGGTCCCATGATAGCGTGTACTTCCCCTGGTTTCACTTCGAAATTAAGTCCGTTTAAAATTTGTTTCTCTTCAACGGAAGCTTTTAAATCTTTTATCGTTAACATTTCTTTTTTGAATTTCGTTTTTAAATTTTATCCTACTGAACCTTCTAATGAGATGGCTAATAATTTTTGTGCTTCAACAGCAAACTCCATTGGCAACTGATTAAATACTTCTTTGCAATAACCATTTACAATTAAACCAACTGCATCTTCAGTAGAGATACCTCGTTGATTGCAATAGAAAATCTGATCTTCTCCCACTTTAGAGGTCGTTGCTTCGTGTTCTACTTTCGCTGTTTTATTACTTACTTCAAGGTAAGGGAAAGTATGTGCACCGCATTGATCGCCGAGTAATAATGAATCGCATTGCGAAAAGTTTCTTGCGTTATCAGCACTCTTGTTAATCTTTACTAAACCTCTGTAACTATTATGACTTCTTCCTCCGCTAATTCCTTTTGAAATAATGGTGCTGCTTGTATTTTTTCCGATGTGAATCATCTTCGTTCCCGTATCGGCCTGTTGCATATTGTTCGTTACCGCAACTGAATAAAATTCTCCAACAGAATTATCACCTTTTAAAATTACCGAAGGATATTTCCATGTAACAGCAGAACCTGTTTCGACTTGCGTCCATGAAATTTTTGATTTATAACCTAAGCAAATTCCACGCTTCGTCACAAAATTGAAGATACCTCCCTTTCCATCTTTATCTCCCGGATACCAGTTTTGCACGGTTGAGTATTTCACTTGTGCTTCGGCATGCGATACAATTTCTACAACTGCTGCATGCAACTGATTTTCGTCGCGCATAGGAGCAGTACAACCTTCGAGGTAACTTACGTAAGAACCTTCATCGGCAATAATTAAT
The DNA here is from genome assembly GCA_947453935.1 of Bacteroidota bacterium. Classification (GTDB taxonomy): domain Bacteria; phylum Bacteroidota; class Bacteroidia; order AKYH767-A; family OLB10; genus CAINEC01. The sequence goes on along the minus strand of CANGJU010000037.1, from coordinate 9,321 downwards.
GTTCGCTCAAACTGACCAGTACCCGCCGAGTTAATACGGAAGTACGTACTTAACTCCATCGGACAACGAACGCCTTTCGGAATATAACAGAACGAACCATCACTGAATACTGCAGCATTCAACGCCGCATAAAAATTATCGGTGTAAGGAACTACGCTTCCTAAATATTTCTTTACTAATTCTGGATGTTCATGCACTGCTTCTGAAAACGAAGAGAAGATAATTCCTTTCTCTAAAAGCGTTTCACGAAACGTTGTTTTTACAGAAACCGAATCGATAACTGCATCCACCGCCACATTGGCCAATCGCTTTTGCTCTTCGAGTGAAATTCCAAGCTTATCAAACGTAGCTTTGATTTCCGGATCTAAGTCATCAAGACTATCTAGCTGCACTTTTGGTTTTGGTGCTGAGTAGTAAATGATGTCTTGAAAATCTACTTTCGGATAAGTGACATTCGGCCATACAGGCTCTGTCATAGTTTGCCAATGGCGAAATGCTTTCAATCGGTATTCGAGCAACCATTCTGGTTCATTCTTTTTTGCAGAGATGAAACGAACGATATCCTCGTTAAGTCCTTTCGGAGCATTATCACTTTCGATGTTACTTACAAACCCCCATTTATACTCGGAGTTAGCAACATCGTCTAATATTTTTAAGTCGTCTGACATGAATTATTTCTTTTAAAATGATTAAACCGCGAACGATTCACCGCATCCGCAGGTACGTGTTGCGTTAGGATTATGGAATTCAAAACCTTTTCCGTTTAGACCGTCTGAGAAGTCGAGCTGGGTACCTACGAGGTATAAAAAGCTCTTCTTATCGCATACGATTTTCATTCCTTTATCTTCGAAAATTTTATCGCCTTCTTTGATAACACTATCAAATTCAAGCTTATAAGAAAGACCTGAGCATCCACCGCCTTCTACTCCAACACGGATAAATGAGTCAGCTGGGCGATTCTCTTCCTGCATTAAATGGCGGGCTTTTTCGATGGCTTTTTCTGTTACGGTAATCATGTTATTAACAATTTGAGGACAAAGATACGATGAAAAATTCCTATTTAGAACAATTCTACATAGGAAATGTTTGTATGCCTTAAAAAAGATTTTTCCTCTAAAAATGGATTATTAATGGCTAGTTCTAGAAACGAAAAAAGTCGCCCGTTTGAGCGACTTTCCAATTTTGTTAAAAACAGAAATATTTAGTTCAGTTTATAGTTCAATTTCATGGTAATGGAAGCTGTTTTCTCGCGCGAAGAGGTATTATAAGCGCCTCCCCAGGAATAATCTTCTCCTGAATTCTGACCTGTAATCTGAATAATTCCCATCTGAGCAGTGGTCAATTTATCGATGTTGCTCCCAGATTCTTCCGCAATTTTTTCAGCACGTTCGCGGGCATCTTTGGTGGCTTTCGATACCAAGGATAGTTTTAAATCGGCCAGCTTCGTATAGTAATAACGCGGTGCCTGAGAGTTTAACTGAATACCATCGTTGATGAGCTCTGTGATATTTCTCGAGACTTCTTCCACCTGATCAATTTTGCTGGAAGTAATTTGCACTGATTGCGTGAGTTTATATCCTGCGAAATCCTGCCCTACTACCTCACCGTTAGTACCGTAACGGTAGGTAACTAAATTCTCTACCGAGATAGAACTAAACACGAGTGACTTTTTATCAAGTCCTTTTGCGATTAGATATTTTTCAATGGCCGACTTATCTGCACTCAGTGCAGCAGAAGCCGCTTTCATATCTAAATCCTGACGAGCGAAAGAACCTTCCCAAACGATTAAATCAGAGGTAAAATTAATTTCTCCGAGACCTGTAACAGAAATTACATTGTCGGGTTTATTGCGATTCATGATAGCATTACCTAAGGCAAAAGCTGCAACGATGATTGCGATAGAATAAAGGACGGAGGTTAAATTATTTTTTATCATGTTAAATTGACTTTAGAAAATAAGTATCTTATTAATGAACGGTACCATCCGAATTAAAAACTACTTCTTTTATTTTAATACCCGATTTTAATTCTGCTTCATAAAGTGTTTCATTCTTGTTTGTTTCAATTCTGTCAACACCAACTAAAGTTTTCCCTTGATAATTAGTTTGAATGACAGCAACTATTTCTTTAGGAAGATAAATAGTTGGAATCTTAGTTTCAGTTTCTACCCATATACCATCGCTATTAAATAAAGCGGACATTTCCACTCCGTCTTTGGTAAATTCAGCTTCCCATTCCGTCTTACTTTCTTTACCCCAATGCATCGTTTTGACATTAGGGAATTTCTGTTTCATTGCTTCAACAACCTTTGCAGGTGGAGTACTTGCGAAAACTGATAATGGAATTGTAAATGTGATTAAAAACGATTTTAATAGTTTCATATTAGCGTTATTTACTGACTAGTGAGATTAAAATATTGCTAAAAACAAAGAAGCGAATGCAATAATTCCTATTCCTAAAAATAAAACAGCTTTACCTCCTTTGGACTTAATCTGATTGGTATCCATTGTATTTACTTGTTGTACTTTTCCGGCTTTTAATAACTCTACTTCATCCTGTTTTATTGTGTGGAAGTTTTTATAAGTAGCAGGGAATCCAGTTACTGTTAATGTGATTTTTCTTCCTTTGATGGTCGATTCAAATCGTGGCTCTACTAATACATCAGCATTCGATTTTTTAACTGCTTCTGCTACCGCTTGATTTTTTAAATCGTCGTTGATACGTTTTCCGCGTGCATTGATGGTAGCTGAAGTTTTTTCTTCTTTGACTTCCATATCGGCTAACACTGGTTTTTGAATTACGCCCGCACCATAAATGTCTGCTGTTTTAGTTGTGATAGCATGCTGTGATGTACAAGATGCAAGAAATAGAATTGATACTGCAATGAATAAATAGATGTTTTTCATGATTTTTATTTGTGAATTCAAATGTATTACTTTTTCAAATGTTGAATAGATTTCCAATTAAAGAAAATCATTTTTGTCCATAGATAAATTAATAAAGGCAAAACGATTACTACCAAAGGATTGTACTGGTATCCTACATTAAAATCGCCATGCATACAATGCTGTACGGCGCGCGTTATGCCACAGCCATAACAGGTTTTATTTAAAAGCAAAACCGACAAACATAAACTCTGACCTTTGTCAAAAAAAGAAGCTGGCAGTACCCACAAAATGATAGGTAATACCAGCAACAATATTAATTGAATCTTATACTTCAAATGCTTATGGTCTTGCGCGACTTACGACAATAATAGCGTGTACTATTCCTGGCAACCAGCATAAAAATGTTAAACCCACATTAATCAATGTTTCTTCTAGGTCCCAATCTGTTACCAATCCCACAGCAAGAGGAGGTAATAACACTGCTAAGACAAATAACAAAACAGTTGGAATACCATCTGCATCGCCGTGTTTAGCAGCTTTTTTCATTTTATTTACGGCCTTCGCAACCTTGATTTTGTCTTTAACCGTAAGCTTTGTTTTTGCTTTTTCAGAAGCTTTTACAACGTTGCTGATGTTTTCTGTTTTGATAGTAGCAACATCGGAAGTTTTTGAAGAGGTTAAAACAATATCCTCATTCGTAGAAGCGAAAAATTGAGATTGATCAATTGTCTTTGCGTTTATTTTTTCTAAGTTATCCGTCTTTGTTCTTTCAACCGCGGTATTTTTTGCACTGTTTTTCCAATCGATATAATAACCCGATTGATAATGTCTTTTTTCCATCGTACAAGATGAAATGCCGATTAATGAAATCAGTAAAAGAAATAAAAGGTGTTTATTTTTCATAATGTAAATTTTTTGCAATGATAATTATTTACGTCCGTGAATAACATGATATTTGCTCAATTTTGCGAAAATTTAATAACAGCCTTAACTTAATTTCTCAATCATTGTTTTAAAATCATGAATCATCATATCCAACAATTACAATCGACTATTGCGCCTCACCGAGAAGCATTAATAAATCACCCTTTATATTCTTCCATTAGTTCCCTAACCGATATTCAGTCGTTCATGGAGCATCATGTGTTTGCGGTTTGGGATTTTATGTCGCTGTTAAAATATTTACAAATCAACTTAACCTGCACTACCTTACCTTGGATGCCAGTCGGTTCTGCCAACACCCGTTTTTTAATTAATGAAATTGTAACGGGCGAAGAAAGCGATGTGGATCAACACGGAAATAGAACTAGTCATTTTGAATTGTATCTAAAAGCTATGAATGAAATTGGTTGCGATACAAAAACTATCTCCCATTTAATTCACAACCTTCAATCAAGTAAAACAATTGCTGAATCGATTGTTGCATCTAATTTACCTGATGGACCGCATCAATTTTTAAATCAAACGTTTGAATTCATTCACACAAATAAACCACATGTAGTGGCTGCGGTATTTACTTTCGGTCGTGAAGATTTAATTCCGGATATGTTTTTAGAAATCATCAAAACATTAAAAGCACAGTTTCCTGATCAGCTAGAAACGTTGCATTATTACATCGAGCGACATATAGAAGTCGATGGCGGACATCATTCGCATCTCGCTTTAGAAATGACACAAGAGCTTTGTGGTACTGATGAAACAAAATGGGAAGAAGCCACAACGGCTACCATTGCTGCATTAAAATCGAGAAAGTTGTTGTGGGACTCTGTACTAGAAAGTATCAGTATAACGGTTAAGGAGTAACGACAAACAACTCCATTTCGCCACGGCGTTTTAACATCACCTTTCCGATACTTTCAGAAATAAATTGCTCACCACAAAGTTGCTTTGTAGCTTCGGTGATGGTTACTTTCATAGGAACTCCTGCACTTTCTACTTTGGCAGCAATGTTTACATCGTCTCCTAAAATATCATAGGCAAAGCGATTTTTACCAATGATTCCAGCAATCACACTTCCAGAGTGAATACCAATTCGGCATTGCCATTTATGTTCTGCTGTTTGATTACGTTGATTTAGATAATTAATAAAATCAATGCCTGTATTAACTAAGTTAACCGCATGGTTTTTATCATCAATACCTAAACCCGTAGTAGCCATGTAAGCATCGCCAATCGTTTTAATTCGTGTTGCATGATGCTTCGAACAGATTTCATCAAAGTCGGTAAATATACCTGACAACTCCTCAATTAAAACCTGAGGATTCATCTGCGTTGTCATATTAGTAAAGCCAACAAAATCGAAAAACAAAACACTAACGTTATTATGAATTTCTGGGATATGCTTTCCTGTATTGATTAAATCGTTGACCACATTCTCAGGCAACAATACTTTTAAAAGTGTATCTGACTTTTGCTTTGCTGCTTGTAATTCGATATGCGTTTGAATACGAGCTAATACAACATCCGGATGAAAAGGCTTTGCAATAAAATCGGCACCGCCAACCGAGAATCCTTTTGTTTCATCGGTTGCTTCGTTTAACGCAGTGATAAAAATTACAGGAATATTTTTAGTTGATTCATCAGACTTTAACTGAGCACAGACTTCAAATCCTGACATTCCCGGCATCACCACATCTAATAAAATTAAGTTAGGCTTTTCGGAAGCATTGGCAAGCTCTAACGCTTTCTCTCCATTCTTAGCAATCTTAACACGATATTTATCTTTCAACAAACCAGATAACACCTGTAGATTTTCTACGGCGTCATCAACAATTAAAACTATCGGTAATGGGTTAACGTACTCCAATTTTATAATAATGCTAAGGCTGCATCGAATTCAAATTCATCTAGCAGATTTTTAATTTTTTCGAGCGTTGCTTTTTTATCGTCGGATAATTGAACGGCTGTCAAAAGCGTTTGACAGACATCAACAGCAGTTCCATCCTGGCCTTCAATGAGCTTTTTCAATTCTTGAATCTTACGCTGCCATTCCTCCTCTGTAATTGATGCTTTTGAATCGTCGTTTACTTCGGAAGATGTTAACTGCTGCTTCAAATCAGAAACTAGCTTTTGCAACTTATCCGCAATATACTCTAATTGTTTTTGCTGGGGAATTGTTAACGTACCTGAATTCTCGTCAGCCATTACTTTAAACGCATGAGATAACGGATACGCCACTACGTAAATTTCCTTGGCGCCAATATTTCCGCAAACACCAGCAATGGTATGCATTAAAGGTGCGAGTTCTTTCAAATTATTTTCCGACTTCCATTTCAAAACTACATCAGAAGTATTTTCATAATTTCTGATAAAGGTTTCCAGTAATTTTTTATATGAATCGACTTTCCCACCAATACGATTTAATCCTTCTTTTACATCGAGTCCTTCTACTTCTAAAGTAAATTTATTTTCTTTCGTTACAACCGTTGCATTTTGTACAGTATCAATTCCCTTTACATATTTTACTAATGCTCTGTAAAGAATTGTAGGATCAATTGGTTTAGTGATATGATCATTCATACCAGCTGCCAGACTTTTCTCTTTCTCTCCTTTCAAGGCATGCGCTGTCATGGCAATAATTGGAAGATTGTCTTTGCGTTTATCCTCTCTGATTTTCTTGGTAGCTGTTAAGCCATCCATCTCTGGCATTTGAATATCCATTAACACTGCATCAAACGTTTCTGTGTTAACCTTTTCAACTGCTTCTAATCCGTTACGTGCAGCAGAATAGATTACACCTACATCAGATAACAATTCTTCTGCAAGCTGTAAATTGATATCATTATCCTCCACCAATAAAACACGAACTCCTTCGAGATAACTTCTGAACACTGATAAATCACTTTCATTTTCAACAGTCAATTTTCCACCACGATTTTTATCGTTCAAATGAAGAATACTATTGAGAGTATCGTTTAACGTAGAAGTATTAATTGGTTTTAATAAAACACCATCAACTAATTTTTGCTTAGCGGCTTCGCGCACTGATTCTAATCCGTAAGCTGTTACCATCAAAATAGATGGAACTTCTAATCCTTCTTTTGCCTTTATCTCTCTCACCAATTGCAATCCATCCATTCCTGGCATTTGCCAATCAACAACCATCAACGATAGATGCTGATTTGATTTTTGCTCTTTCTCAAAAATTTCAATAGCTTCAAATGCATCGTTGGCAACAACCACATCAAAACCTAATGAAGTCAACATTTCATTTAATACAATACGAGCCGATTCTGAGTCATCAACGAGTAAGGCTTTACGTCCCTTCATTGAAACAGTCACTTCTGTATCTTGTTCTTTTGAATCTGCTAAGCTAAAAAATGCATTAAATGAAAACACTGAACCCTTCCCTTCTTTACTCTGAACATCTAATTCTCCATCCATCATTTCAACAATACGTTTGCAAATTACAAGACCTAAACCAGTACCACCAAATTTTCGTGTAGTAGATAAATCTGCTTGCTGAAAAGGAGAAAACAATTTATCTATTTGTTCCTCCGAAATACCAATCCCTGTATCCTCCACACTAAAGTGAATGATTAATCCGTAAGATAATTTCTTAACGAGCTTCGCAGATAATTTCACTTCACCTGCTTTTGTAAACTTCGCTGCATTATCAGTCAAATTCAATAATACTTGTCGTAAGCGTACACTATCTCCTAAAATAACCGGTGGAATAAGTGGATCGACAGAGGTTACTAATTCAACTTCATTTTTATTTTGCAGTTTCACATTCACTGCATCCGACACTTCTGAAATTAATTCATCTAAAAATAAATTAGAATGTTCGAGCGTCAGTTTCCCTGCTTCAATTTTAGAAAAATCAAGAATGTCGTCTATGATTCGTAATAAATTACGAGCAGAAACTTCTATCTTATGATTATAATCTTTTTGTTTTTCATTAAGCGATGTTTTCTTCATCAGATAACTCATACCAATGATTGCATTCATAGGAGTGCGAATCTCATGCGACATATTCGCTAAAAATTCTCCTTTCGATTTATTGGCTGCATCTGCTAATTCGCGAAGCTTCGCCATTTGCATATAACGTTCGTTGGCTTCAACATTCTTTTGATTAATCAAATCTAATGCACGTCCTGCATACGACGCTACAATTGCGAGCACCAGCGGAGCTAAATCAATAATCCAAAGTGTGGGTGCTTCCATTTGGCACATCATCCAGTGCTTTGGTGCAAGACTATTATAGGCAAATAAACTTTGCCATAGTGTACCTATGATTGGAAACGCACTTCCGAATAATGCCCCATAAAAAAAGAACATCCGTTGTTCAGTCTTTAACTTCGACTTTAACCAACGATAGATGTTCTTTCTTAAATTCTGTATCATCAAAATTACATTTGCTTAATCATCTGGATATTTAAAGCAAGCTTCACTTCTTCAGCCAATACCACATCACCATCTTCATTACTTGCATTCCAGGTTAAACCAAATTCTGAACGGTTGATAACACCATTAATTTCAAATCCAGCCTTTGCTTGTCCCCAAGGATCAATTACAGTTCCTGTAAATTCACAAGCTAATGTAATTGGCTTCGTTACGCCTTTGATAGTAATATCGCCCATTAAATCATACTTATGATCACCTTTGCTGTTTAATTTTCCATGCGCGAAGGTTACTGTTGGATATGTTCCTGCGCTGAAGAAATCATCACTCTTTAAGTGACCGTCACGTTGTTCGTTACGTGTATTTACAGAATCAATCTGAGCTTCAAAATCGATTTCAGCATCTGAAAAATCTTTTTCAGAAGAGTGCATTTTTGCAGTAAAATTATCAAACGTACCAGTCACGTTTGTAATCATCATGTGACGTACCTTGAAAGAAATGTCGGAATGAACGGGATCAATTACCCATAATTGCTTATTCATAATTTATAGTTTTTGCTTTCGTCAAAATTAACGAAAGGAACCAAAACAAAAAACTATTCCTTAAAGTAATTATCAGTTGGTTTCGTACTTTAAATAAGTTCGGTCCAAGTGAATTTTCTTTATACCCCCATTTGGCCCCTTTATGTAATAATGCTCGGCCATTGCAGATCCTAGATTTTCATCGAACTTTCTTTTTACCCTCGACATTTTTTCACTCAATGAATTACTATTATACTCGCATAATTTTTCCAGCTGGCCCTCTATCATTTCACGGCTATCGCTAGGACTTACATGATTAAGAATACCTCTTAATTCTGCTTTGTAATCGCCCATTTCTGCTAAACGAATTCCTTCGGGATGATTTAAAAACAATAAATAAACTGCGCGCTCGGTGGGGGTTAAATTAATATGCAACATTCCCATTTCAGGTAAAAATATTTTTTGCGAACGTCCTTTTATTAACATGGGAGTAGGTTGCTTTAACAAATCGTATCGGTCCTTAAATAAAAGCTGCCTACGAATATCTTCCATCACATCGAAGGTATAAC
>CANGJU010000036.1 GCA_947453935.1 Bacteroidota bacterium | reverse complement strand
GGTGCACACATGACTGTCTTTCCAAAGATTTTGAATTTGATGAAAGAAAAATCACTAACCGATGTATTGTTAACGGGAGGTGGAATTATTCCCGATGCAGATATGAAAAAGTTAGTGGATATGGGCTGCGGAGAATTGTTTGCTCCTGGCACCGACACTAAAACGATTATTAATTACATCACCGATTGGGTAAATAAAAACAGAAGATAATTTTTATGTATCAGAATATTACAACAGAACAAAAAGGAAAAATTTTAATTGTAACAGTTAATCGCCCTGATAAACTAAATGCATTAAATAAAAATACGATTGCAGAAATTGGGGTAGCTATCCATGCAGCTTCAACAGATAATAGTGTTGGAGGAATTATTTTAACAGGCGCAGGCACAAAAGCATTTGTAGCAGGTGCTGATATCAGTGAGTTTGCAGCGTATTCGCTGGAAGAAGGAAAAGCGTTAGCAGCTCACGGACATGCTGTTTTTAATTCGATTGAAGCATGCGCGAAGCCAGTGATTGCTGCGGTTAACGGATTTGCGTTGGGTGGAGGATGTGAATTAGCAATGGCTTGTCATATGCGCGTAGCCGCAGAGAACGCCAAGTTTGGTCAGCCAGAAGTGAAATTAGGTTTGATACCAGGTTATGGCGGTACACAACGATTACCGATGTTAATTGGTAAGAGCAAAGCATTGGAATTATTAATGACGGCTGATGTGATTGATGCGAATGAAGCACATCGATTAGGCTTAGTGAATCATGTGGTGCCTCAGGAAAATCTCATTGCAAAATGCGAAGAGATTTTGAATAAAATTCTGGACATGGCTCCGTTGGCAATAGGCGAGATTGTAAAAACGGTGAATGCTTGTTACGATAAAAATTCCGATGGATTTAACACTGAGATAGAGCGCTTTGGTGCTTGCTTCGTGACGAATGATTTTAAAGAAGGAACCGAAGCTTTTTTAGGTAAGCGTAAAGCGAATTTCACAGGTAATTAATCTAATTTTCTAATTCATTAATTATTTAGTGGCAAACACTGAAACTATTTTTTTAGGATCGGGGTACAAAGGTTTCTTATCAAAATATGATATTTCACCACGTATTATCATGATTTGGCAAAAATTAAGAGCATTTCAGATTTCAATTAAATATCTTCGTGTCTATTAGATAACAGTATGTTTACAATTCTACTTTCTTCTTCAATTGCTTTCATCATTACCTTTTTTGCTATTCCAGCAATCATCAGGGTGTCGGTGTTAAAGGGATTGTTTGATGAACCGACAGAACGAAAACAGCATGCACAAAACATCCCAACCTTAGGTGGCTTAGCCATATTTGCTGGGACCGTTTTCTCCTATACCTTCTGTTCAGCAACCCTAGAAACAAGCGTTTCTCAGTATATCATTGCTGCAATTATTGTCATGTTTTTTATTGGAATCAAAGATGATTTGTACAATCTAACACCACATAAGAAATTAATTGGGCAGGTTCTCGCTGCTGTGATAGTGGTATTTTTTGCGAACATCAGAGTCACAAGTTTATGCGGAATATTTGGAGTCTATGAAATTCCTTATTGGTTTAGTGCAGGACTTTCCATTTTTACAATTCTTACAATTATAAACGCCTACAATTTAATTGATGGTATTGATGGTTTAGCCGGTGGTGTAGGTGCTATTGCTTCATTTACATTCGGACTATGGTTTTATAACTATGGCAATATGGGATTATGTATTCTATCTTTTGCATTGTTTAGTTCGTTAATCGCATTCCTGTTTTATAATTTTAATCCTGCATCCATCTTTATGGGAGATACTGGTTCGCTTGTGGTGGGATTGATATTATCTGTGCTGGCAATTAAATTTATTGGACTAAGTTTCGAATCATTACCGTTTGAATTTCCTTTCCGTTCAAGTCCAGCTATGGCAATCGCTATTTTGATTATACCTTTGGTTGATACTTTCCGAATTTTCTTAGTCAGAATTATGAATGGAAAATCACCTTTCGAGGCGGATAGAAATCACATACATCATAATTTACTGGATTTAGGTATGTCGCATAGAGAAGCAACGCTTACCTTGTACGTAATCAATATTGCTTTTATTACTACTGCTATGTTGCTTCGAAATATTTCAAGCCTTATTTTGCTTTATATTCTTTTGGGTATGGCCACGCTATTTTGTACAGCGCCTTTCTTTTTAAAACTCATTTTTCGGCAGAATCAAAATGCCGTAAAAATGGCCGAATAAAGCTCTTCATACTTTATTCACTGTTTTTTAATCTTTTTCCCTAAATTTGTCACTGACACATTTTTATTGTGCTTATAACAAATTGACATTCAGTTGCTTTTTGTTGTGCAATAAAAATTAGTAATTACGTTAACTTGTTAATTACTTCAAATGTCTTCCAATAGTAACCGTCTTACCTAATAATATAATCTAACGCCAATGAATCCATTAAAAAAATTAAGTAAAAATTTCTTGATTTTTTTCTTTTGCCTAATGGGTACAAAATCTTCGGTTGCACAGGTTAGCGATTCTACACAAAACATCACAGCTATTTCTAGTATGCTGGATAGTTTGGTTACACTAAATCACGTAGTACGATTCAATTGCTTAGATGCTAATTGCTTTAATTCAAGCATGGCGAATACAGGTGTGATTCCTTATTTTTCTGATGAGGAATACATCACAAGAATGTCTAAAATTTCTTGTCCGATTCCACTTTCTTATAATCGATATGTAAAAGACTTTATCGATTTATATGCTTATCGCAGAAGAGCACTTACTCAAAGAGTAATGGGCCTATCAAACCTTTATTTTCCGATGTATGAAGAAATATTGGACAAAGAAGGATTACCACTAGAGTTTAAATATTTATCGATAATTGAATCAGCTTTAAATCCAGTGGCCGTTTCACGAGTAGGTGCAACAGGACTTTGGCAGTTCATGTATTCAACAGGAATCATCTACGATTTAAAAGTTAATTCATTTACTGATGATCGTCGTGATCCAGTTAAATCAACGTATGCGGCATGTAAATACTTCAAAGACATGTATTCGATTTACGGCGATTGGTTATTGGTAATTGCATCTTATAATTGCGGTGCGGGAAATGTCAACAAAGCGATAAAGCGTTCAGGAGGGAAAAAGAATTTCTGGGAAATCATGCAATATTTACCCGCTGAAACAAGAAGTTATGTTCCGGCTTTTATTGCTGTTGCCTATGTGATGAATTATTCTCGCGAGCATAATTTATATCCGATTACACCAGCTTATTCATATTTTCAGGTAGACACAATTAATGTAACTAAGCAAGTGAACTTTAATGTACTTGCTAATCAAATCGACTTACCATTAGATGTAATTTCATTCTTGAACCCTATCTATAAGAAGAATTATATTCCTGACACAGAAGAGAGTTATACGCTTCGATTACCAACTAATAAAATTGCATTATACATGGCTAAGGAAGAGCAGATATTAGCATTATCTACTCCACCACCGAAACCAACTATGCCAGTTGTTGCAAGAGCAGTTGTGCGCGATTCTTCTTCAACAGATAGTACAACTGTTGCTCAACAAATAGATTCATCAAGGGTGAATCAAGTCGAACAGCCTGAAGTAAAAACACAGTATAAATACGTCGATAAGAAGGTAATAAAAACACATGTTGTTCGCAGGAATGAGTCGTTAGCTTCGGTAGCTGCTTTATATGGTATGTCGGCAGCCGAATTAAAACGTATGAACCGCCTTCGATCAAACAATTTATTAAAGGGCCAGCGACTATCCGTAAATACTACGGTTAAAGTAAAAGTTCCTATTGAGAATAATAATCAGGCTATCATCAAAACAAAGTCGACACAAAACAATTCAGTAGTTGATACTGTTGTTGATGATGCAACGCCAAGGACTACTAATGTGGTAACTCAAGCAGATACTACAAACATAGGTAGTGCTAATATGAGCACAACAAATCAGGCTAAACAACCAAAATATGTCTATCATTTAGTTCAACCTGGAGATACTTTATGGAATATTGCAAAAAGATATAACGGTGTTACGATTGAAATGATTAAGAATATCAATAATTTAAGGTCGTCGCAGTTGAAGGTAGGGACCAAATTAAAAGTTTTAGTGAGTGGTTAATTAACAAAACACTTTTTATTTAAGAGTAAAAGGTGTAAATTTGCCCCGCGAAAGTTGATTGACCGATGGTGTAATGGCAACACTGCAGATTTTGATTCTGCCTTTCAAGGTTCGAATCCTTGTCGGTCAACGGTACTACTAGAAAGCCCCGAATTCGGGGCTTTCTTATTTTTTGGAAGGTTGTAGCTTAAATTAAAAATCCTTCGATACGCTTCGTTAAATCCTGCGCTAATTCAAAACCTGGCATTCTCCAAACCATCATAGCATCCTTATAAATCATTAAGGTAGGAACACTCATAATAGCAAAGTGCTTTTGCAATGCAGGATTTTTATCGATGTCGATTTTACAGATTAATACCTCCGTCGTCAAATCCTTTTCGACCTCCTTTAATATTTCATCCAGCATTTTACAGGGCTCACACCAGTCGGCGTAAAAGTCGAATAAAATAATTGTATACGTTGCAGTAAATTCTTCAAAGGCGGATACTGCATCAAAATCTTTTTTAATAATCATTGCTCATCAACTAATTCAACTGTGGAGGATGGTTTCAAAAGTAACCAGGATAACATGGTAAACACCGAAAGTGCAGTTATTTTAATTACCAACGCTATCATTGTGCCTGTATCAAACGTAATTAAAAGATAATTACTAACCTGCCATAACAATACACTTAAAAAAACAATGGAAGCACAGATCTTAATGCTGTATGGAATAGCATAGTGCTTTTGTCCGTAGATATATGATAAAATCATAATTGCACCATAGCAAATAAACGTTGCCCATGCAGCTCCCATATAACCCATCTTTGGAATCAGCAAAAAGTTTAACACGATGGTAATGCTTGCACCTACAATCGAGAACCAGGCTCCATATTTTGTTTTGCCCGATAGTTTATACCACATACTTAAATTCAAATAAACTCCTAAAAATAAATTTGCAAATAGCAATATAGGAACAACCTGTAAGCCTTCGTGAAACTTCTCGCCAATAAAATATTTAGCAATATTCATAAAGAGCATAACTCCTAAAAAAATCAAGCTGCAAACAAATACAAAGTAATTCATGATGGTTGCATAAAGCGCTTTGTTATTTTTCTTTGATTGTTGTGAAAAGAAAAAAGGTTCGGCTGCATAACGGTATGTCTGTACGAAGAGCGTCATAATAATACTTAACTTGTAACAAGCACTGTATACTCCTAATTGATGCAGCGCAGTCGTTTTATCAGTTACCAGGTATTTTAAAATAGCGCGATCCAGCGTTTCGTTAATCATTCCGGCAAATCCCGCAATTAATAACGGGAATGCATATACGAGCATTTCTTTCACCAGATTTTTGTCAATAGTAAATTTTATTTGTTGGAAATCATTGGCAAAAAACAATAGCGTAATCAAACTAGAAATCAAATTAGCAATAAATACATAGCCTACACCAATCGCAGGATTATACAAAACACTTAGTGAACTATGATTAGCAATTTGAGGTAAAAAGGCAAGGAAAAACAAATTCAATCCGATATTCGAACCTATGTTTACTATTTTAATTAATGCAAATCGCTTAGCTCTGTTCTCCTGACGCAGTTTTGCAAATGGAAGCGCAGTAATAGCATCAAACGCAAGGATCAATGCAAACCAAACAATGTATTCAGGATGTGCTTGATATCCTAAAGTAGTCGCAATTGATTGAGAAAATAAAATCAGGATACTCGATAGTATAACGGACGAAAAGGTGAGTGTACTTAAACTGTTTGAATAGACATTTAAATTATTTTCTTTCTTCGAAGAAAAATGAAAATAAGCAGTTTCCATTCCGTAAGTATAAAGAACAATCAGAAAGGTAACGTATGCGTAAAACTCAGATACCACTCCGTAAGCTGCAGGATCAAATATGCGTGTGTATAATGGAACAAGCAGATAGTTGAGCAAACGCCCGATGATACTGCTTAATCCATAAATAGCAGTTTGACCTGCCAGTTTTTTTATCTGACTCACGTTGATGTTATTTAAAAATCGTAATAACGATTAAACAAACGGGTTTTAATTCCTGCTTGTATAATCATTTCTGAAATTGTTTGTTTGTCGCTCTTATCGTTTCTATTGGTTGCTTCAACAAATCCAGATAAATGCGTTATAGGATTAAATTCATAGTATATGCCTAACGATAAAATACTAATCGTGTGTTTCTCTCCTTGTCCTATTTCATTTCCATATTCGTTAGCACGCGTTACGTAAGGAAGAAAAATATTTTGTCCGAAATTATAACCACCACTATCTAACCCAGCAACGTAGTAATTCAATTTGCCTTCAAAATTCCAGCGCTTGTAACGATAGTTACTTATACCAACAACTTCATAAAAGTTAGCTCCCATTGGATGCGCTAGCGATTGACCGTAATGTCCGTAGTTGCCTAACGTTTCACGGTGCTGATAAGTATAAGGACGTACAGCGTTGTATTCTAACTGCCCATAAAGATTTTTTATTCCAAATAGATCGAACGATTTAACCCCTATCTGCCATCCTTGTTTATTTCCCCACCATCCTTTGCCTGCTCTTACTTCTTTGATTAAAAATTCATCGAGCAATAGCTGCGCATAGGCAGTTGTTTTATTCGTGATTTTATATTTCGCATTAAAGCCCATCAATACATTATCTGGAGATCCGATAGAAAATTCTACAGGTCTGAAAAAGATAAATGGATTCATATAACCAATGTCAAATCCACGTTGCCCCATTGTATCAGTATGCCATACAACACTTTCGAAAACACCAATTGATGCACGCTTACCAATATTCATATCAAGGTAATGCATCGAAGTATATTTTCGTAAAAATGGATTATTGTCCTGTTGATCTTTTCTGGTAATATCCTGCATTTCTGCGAAGATGTTTACATACCTGAATTTCCAGATGTCGGTAATAATTTTTAGATGCGGATAATTAAAGGCATTATCAGAAAGTAATAAAGAACGATAACCATCGCCAATAAAATTTTTATCGTTTCCAAATTGAAATGTAAAATGTTTGTTGAGTTCATAGGTTACACTACCTGTTGCCCATGCATAGTCATAAGGTCCTGTTCCTTTTACTCTTCCTGTTCCAGGAACAACACGTGTTAACTTAACGGTCGAATCGATGTAATACGGAAACGTGCTCTGATTCTCATAGAAAGTAGCCGTGAATGAAAAACGCTTTCCTACACTACCGCCAATGCCTGCGCCTCTGGTATTATTGTTAAAACTCTTACTAGTGTAACTATCACTTCCACCAGAGATATCCATTAAGGCATCAAAATATAAATGATAATCATCTTCACGCACTTCTAATAAATGCTCTTTGAAAATTTTTCTTCCGGCAAGTGTTTTATAAAAAGGTTTATCAGCTATAACTGGATTTTGCAATGAATCAAAAAACGAAATCGTTTTTAAATCTTTAAACAAGTATGGTTTAAAAGAAGTATGAGTTTCGTTGGAAATAGAATATAACCCTTTTTCAAATTTATATTGATCAACATTGCTTAGTGAAGCAAATCCTATTTGTGCAAAGTTGCTTGATGTAATCAGCAAGCATACTGTAATCAGCAGTTGAATTTTATATTTCATCTTAGCGATAGATTTTACCTTGGTAATAAATGGCAGTAATATTTTCAGGACTATTAAAAGAAAGAATCGTGTTGTTTAAATCATACGAGGAAAAAAGCTCTGTTGCAGCAATTGTAGATTTACCATTTGAGAATAAATGTAACCGTTGATTCTGATCAACCCAAGCAATATTATTCTGACTTATCTTATAGCTAATAGGTTCAAAGTTGTCTAGTTCGTATCGTATACCGTTTACAAGTGCCTGAAATTTATTGTTGATATAAAATACTACGCATTGATCTTTTACATCATAAAAGTCAGGGGCATACGACTCAAGCTTTAAGAGCTTTCCATCTGCATACACCTTAAAATAATTTTCATCACTCACATAAGCTGTAATGTTATCACCTACTTTAAACGATTGAACTTTTAATTCTTCGAGTGTAACCATCTTTCCTAAATAATAAACTTTAAAAGAATAGTTAGCCCCGTCGGTGTAGGCTACAATGTTTTTTCCGCACGCAAAATCGGTTGTTCCGTTGTTATCAATTTCAAATACATCTCCCGAATCATAAATATTTAGATACCCGTTTCTATTGGTAAAAGCAACTGTGTTTTTACCAGCTGCATAGTGTCCCAGTTTACCTACAAGTGTTGTTTCAAGTTCCTGTACATGTCCATCGCTATACACTTTAAGTATGTCTGCAATTGTTTCTCTGAATACAATTAATCCTTCCGCAATTTTGTAATCGCTGATAAAATAACTGAGACGCGTTAAGTTTCCTTTTTCAAATACAGCGAGCACATTATCTCTTCTGTATATCAGAAAAGAATAATTAACATCAAACGAAGTGTTGGTAGCATCTCCTAAATCGGTAAACTCTCCATTGTAATAAACAATTAAGTTGTTAGCTGAATTAACAAAACCTACATAAGGTCCTGCTGAATGGAATTCTTTTACTGGTCTTGTATCTAACGTACGCGGACCTCCGTTTTCAAAAACAAATAAATAGCCTCTGATATCTCGATAAGCAAGTACTGGATCTTGCGCGTTAGAAGTAAAAAATAAAAAAATAAAAAAACCACTTAAAAGCAATCGGCCATGCGATAATAAACTTTTAAGTGGTGCTAACATAATTGACAAGAAGATTAGTTCTTTTCGAGAACTTTAAATATTTCGTCGAGCTTAGGAGTAATGATTACCTCTATACGACGATTTTTTTTGCGGCCTTCTGCTGTGTTTGTATTATCTAACGGATTAAATTCTCCTTTGCCGGCAGCGGTTAAGCGGTCAGGACTAATTTTCGAATTAGAAGTAATAATTTTTACTACGGAAGTTGCTCTCATAGCACTTAAATCCCAATTATCTTTTATTTCTCCTGTACCTTTCATTGGAACATTATCAGTATGTCCTTCAATTAAAATATCATTGGAAATATCTGTTTCTAAAACCTTAGCTAACGCTTTTAATGCATCAACGCCTTTAACATCAACTACGGTACTTCCTGTTGCAAATAAAAGTCGCTCTTCTAACATCACATATACCTTCCCGTTACGAAGCTCCACCGTTAATCCTTTATCTGTAAATCCAATTAAAGCATTGGCAACCGAATTTTTCAAAGCTTGTGCTGTCGAATCCTTCGACGCAATTAACTTTTCTAATTCTTCCACACGATTATTTTTAACGTCTAATTCTTTGCTTAAAATTTCTAAGTCAATTCCTTTTTGCTTCAACTCTTTTTCTTTCTTCGCAATTTCATCTTCACGCTTTTGTAAGTCTTCTTTTGTTTTTTGCAAATCACGAATTAATTTTTTATTTGCTTCTGTATTTGTAGTCGCTAATGACCCTTCTTTTAAGAGCTGATCATATTTTAAACTAACTTCTTCTTTTTCTTTCTCTAATTCTGAAATTTTATTTTCCAAAGCTGCACGCTCTCTTTCAAATTTTGCTACTAAACCACTATTAGTTTCATTTTGGAAGGATAGTTCGTTATTGCGAGTAGTTAAATTTAAGTTCGCCGCCTTAAGAGAATCGTTTTCTAGTGTACACTTGTTCTTTTGTGCTTTTAACTCGTTATGTAAGCGAGATGGAACACACGAAATGGTCGTAATTGAGATAACTAATAGGAAAGGGATTAATTTTTTCATTTTGGTAAGTTAGAAGTACTAAATTACAGTGCTTGTAGGTGCAATTCCACAATAAAAAATGGAATATTCAACACTGTAATGTTAAAACAATTGACGTATAAATAAACTCGAAATTTGCAACTTAATACGAGCAATTTGCAAATGAATAGGAGGAATAAAAACAGTTAATTCTAGAATTTATTAGAATGTTGGATGATTACGAATCTGGGAAGCTGAATCTTTTAAAAAGAAGTACCTTAATGTTTTATCTCTAATAATACAGGGCAATGGTCGGAGTGAACAGCATCATTATGAATATGTGCATTCACCAAATGACTTTTTAAATTTTCTGTAACTAGTAAATAATCTATACGCCAACCTAAATTTTTTGCACGTGCGCCTGCTCTGAATGTCCACCACGTATATTGGTGTGGCTCTTGATTAAAATGACGAAATGAATCAATAAATCCTGATTTAATAAATCCTTCCATCCATTCACGTTCTTCGGGTAAAAATCCTGATGATTTTGCATTACTTACAGGATTATGAATATCTATGTGCTTATGGCAGATATTGGCATCACCACCAATGATTAGCTTTGGTCGTTGTTGCTTTAACTCGGCAATGTAAGTTTCAAACCACGACAACCAGTTCATTTTAAAATCTTGTCGCTCTTCACCACTAGATCCCGAAGGAATATAAACACTCATGATGGATAAATCGCCAAAATCAGCGCGTATAATTCTCCCTTCTTCATCAATGGCTGCATTTCCAGAACCATATTCTACATGGTCGGGTTTTATTTTTGAAAACAAAGCTACTCCACTATATCCCTTTTTAACTGCTGAATGCCAGAAATGATGATAGCCCAATTCTTCCATCTCTTTCATATCCACCTGCTCTTTTTCAGCTTTTGTCTCTTGAAGCAATATCACATCAGGATTTACTGTTTGTATCCAGGATGCTAAGCCTTTCGTAAAAGCAGCACGTATACCATTGACGTTATAGGTTATTATTTTCACAGTAAAATAGTTTTCTCAAAAATAATAAAATCACTAAGACAATACGTTGATTTGTCAACGAAGGGATATTAAAAACAAATAAAATCGACTAACAATTGCGCGAATGGTTTAATTAATTTTATATCGTGAAAAACAACAGCCCTTTCTTATTCATTATTTTGATGCTATGTAGTTTTTTGGGCGATGCACAGCAGTCGGCGTCTATTCGTACAAAAGTTATCTATACAAAATCGGATACAATCGTAATTGATACATTGAGTATTGTTCCGGGCAGTCTGATTTTTTTAGGAGATAAAAAGTACGATGTTAGTATTGATTACACAAAAGCATCGATCATCTGGCAAAGCAATTCGCGTGATAAAAATGATTCGGCAGAAGTAATTTACAAAGTGTATCCACTCAACTTTGATAAAGCTTTTTACAAGAGAAAACGAAATGATAGTAATACGTTTGATCCAAAAAACACAAATACATTATATAAGGAAACATCAACAACCAATAAAGAAAGCATTTTTGGTTTAGGAGGATTTAATAAGGCTGGAAGTATTTCCCGCGGTTTATCAATTGGGAATAATCAGGACCCTATTGTTAACAGCAGTTTGAATTTGCAGTTGTCTGGTAGATTAGCAAATGGTATTGAAGTCGTAGCCGCTATAACCGATGACAATATTCCTATTCAAGCCGACGGTAATACGCAGCAGTTACAAGAGTTTGATCGTGTATTTATTCAGCTTAGTAATGAAAAAAATAAAGTGATTGTTGGCGATTTTGATGCACGTAATCCCGAAGGTTATTTTTTGAAATATGTTAAAAAAGGACAAGGAATAAGTTATCAGTTTAAAGATTCGCTGATTACAATAAATAATAAAAAGCATGGAATAGAAGCAGGAGCGGCAGTAGCAATTTCAAGAGGTAAATTTGCACGTCAGTTAATTCCAGGAGTAGAATCTAATCAAGGACCCTATCGGTTACGCGGTGCCGAAAATGAGTTTTTTATTATTGTTTTATCGGGAACAGAAAAAGTTTTTTTAGATGGACAGTTATTAGAGCGTGGTCAGGACCGCGATTATATTATTGATTATAACACAGCGGAAATAAAATTTACACCCCGAAGAATAATCAGCAAAGACTCCAGAATAATTGTTGAGTTTCAATACAGCGATAAAAATTATGCACGATCAATGCTTACAGGAAATGTGAATTGGAAGAGCGCAAAATTGAATACGCATTTTAATATGTATTCGGAGCAGGATAGTAAAAATCAACCGGTATTACAAGATTTATCCGAAGAGCAGAAATTAATTTTAGCAAATGCAGGCGATAATTTAAATGATGCCTTGTATTTAAATGCAGATAGTGTGGCCTATAACATAAACGAGTTGTTGTATGCTAAAAGAGATACGGTTGTAAATGGTAATATCTATTCCGTTTTTGTTTATTCAACAGCAGCAGATAGTGCGTTTTACCGCTTAGGATTTGCAAATGTTGGAATTAAAAAAGGAAATTATATTGCATTGGATAATATCGCGAATGGTAGAGTTTATCAATGGGTAGCGCCATTGAATGGAGAATTTCAAGGCGACTATGAACCGTATTCCCTTTTGATTAGTCCGAAAAAACGACAAATGGCGGTTGTGGGAATGGATTATGCTATATCAAACAAAACAAAAGTAAGTTTTGAATCAGCTGTTTCGAAAAACGATATCAATTTATTTGCTAAGAAAGATAAGACTAACGATAACGGCTATGCGTTCCGATTTCAATTAGACGATAAACGTAAGTTGGGCAGCGATTCCACGGCTGGATGGACATTAAATACAACAGTACAAACGGAATATACCGATATTAATTTTTCGCCAATTGAAAATTATAGATCCGCCGAGTTTACTCGTGATTGGAATACAAACACGCTAATAAGTCCCTCAAACGAATTGCTTTTATTCGCCAATGTTGGATTATTACATAAAGCAGATTTTAAATCAACTTACGGATTTAAATACTATTATCGCAAAGGACAATATGAAGGTTTAATGCATCAATTCAATGTTGGTCTAATTAAAAATGGATGGAATATAAAGGCAGATGCTTCGCAGTTAAACACCAAAGGAAAATTGTTTAACAGTAACTATTTCAAAACACGCGATGTTATTCAGAAAAAAATAAAATCGTGGACACCAGGTTTATCGTACGAGCAGGAAACAAATCAACTGCAAAATGTTTTAAACGACAGTTTATTGTTAGGGTCTTTTTCATGGAGGACAGGGGAGGTGTTTTTGATTCACGGCGACACCACCAAGTTTCCAATAAAAGCCAGTGTTAGTCGTAGGTATGAAGATGGTTTGGTGAATGGAGGATTTAAAGCGGCTACTATAGCTGATGTTGCTTCACTTACTTTTTCAAATATTAAAAGCAATCATCGCATAAGTTCAACATTAAATTATCGAAAATTATTTATTCTGGATACATTAGTAACCACTATCAAAGGTGATGAATCATTTTCTGGAAGAATAGATTATACCACAACAGCATGGAAAAAAGCAATTCAGTTAAACACTTATTACGAGGGTGGAACAGGTACAGAGCCTAAGCGCATTTACTCCTACATTCGTGTAGCAGATGGAACAGGAGTTTATGCATGGAACGATTATAACAGTGATGGCATACCGCAATTAAACGAATTTGAAGTAGCAGAGTTTAAAGATCAGGCTAACTATATTCGAATATTTTCAACTACGAACGAATACACCAAAGTTGTTTTTAACCAGTTGAATTTTTCAATTAATATTAATCCTTCAAATGCGTTGAAGGGTAAGCAATTTATCAATCGACTGGTATTGCTTTCTTCATTTAAAATTGACAATAGGATTAATGCGGATGAATTCAAGGTTGATTATTTAATTCCTGTTTTAAATAATTATTCAATTGATCAGTTAATTGCAAACCAGACTTCAGGTAAGCATACATTATTTTACAATCGTTTAAATCCTAAAGGCGGAATAGAATTTAGTTATCTGCATACAGGAAGCAAACAGTTTTTAAGTAGTGGCATCGAGAGCAGATCGAATGAAGTGTACTCGTCAACAATTCGTAAAGCAATTGTTAAAGAAGTTAATTTATTATTAGCGGCAGAGACAGGTGACAAAACATCGGCAGCAGAATATTTTTTAAACCGTAACTATAAAATACAAAGCTGGGCAATTATACCGCAGGTTGTTTATCAGCCAAATAGTACTTATAAAATACTAACAACCTACAGAAATAGTGAAAAGCAAAACACATTGATTGAAGGCAATAGTGAGCAGGCTATAATCAATGATTGGAGTGCAGAGTTTAAGTATAGTTCAATCAAAAAAGGAGTAATTGGAATAAAAGCAAACTACTTAAAAATAAGTTATAACGGTGATGCGAATACGTCGTTAGCCTACGAAATGCTAGAAGGTTTAAAAGCTGGTGTGAATTACAAATGGCAATTATCTGTTCAAAGAAATTTGGGTAACAGTTTACAACTGTCATTGAATTATGAGGGCAGAAAGCCGAGTGGACTTTCCATTATTCACACAGGCGGAATGCAGCTGAGAGCCTTTTTCTAAAAATTATTTTAGCGTTACTGTCGCGCTTCCTATTTGGTTGCCTTCGCAATAAATTTCTATTGCATATTTACCAACGGAATAAGCATTCCCTTTTTCCCAATAAATACACAAGTCGGTATTTTTATTTTCGTAAAAAATGGTCTGGCGGATTGTATAAATAGAAGCTTGACCTTTTAACATAAATGTTTCATTTGATGTAGAAAGGATTGTTCCATCAGGGCCAATAATTCGAAGATAAATGTCTTTGGCTCCTTTATCTACTACCTGATTTTCAATAATAGTAAAGCAGGTTTTAATACGATCGGTTTGTTTTGCTTTGGTTGTTTCAATTTCTTTTCCACTTCCTTTGTATTTTACGCCTGATGCGATGGCATTAACTGTTTTTAAAACAGATGCAATGGCCACCTTATTTGATAGCGAACTGTTCTCTTGTGTTAACGAACCTACCTTTGAATTGGCAGAAGATAAATCTTGGCTAAGCGAATTGTTTTGGTTTGACAAATCTTGATTAGCAGCTTTAAGAGAATCAATTTGTGCAATATAGTTTTGACTTAGTTGTTTCAAATTTGCGATTTCTTCCTTGGCTTTTTTCAGCTGAGCAGCATCACCAGAGTTAATCAAACGTTGAATTTCAGCTATTTTGCCTCTGATTTCTTCGTCTTTTGAAGTCAATAGGTTTTGCAAACTTGCGTTTTCCTGATTTAGCTTGTCGAATTCAAATTTTACTTTCTGAAGTTCTGCGTTAAGGGTTTCTTTTTCAGCAGTTGTATTTTTTAGAACAACTGTTGTTTGTTGTAAGTCGGTTTTTTTATTGAAAAACTGCCATAACAATAATCCATTTACTCCTAATAAAAGGGAAATAATGATAATAACGATCGTTTTTTTCGAATTGGATTCTTTATTTTCTAACGACATACGTGGATTGGTTTTTAGGGAACAACAAAACTTTGCTAAAAATAGAGAAAAATCG
>CANGJU010000035.1 GCA_947453935.1 Bacteroidota bacterium | reverse complement strand
GCAAATGCATCCAGAATATACGTTTTAATTAATTTAAACATGCAACAAAATTAAATGCTGCATATATGATTAAACGACAATAAACATTTACAATCGTTTAATTGATATCTCCGTAATCTTCTATTTGAAAATTCAAATTGTTCGGATAACGCTTATAATGCATTTGCTTTACAAGTCCTGAAAGAATTGCACGAAACTCCTGAATATTATTTTTATTAAGCGCAGAAATAAAAACGGAAGTCAAATTCTCTTTTGCTACCCACAGCGACTTAAACTCGTCGAGTGAAATGTTTTCTTTTGTTAGAGGAGTTAAATCATCTTCTTCTTTCGGAACAAAACGATAAGCATCAATTTTATTAAACACCATTAAAATTGGTTTATCAATAGCGCCAATATCAGCCAGTGTTTCATTCACTACACGAATATGCTCTTCAAAATTGGTGTGAGAAATATCTACTACATGAACGAGAATATCTGCTTCTCTTACTTCATCCAAAGTAGACTTAAATGACTCTACTAAATCATGCGGTAACTTACGAATGAATCCAACAGTATCTGATAATAAAAATGGTACTGTATCTAATACTACTTTTCGTACTGTTGTATCTAATGTGGCAAATAATTTATTCTCCGCAAAAACATCACTCTTACTAAGAACATTCATGATAGTACTTTTTCCAACATTGGTATAACCAACTAATGCCACTCGAACAATCTCTCCCCTTCTTTTTCGCTGTGTAGAGTTCTGCTTATCAATATCAGCTAGGCGTTCCCGTAACTTGCTTAATTTATCTCTGATAACCCTCCGATCTGTTTCGATTTCAGTCTCACCAGGACCACGCATACCAATACCTCCGCGTTGTTTCTCGAGATGGGTCCACATACGAGTTAATCGAGGTAGTAAATACTTATACTGCGCTAATTCTACTTGTGTTTTTGCCTGTGCTGTTCGTGCTCGCTTTGCAAATATGTCGAGGATTAATGTAGTTCTATCAAGCACCCTGCAACCAATTACTCTTTCAATATTCTTAAGTTGCGATGGAGTAAGCTCATCATCAAAAATGGCTATTTGAATATCATTCGCTTTGATAAAAGCGATAATCTCTTCTAGTTTTCCCTTCCCAACAAATGTTCTGGTATCGGGCGAATCTAATCTTTGAATAAAACGTTTTACCGTAGCAGCGCCGGCCGTTTCAGATAGAAAAGCGAGTTCATCAAGGTATTCATTTACCTTTTCGGCATCTTGAAAGCGAGTTATTAATCCAACGAGTATAACGCGTTCGGTAATCGGTGCTGTAGATATCAATTTTTATTTTCTCCTCAAATTTTAAAACCAGCCACGTCCGATTTCAGCGCGGAAAGGCCAAGGCATTGCTGCAATTATTACTAATAAAGCCAAGCCGAACCAGATTAAAATCTGTTTGTATTTACCAGCATCTGTATCCATCTTTTTAGAACGAATATTTCCAATTGTAATAAATACAATGGCGATTATCATCATCGAAAGATGTTCTACTGTCCAATAACGAACATAAGTGTTTTTCATTGCAACAGCCATGTTACTGAATTGTTGCGACCATCCATTTGAAACATATAAAATCACTCCAATTACCAATTGTAAATGGGCTGCAATCATGGTAAATAATGTACGCTTTCTGTCGCTTGGTGCGTAAGGATTTTTACCTGACAAGCTCATAGCTGCCTTAACAATCGATACAACCATAAAAAGCAATAATGCCCATCGTAAGAAGGAGTGAAGTTTAAGAATGAATTCCATAGTTTTTTTGTTTAGTCTTCAAAAATACGAAAACAATAAAATGCTTTCCAAAATAATACGAGATAGTTATGACATATTTATGACTTTAACTGAAACAATTAAAAAATAATTGAAAATAAATTGTCGTTTCATTCCTAACCAACAACAATTCATTATGAAACTAATTAACAACAATTGGGATAGTCCTAGCTCAGATGCAAGGCTCTCAACGGTGTTTGCCAACCGAAATCAGAATTATGGTGCTTACGTGCTGCGCAGAGATTATGACCAGACAATTATTCGTGCATTTATAATTGTCATTCTTGCGGTGGTGACTTTATCGGTTACACCACTTATCAAAAAATATTTTTTTGCTGCTCCTGCTGATCAACTTTTAGGTGATAAAGAAATAGTTGTAGAAATGCTTACACCTGATACACCTATTCAACCAGATGAACCTAAAAAACCAGAAGACAATCAACAGCAACCCGATGCCAGTACCGTTCGTGACGTAATTCCTGTGGTAGTTAATCATACGTCAACAGATACCACTCGTACACAAAGTGAATTAAGCAATCTAAACACGGGCTTAACTACTACTAATGTTGACACTACGAATAAAGATCCGAATACAACTGGTGGAACAGGTAATAATAATAACACAAATAATAACAACAACTTTGTTTTTCACGGATGGGTTGAAGTGATGCCTGCATTTCCGGGTGGAGAAAGTGAGATGATGAAATTTCTGGGCAACAATCTAAAGTATCCAGAAAGAGCGAAAGATGCTGAAGCACAAGGAACAGTTTTAATCTCTTTTGTTGTTGATAAAGAAGGTCAAATTTCTAATACAATTATTAAACGAGGAATTGGCTTTGGTTGTGAGGAAGAGGCTATCAGAGTAATTCAAAAAATGCCAACATGGTCGCCAGGAAAAATGAATGGGCAAACAGTGAATGTGGAATATGTATTGCCAATTCGGTTCACATTGCGATAAATGCTAATGTGCTTTTTGAGTTTTAACGGATGTAACAGTCCGTTTTTTTATGCCCGTAATTTTTACATCGCCTAATTATCTATTTTTGAAAAAAATATCCTATGAAAAAGTTAGCCATCGCAGCCCTTTTATTAATTGTCGCATGTAAATCGCAAAAGTCAGTCACGGAAACAGTGGTATCCGAAACGCTTCCAGAGGTAACTGTTGAAGCACCTACTTTAAATGATTATCGCGCTAGCGTTACCAAGTCGTTTGATTTAATACATACCAAATTAGATGTAAGCTTTGATTGGGAGAAGCATTATTTATTAGGCGAAGCAACTATCACCATGAAGCCTCATTTTTATCCATCGTCAACTATTTTTTTAGATGCTCGAGGAATGGAAATTAATCGCGTTGCGACAATCATTAATAAAGACACATTAAATCTGAATTACAGTTATAGCAACGACACCATTACAATAAAACTTAGTAAAGCATTA
This sequence comes from Bacteroidota bacterium, assembly GCA_947453935.1. Classification (GTDB taxonomy): domain Bacteria; phylum Bacteroidota; class Bacteroidia; order AKYH767-A; family OLB10; genus CAINEC01. Next base: position 12,189 of record CANGJU010000035.1, on the reverse strand, counting down.
ACGCGCGATGAGAAAATAACAGTTTATGTAAATTACATTTCGAAGCCCGATGAATTATCAAAGGTAGGTGGAAGTGATGCAATCAGCAGCGATAAAGGATTGTATTTTATTAATGCTGATGGTAAAGACAAAGATAAACCTAAGCAAATTTGGACACAAGGTGAAACACAAAGCAATTCTGTTTGGTTCCCTACCATTGATGTACCTAATCAAAAAACAACTCAAGAAATAAATATCACCGTTGCGAACAATTTCAAAACACTTTCAAATGGATTATTAGTTACGAGTATTTCGAACGCTAATAATACACGCACTGATTGCTGGAAAATGGATTTACCGCATGCACCTTATTTATTTATGATGGCTATCGGTGAATTTTCGATTGTAAAAGACAAATGGAGAGATCGCGAAGTAAGTTACTATGTTGAACCTAAATACGAAGTTGATGCAAGAGCAATTTTCGGGAACACTCCTGAAATGCTAGAATTCTTTTCTAAAACGGTGGGGGTGGATTATGCATGGCCTAAATACAGTCAGGTAGTTGTTCGCGATTATGTAAGTGGTGCTATGGAAAATACATCAGCAACTTTGCATGGTGAATTTCTTCAACAAACAAGAAGAGAGATGATTGACAGGAATAGTGAAGATGTAGTTTCACACGAATTATTTCATCATTGGTTTGGCGATTTAGCTACGTGTGAGTCATGGTCTAATTTACCTCTGAATGAATCCTTTGCTACTTACGGCGAATACCTATGGAATGAATATAAATATGGTCGAGATATCGCCGATATCGGATTAGAAAGTGATTTGAAGAGTTATCTTGATGAATCAAAAATGAAACAAGAACATCTAATCCGTTTTTACTATGAAAACAGAGAGGATATGTTCGACAGACATTCGTATGCAAAGGGAGGAACAATTTTACATATGCTGAGGAAATACCTGGGAGACGATGCTTTTTTTGCAGGATTAAAATTATATCTGAAAAATACCTCATTTAAGAGTGCTGAAGTGCACGACTTACGTTTAGCGTTTGAAGAAGTATCTGGAGAAGATTTAAACTGGTTTTTCAATCAATGGTTTTTGAATCAAGGACATCCTACACTTTCTATTAAATATAATTGGGATGCAACAACAATGACGCAGCAGGTTACAATAGAGCAATTACAAGATCTAAAAACAACGCCATTGTACAAACTTCCTGTTGATATTGACTTTTACTTTGCCGGTGCAAAAAACAGTGAACGAATTATAATTACTGAGAAGAAACAAACCTTTAGTTTCCGTTTTCCTTCAAAGCCGTTGGTTGTAAATTTTGATGCAGAGAAAATGTTGACCTGTTCAAAGACAGATGAGCATACAGAAGAAGAATGGATTACGCTTTTCAATAATTCAAGTCGCTATCTGGATAAAAAAGAAGCGCTTGAACATTTGAATGTACTTACATGGAATGATAAAATTGCAACCGTTTTTCGTAAAGCAATTAATGATAACAACAGAAAAATTCGATTATATGCCATAACAAATGTTGACTCTCTTTTGGCATCTGCAGATTCGACAGTAATTGGTGAAGAATTATTAAATACTGCTTACGATACGAAGGTGAATTCTGCAGTTAGGGTAAAGGCTATTTCGAAAGCATCAGTACTTTCTTTAAATGGAAAAGTTTCGACAATGTTGAACACTTTATGTAATGATAGTTCTTATAATGTAATTGCTGCATGCATCGAAGGAATTGCAAAGAATGACTTACAAGCAGCACTGAAAATAGTAAAACCTTTTGAAAACAGTACCGATGAAAACATTGCGCAGGTAGCGGCCGACTTCTATTCGAAATATGGTGATGCAAGCGTAGCCGAATTTATGTTAAAGTCGATAAGCAATGAGATTGATTATGGATCATTGAATATTGTTAACACCTACTTAAAGAATCAAGAAGATTTCTCAACTATCAAGTTATTTACAAAGCGATTTGCAGAAATTGGAAATGAAACTAGCGATAAGTACATCAGGATGTTTTGTATTCAAGGATTATACGCTGCTAAAAATAAATTAGATGCTATTATAGGCAATTCATCTATTTCTATTGAGAAAGAAAGATATACAAGAGAACTTGAATTCGTAAATCAATCGGGTAATCAGTTAATCGAAAAGGAAACAAATGATGACCTTAAGTTTTATTACAAAACGTATTTCAAATTTTCTAAATAAAAAAATTACTGTAGACCCAATTCGCAATTATAATCCACAAGAGCAATTCCTGGTAAAATATTTTTTTGCCGTCTAAAAAGTAGTAGGCAATAATTGATGAAAATGGAATTATCAATAGCATATAACATTGGATTCCTATCTGCAGCGTGAAAGGTATTGTTGCAATACCTATTAAGGCAAACAGTAAAAGTATCTGCTGACACAAACGCGACTTTGTAACATTCTTTAAATAGTTGTTTCTAATTTTCATCAAGGATAAAATAAAAACAATAGATATCAGAATTGCCGATGGGAGTTGTTTAGCAAGATTGAAATTGGAAAAGATAAATGTTGGGGTAAAGCTATTTTTATACTGATTAATAAAATTTAGCAAATTGCCATTTAGAAAATAGCTTACCGCTAATAATAAAAGTGGAACAATCAAACCGATTAAACCGATTGATAAATCTCTCCAATTAATCGGTTTTAAAATCGCAACACCAATAAAAAACAAAAGAATAAAAAAAGCTGCTGGGGCATATAGCAACGCTATTAATGCGATTAACAATGCTGCATCGAACGTTACTCCCATTGCCTTCTTATTTTTGTACAAAGAGAATATTTTGTCGAGCACGAATATGAAAACAGAATTGATAAGTAGCATAGGAGAAAATTGTAAAAAATCGACAAACTGCGTTGAAAAGATCAGGTAAAATAATGCTGGCAACCACGATTGCTTAAAGAAAATCTCATGCTTATTTAGAGTGTAGTTTAAATGCAATGCCTGACTGGTTATTAAAATAAAAACGATTGTAACAACAAACCAATGGTTTAAACCATGAACCCCGTTTGTCAGATTATGGAAGAAAACAGTACCATTATCGACCCAATGTGGCTGACGTAGCAAGCCGAAAACCACATTGATAACTATTGAAAATAAGACAATTAGCGCAATTGGATAAAATTGAGTTGATCTAAATATTCGAACTAGCATATTTATCTAAAGTAAACATTTTTTTAATTATAAGAATTTGTACATTTGCCTATCAAAATTTAACTCTATGAACTCAATTATTTACGGATTCGCTGATATTTGCACTGCTGCATTTAAATTTTTACCTTCTTTCGGAGCATATGTTAATTGGATCTTTGGATTAACCGCTACTGTGGGTATTATTTATTGGTTAAAATATGATTCAAGCGTTAGCCGTGGTGGAAAAAACTACATGGCTGATAAAGGAGAATAATCTTAAAAAATGCATTATTTAAAACCCTGTGGTGAATACTACAGGGTTTTTTTATCGGTATATCATAAGCTTGGTGGTACATCGGAATTGTCCGGTATTATCAGCCGAATAAACAATATAAACGCCTGATTTAACCTTTTCCCCTTTTAAGTTTTTTCCATTCCAAACGGACTGACCACCTAATGACTTTCCTTCAAACACCAATCCTCCACTAACATCAGTAATTTTAATGGTGCCATTTGAAATTACCCCTTTTACAGCAACGTCTCCATCATATCCAACCATAACGGGATTAGGATATACAATCAAATCACCACAGTTTTCTTTTTCACCTGGTACAGCATCACTCTGGTAACTTAACAAACCTTTCTCTGTTCCAATATAAACTTCACCTGTTATATCGTTAATATTTAATGAGGTGATGTTATTAGAAAATAACGGACTATTTTCAGTTGTAAAGTGCTTGATTTGATTTTGCCCGTCGGCACTTAACAAATACAAACCCGAACTTTCGGTGCCTACCCACTTTCTATTGGCTCCATCAATGGCAATTACTGTCACTACATCGGTAGCTAATAAATACTGATAGGAATTATCCTGCTTTATTAAAATCTGTTGTGGAGTAATGCTTGGCGGATAAAAAATATAAACGCCTTGGTCAGTTCCCGCCCATATAGTTCCATCCAAATCTTTTTGAATAGTACGTACTCGATTAGAACCAAAGTCAACAATATCGTATTCATCATCAGTAGAATTATCAATCGTTCTATTGTCATTAAAAACAAGTAGCCCTTCTTTACCTCCAACATTCTCGAAAAGAGTTAACCATTTATATCCGTTTTGGTCTACAAGTATATCTCCACATTTAGAACTACTATTGACAATCCCAGGAAATGTAAATCCTTTCCATTGCCCGTTTGATTTCCTAACATTAATTACATTCAGCGTACCTGCATTAGATACCCATAAATTATTATCGTCATCGAAAACAATTCCGTGCACTTTTACTTGACCAGGATTTCCTACTTGCTGGGTTAACGAACTATTGTTATCACGATAAAGGGTTACTGCCTGACCGTTATTAACCTCCAATAACCCAGGACCAGATGCACCAACAAAAACATGATTGCTGTTGGAAGGATCTATTGCTATAGAAACATTGTCATAAAAATTATACGTCCCGAAAAATGGCGTTTGAGAAGAGAGCCCGTCATATGTTTTCCATTCACCATCTTTAAATGTTGAAAATCCGTTGTACCCATACTGATTTGACCAAGCTCTATTCTTTGGGCCATGCGTCATCCATAATTGGCCACCTTTAAATTCAATATCATTACTTCCTGAACTGAATGGACCTTGAGGCATTATCGTACTATAGACTCCATTATTTCCTGAATACAAGCCTTTATTATTATCGCCAACCCAAAAATTTCCGTCACTATCTTTTATCGCAGTTCTTAATGTCGGATCCCAAATTTGATTTGTTGATACTACATTGTACAAACTTAAATTACTATCAAAAAACAAAGCAGAATCATCCGTAACCAATACTAAATTATTTTGAGCAACCTGCACATTTTTCAAGGCTGCTGTATTTTTAATTGCTAACGGCAACGAATATCCCCAATTACCATTATAATATGCTAAAAGCGTATCTGAATTTGATTTAGAATAATTAAAAAACAAAACATCATTATAATTTACTGCGAAATTAAAATCTCCCTGTCCATTGTTATCATTGTAAATGGTTGCCCAGTTAGCGCTGTTTGCTAAAAGAGGATTCGACTTACTTGCTTTATAAATACCATCTTCAGCAGCAGCATATAATGATATGGCATCATATGTTACCTGAAAAACTTCTGATGCGCCATTTGTTCCAACATAATAAGTATCTTTCACTTCTTTGCGTTGTAAGTCCAAAACAACAATTCCAAATCCACAACTTACATAAACGTATCTTCCATCAATGCTAACTGAATTGATGCGTTTGTTACCGGGAATATCTTTTCGCTTAATATCAGAAATATTAATTACAGTATTATCGTCATAAAGCAAATCGATATTAGTAGATGAATAAGCAATCACCAATAACTGATAGCTATCCGAATAAGCAATATCCGTAATTCCAAAATCGCTGAGTCCATTTAATTTCGATTTTCGTTCAACTGTTTTATCTGATAAATCATAACTATAAAAGCCGTCGTCGGTAGCACAATAAATTTTACCGTTGCCTTCTACCACTTTCTTTGCATGTACATATGGCAAATGTTCTCTCCAATTCCCGATTTCAAAATTTTGTGCGCTAATCCATGTAGGACAAAAGAGCATTAAAACGAGTATGAAAGACTTTATAAATCGGCTTAATATTGTTGCTGTTTGCATAGGCGACTAAATTAATCATATTCTGATTATCAGAACATAGCTTTACTTTAGGTTTATCACTGAAAAAAGGAAATAAAAAGTTAATTTTGCACCGCAACTATTTAAGCGTTTCAACTATGTTAAGATCACATACCTGCGGAGAATTATCATTAGCCAATCAAGGGGTGGAAGTTACTTTATGTGGATGGGTTCAGAAATCAAGAGATTTGGGTGGCCTAACATTTATCGACCTTCGCGACCGCTATGGCTTAACACAGCTTGCCTTTAACATGGATGTGAATGCTGATTTATGTACCTCCGCACGAAAACTCGGAAGGGAATATGTTATCAAAGCAACTGGAGTTGTTAAAGAACGAGAAAGCAAGAATGCCAAAATTCCAACTGGTGAAATAGAAATAATAGTATCTTCTTTTGAAGTACTTAACGAAGCCATTACACCTCCTTTTACTATTGAAGAACAAACGGATGGTGGCGACGATTTAAGAATGAAATACCGTTACCTTGATTTACGCCGCTCGAATGTAAGGGCCAATCTGGAGTTACGTCATCGTATGGCAATTGAAACAAGAAATTATCTTGATGCCCAGCGATTTTTAGAAGTAGAAACTCCTGTATTAATTAAATCAACTCCCGAAGGAGCTAGAGACTTTGTGGTTCCATCGCGAATGAACCAAGGACAGTTTTATGCACTTCCACAATCGCCTCAAACATTTAAGCAATTATTAATGGTAGCAGGATTCGATCGCTACTACCAGATTGTAAAATGCTTTCGTGATGAAGATTTACGAGCAGACCGCCAGCCAGAGTTTACACAGATTGACTGTGAGATGAGCTTTATTGAAAGAGAAGATATTCTTCAAACCTTTGAAGGCTTAGTACAGCATTTATTTAAAAAAGTTAAAGGCGTTGAAATTGGAACCCTACCTCGCATGAGTTATGCAGATGCGATGAAGTATTATGGCTGCGATAAACCCGATACGCGATTCGATATGAAATTTGTGGAATTGAATGATGTTGTTAAAGGAAGAGAATTTAAAGTTTTTGATGATGCAGAATTAGTAGTTGGTATTAACGCTAAGGGCTGCGCTGAGTATACACGTAAGCAATTAGATGAGCTTACTGATTTTGTAAAGAAGCCTCAAATAGGTGCAACAGGATTAGTGTATGCACGCGTTAATAATGATGGTACAATCAAATCGAGCGTAGATAAATTTTACGATGCAGAAGCCCTACAACAATGGGCATCTACCATGGGCGCTGTTGCTGGCGACTTAATTTTAATTTTAGCTGGGGCTGCTAATAAGACGCGCAAGGCGATGAATGAGTTAAGATTAGAAATGGGTACACGCTTAGGATTAAGAGATAAAAATTCGTTCAGCTGCTTATGGGTGGTTGACTTTCCATTACTGGAATATAATGAAGAGGTTAATCGCTATTTTGCAATGCATCATCCATTCACATCGCCTCTTCCTGACGATATGCCGCTATTGGATTCTGATCCAGGACAAGTGCGTGCAAATGCTTACGATATGGTCATTAACGGAGTTGAAGTGGGTGGTGGATCAATTCGTATTTACAACAAAGCACTGCAAGCACAAATGTTCTCTTTATTAGGGTTTACGAAAGAAGAGGCGCAAGAGCAATTTGGATTTTTAATGAATGCCTTTGAATTTGGAGCTCCTCCACACGGTGGCATTGCCTTCGGCTTCGATAGATTATGTTCTTTATTTGGCGGATCGGAAAGCATTAGAGATTTCATAGCATTCCCGAAAAATAATAGCGGTAGAGATGTGATGATAGATGCTCCATCTGCTATTCATGATGAGCAATTAAAAGAACTAGGGATAAGAATTTAATCATAAAAAAAGCGACAAGAAATTGTCGCTTTTTTAATTTATTTGATAGTGATCCTTCGAGATACTAAGCCATTATCAGTTTGTATTTTCAGGAAGTAATACCCTGCTTTTTTATCTTCGAGATTGATACTGTAAACATTTCCATTTGTGTGTTCAGCCTCAAATTCTGCTACTTTATTTCCCAGCAAGTCGAATACAGCAACTATAGGGCTTTCGTTTTGTGCTTCTGATAATTTAATATTGATAATTCCGTTAGATGGTTGTGGATAGATTGAAATTTCACTAATTGTATTGCTGATTTTTGAATTGTCGTCTGATTGACCAAAAGTGCTGATTGAAAAAATGCAAAAGAAGAGGATAATTGGTAGGTAAAATTTTGCTTTCATAATAATTATTTTTTAATGCTTTTTATTGAACAATAACCTTGCCGTTATTTATTGTTATAGGTGTTCATGGTTAGTGCTAGTCCCGCACTCACAAAACTCTTAATCATTTCAACTGCCGTTTCCACGCGAGGCAAAAGATCCACACCCTCTGAGGTTGTCCAATGACCTAGAACATAATCGACCTGTTTTCCTTTAGGATAATTATTCCCGATTCCAAATCGTAAGCGTGCAAATTGTTCAGTTTGGAGACATTCAATTATATTGGTCAAACCGTTATGACCGGCGGCGCCACCTGATGGCTTCATACGTAAAGTTCCGAACGGCAGGGCAAGATCGTCTGTAACGACTAAGAGATTTTCTTTTGGAATCTTTAGTTCTTGAAGCCAGTATCGTATTGCTTCACCACTTAAATTCATGTAGGTGGTAGGTTTGATAATTGATACCTGGCGCCCTTTAAGTTTTCCTTCAGCAATCCATACCTTTTTACCTGATGAAAAATCGGTAGCTAATGATTTAGCTAAAGCATCAGCCACATCAAATCCAATATTATGTCGTGTATGAACATAATCGGGGCCTATATTTCCTAATCCTGCAATTAAATATTTCATGATTGAGTAAAAATACGAATAGAGGAGCGCTTGGGGCACCCCTCTATTGCTATATTATGAAGCTAAATTATTTTTTAGATGCTTCAGCTGCTTCAGCGGAAACATTACGAGTCATATTTACGCTTACAATTACGTTAGCTGGAGACTCTAATAAAGTTACGTCTGATAAATTCAAATCACGGACACGAATAGTATCACCGATTTTCATTGATGAAATATCTACAGTGATGAAATCAGGCAAGTTAGCTGGTAAAGCTTTCACCTTTAAACGGCGGTATTTAGTTACCAATTTACCTCCCATCTTTACACCTTCAGAAGCTCCAGTTAATTTCACAGGAATGCTCATTGTTACTGGCTTGTTATCAAACACCTGAAGGAAATCAGCATGAATGATAACATCCGTTACTGGATGATATTGCACATCTTGAATTACACATTGGTACTCTTTTCCGTCAACTGATAATTTCACCATGTGAACATCAGGAGTGTAAACTAGTCCTTTGAAAGATGATAAATCAGTAGAGAAATGAACTTGTTCTTCTCCACCATAAAGTACGCATGGAACCATTTCGCTGCCACGAAGAGATTTTACCTCTTGTTTAGAGATGTTCGTGCGCTTTGCTCCATTAATTTCAATCGTTTTCATTTGGGTAATAATTATTCTTTTACAAATAGTGAACTTATAGACTCATATGCATACACCCGCTGAATTGCTTTTGCAAACAATGCTGATGTTGATAATTGTTTAATTTTTGATGATTCTTTTTTAAGTGGAATTGTATCACAAACGACCAATTCAGTAAGATGTGAATTTTCTACTCGTTCGTAAGCTGCACCACTTAATACAGGATGAGTGCAGAAAGCACGTACAGAAGCTGCTCCTGAATCTATTAATAATCCCGCAGCCTTTGTTAAAGTTCCAGCAGTATCAATAATATCATCCACTAAAATCACATCTCTTCCCTTCACATCTCCAATAACGGTCATGCTTTCAATTTCATTGGCTCTTTTACGATGCTTATCAATAATAGCCATATCGGCATTAAAATATGAAGCATAGGTACGAGCACGATGAACACCTCCCATATCAGGAGCACAAATAAGCATATTTGGCAAATCTAAGCTCTTGATATAAGGAACGAAGATGGCTGAAGCATCCATATGATCTACTGGCACATCAAAAAATCCTTGAATCTGAGGAGCATGTAAATCCATTGTCATGATTCGTGTTACTCCTGCTGCAGTAAGTAGATTAGCTACTAATTTAGATGCAATTGCAACTCTGGGCTTATCTTTACGATCACTTCGTGCGAAACCGAAATAAGGAATTACCGCTGTTATATAATGAGCCGATGCTCTTTTGGCCGCATCAATTAATAATAAGAGTTCAAATAGATTGTCCGTTGGAGAAAAAGTACTTTGGATGATAAACACATCACAACCACGAACACTCTCATCAAATGACGGCGAAAACTCTCCATCACTAAACCTTACAACCTGTAAATCTCCCAATGGCGCACCATAATGACTTGCGATTTGATCTGCAAGGTACTTCGATGCGGTACCACCAAATATTTTAACCTGTCGTGCCATAAGTTGATGTGGACTAGTTTTTTTAGGGATGCAAAGAAAAGAAAAATATAGCTTAAGTCAAAGAGAATTCACATTCAATTGTTAAAATCTAGGAAGAAAATTTAAAAAATGGTTTTTACTTGTTTAGTACTTGGTTTCAGATGATTAACTATTAATCCCAAAAAACATTTGGTTGGGCATATGTATTTGCCTAATTTAGCCCTCCCAAAACAATTAGAAGATAAAGTTTAATTGGTTGTCAATGTATTAATCAACCCTCTGAATGGTTAATAATTGACATAGTCGTAAAGTGAGGGAGATCCCTTATGTTACCAAACACGAGCAATGAGCACGACACCGAATTAAATTGTGTTGAGAGGTTAAAATAACAAACTGCCCGGGTGGCGGAATTGGTAGACGCGCTGGTCTCAAACACCAGTGATAGCAATATCATATCGGTTCGACCCCGATCCCGGGTACGTAGTTTTTGTTCCTTCAACAAATCTTTGATGTTCAAACTTCGGGCGTTTAAGTTATGAGCAATTGGCTTCATATTCTTGATGTGAACATTTATTGATTTCATGTGCTGTGGTGTTTTGTTAATCAATCAACACTTAATTCAAATTATGAAACTTTTAAAGACTTCTGTTCCATTATGGCTAGTTTTATTGATTATTGCATGCATTAGTGTGGGCTCACTGCTTTCAATCTGCGCACTTAAGAATAACAACACTGATATTGCTTCATCGAAAAACGATTCTAATTGTGGTATTATTCGTTATAACTCTAGTCGGCATGGCGCTTTTACAAGACCACTTTTAATGGCTGACAGTCCAAGTGAAAGTGTTGATTTACTTGATTTAAAAAGCAATTTAATTGAAGCTATTAATTCATCAAGTGCCTCTGGCGGTGTGAGCTCTGCTTCAGTTTACTTTCGTGATTTAAACTCGGGAAGATGGATTTCTATAAATGGGTCTGAACAGTATTCTATGGCGAGTATCATGAAGTTAGTCACAATGATGTACCATTTACATGTTGATGAAGTAAAGCCAGGCTGGCTTAACCAAAATATTTTAGTAGAAAGAAGCTTAACAGGCGATAATATTCAAACGCAAGAAGGCCCTGCATTAGTTTTAGGGAAAGAGTATACTGTTAAAGAACTAATCACTTACATGATTAAATATTCAAATAATAATGCAACTGCACATTTAAATTCTTTCATTGAATTCAACGATTATAAACTTTTCTTTTCTGATATCGGACTCCCACTACCTGATCCTAAAGCGAGCGACTACACGTTAACGAGTGATCAATGTAGTCGTTTCTTAAGATTACTTTATAATTCATCTGTGTTAACTAACAAGAACTCTGAATTTGCTTTAACTCTACTAACAGAATCGTTATACAGAGGTGGGTTATTGAGAAATATTGCAGAGAAAGATGTAAAGGTGGCACATAAATTTGGCGAACGTTTTTATCCAGACGCAAATCAAATGCACGAAACTGCTATTTTTTACAACAATGAAAATCCTTATTTAATAACTGTTTTAACAAACGGAAAGGATACAGCTCAAGAAGCTGCTTTGATTGGTAAGATTGGTGCTATTGCTTTCGACTATTCAAAAAACAAGTTGAACTAAGTAAACATTCATTATTTTAAAATTTTACTTTTGCACTGCAAAGTGTTTTGACTTTGATTTCATAATTCAAATTTTATGCACCCGTAGTTTGCTTCGGCGAAAGCTCAGCACGGCGCATTGAATAGAATGATAGAAATTAAATAGTAAATAAAAACTGCACCCGTAGTTTGCTTCGGCAAACTCTCAGCACAGCGCATTAGATAGATTGACAGAAATTAAAAAATAAATAAAAAATGCACCCGTAGTTCAATTGGATAGAATGACAGATTCCGGTTCTGTTGGTTGTGGGTTCGAATCCCGCCGGG
>CANGJU010000034.1 GCA_947453935.1 Bacteroidota bacterium | reverse complement strand
TTGTTTCTTTTTCGGAATCAATTTATCAGATCCATTAAGAGGATCGAAAGAGAGTGCGTTAAGCTATACCTTTCATGTAAGCAATCAAAAAGTTGTGTTTGATGTGTTCTCTGGAATTTTTACAGCAGACATTACTAAACGAATTAATCGTACCGAATTTTCAGAAAGCGTTATTGAAAAATCTTCGTTGATAAATCAACCAACATATATTATTGCAGGATGGTATTTATCCGACATATTAGTATTGCAAAAAGGGAAAGAAAATAAAATGGTAGAATATGGCTATTATACAGATGAGTTGAAACTGGATTCATTAAAATCAAATGGCATTCGTTTATTTTACCTACCTCAACAAAATGAACTAAACGATTTACGCTTCAAAAACACGATTACTGAAAAATACGCTAATCCTTTTTAGTCTAATGCAACTTCAAATTGCTGGACCTTTTCACGCCATGTTTCAGGAATAGCAACTGTTGAATTATTCAAGTAATTGTAACATACCTGCACCGACATTCCCGAGGCACAAACAACCACTTCATCTCCATTTTCAACAGTAATAAGGTATTCTACTTCATAGCTTTTATTTCCCATTTTACTAACGCGTGAGTAAACAAAGACATTATCAGAAAGTAAGATAGGACGATGATAATTTATTTCTGTTTTAGCTAGGATAACACCTTGTTCATTCCAGTTAACAACTTCATTAATAACATCACGGAAATAATGAATACGAGCGAGTTCAAAATACGTTATATGATTCGCATTATTGACATGCCCCATATGATCAATATCTTTAAAACGAATTTGAATAGCTGATTTATGTTTGAATTTTGAAATATCCATGGTTGCTTATTATTTGATATCGGTAAATTTAATTCAAACCCATAAATGTTTATTATATTCGCTTAACAATTTATCACCTGATGAAAGCACTGTATTCTATTCTTGCATCTTTTGCAATTTGCATTCTGCTTACATCCTGTCAATCAGAGATAGAAGGCGAAGGAACTATTAATTTACATGATGTTACAATAGCAAATTTTGAAAATCTGTACTTAGAAATTCCTGCACATGTACTTATAGAAGATAATGATTCTGCAAAATTTACCATTGCCTGCCAGGATAATATTTTTAATGAAATTAATGTTCATGGCGACAATAAAAAACTGATTATCGAATCCAATAAAAAATTCAAAGTACAGCGACCAGTAGAAATACGTATTACTGTTCCTAAGGTGGATTATATTGATATAACCGGAAATGGCACTGTAGAATACAATCCAACAAAATACTTGAAGAAACTAGGCATCGAATTAAAAGGAAAATCAACTGTTATCTCTACAATAAATGCGAGCGAAGTTGATATTAAAGTAATAGATAATGGCGATGCACTACTATCAGGAAGAGCAGAATTAGTAGAAGGTGTTATTAGCGGGTCGGGTGATATACATGCATATGATTTAGCAGCCGACAAATGCAAATTAGAAATTAATGGATCGGGTAATGTACGATGTAGTCCGAGTACACTTTTAAAAGCAACTATTCATGGTAGTGGCAATATTTACTACAGAGGCACTCCCGAAATCAAATCTGAAATTACTGGCTCCGGTCAGATTAAACGAGAGTCAAAATAGTGAAACTACTTTTTCTTACTTCGCGATTCCCGTATCCACTTGAAAAAGGCGATAAACTACGGGCATATTATTTTATAAAACATCTTAGTTTAAAACACGAAATTTATTTATTTGCGATAAATGAAAATCGACCTGATGAAAAATCATTAGAAGAACTTCGACCTTTTTGTAAAGCAATTGAAATTGTAAAGATTTCTAAAACAGATTCGGTTTTAAAATTAGTCAAAGCAGTTTTTCAAAAGAGCATTCCTTTTCAAACAGCCTATTTCACCTCTAAAAAAGGGAAAAATCAACTTGCCCAATTTATAAATCAGCATCAACCTGATGCAGTATTTTGCCATTTAATTAGAATGGGCGAATACATGAACGATATTAAAATCGAAAATTCGCTTTTAGATTACATGGATACTTTTTCAATCGGCATGAAACGTTATGCTGAGAGTTGTGGATTGATTATGCGAATACCGGCTCAAATAGAATATAAGCGATTGCGCCAGTACGAAAAAAAATTATTCAATCAGTTTAAGAATAAAATAATTATATCGAAGCAGGATCAAACTTATATACCCCATGATAACTACACATCAATATCGATTATTCCTAACGGTGTTGATGCTGAATTTTATCAAAGCAGTGCAAGAGAAAAAAAATACGATTTGCTTTTCATTGGAAATCTTTCTTACGCACCAAACATTTTTGCAATTAAGTACGCAGCAGAGCAGATTATGCCGCTATTGCCTGACTTAAAACTTGCTGTTGTAGGCGCAACGCCAACTGAAGAAATATCCAAACTACAATCAAAAAAAATCGACATAGTTGGATGGGTTGATGATAGTCGTGATGCATTTAACCAAGCACGAATTATGATTGCCCCGATGTTTATCAGCATCGGTTTACAAAATAAAATCATTCAGGCAATGGCCATGGAATTACCTTGTGTAATTTCAAGTATGGCCAATAATGCGTTAGGTGCAACGCCTGAGTTAGAAGTTTTAATTGCTGATACTCCGGAAGAATTTAAAATTCAGATTAACCGATTGCTTAGCGACGAACAGCTTTATCAAACAATAAAGATCAATGCTAGAAATTTTATTTTGAAAAATTTCAACTGGACAGAAAACATTGAGAAAATAAATTTGCTTTTAGCGAATGGCGCAGGAAAGGAATCCTAATAATAGACCTGAAACACCTCCTATTACTACCTCCATTTTTGTATGACGTTTTAAAATAATACGTGATATTGCTACGAGTGTACTTATAATTGCTGCATACAAGCCTATACTTCCAAAATCAAAAATGATTAATGCAGTAAGAAAAAAAGAAGTTGAAGCATGCAATGATATTTTCAAATAATTTCGAAAGAAAAAGAAAACGACTAACATTAACCCAAAAATTCCTAAATTTAATATGAGCGATTTAGGGACATTCATCCAGACTGCACTTAGTATAAGCACAATTAAAATTAATAATAATAAGGGATACGATTTATTCCTTTGCTTTTGATCACTTAAATCAAAATTTGAAATTTTCCCTCGCAACAATTGAATAGAATTATAGATTACAATTGGCAATACCGCAATGAATCCAATTAACGACATCACTAGTAAAGCCATTTCATCATCATAGATAGTTGAAATATACAACATGGCGAACGCCATTATTACCGCAAGCGGATGAAAAACAACTGATATTATGCGTGCAATAATTTGGAGCATTATTAATTCAAATTAATTCAAATTTACTCTATTACTTTTAATGCCTTCAATCTCTGTTTTAAAATCATCTACAATTGCATTGATTGTCGATTCTATTTTTGTCAAATCATTTTTCAATTGAGTGGGAGTTCTTTTCAACTCTCTGTACTTTTCTACATTGCGAATAGTTTGGTACAAAGTTGTAATTCTTGCACCATCAATTGTTGGTTTTATTTTATGAGCTAGTGTAGCAACTGCATCCATTTCGCTAAGCTTGAAATGTTCATTCATTCGACTAACCGATTCAGGAATTGTGTCGATAAATATTTCAAGCATTTTTTGCATAAAATCATTATTAGCACCAATTTCCTTTTCTAAAAATGAAAGGTTATACAATTTAGAAGAAGTAGCCGCTGGTTTTTTACGAGCAGGAAATTTACGTTTTACAACTTTTATTAAATCGATATTTCCTGAACAAAGCGAAACAATTTTCTTATAGAGTAAATCCTCTTTAAAAGGTTTTACTACAACATCATTCATACCTGCATTTAAAAATTTCTTTTGAAATTGCCTTGAAGGATTTGCTGTAAGTGCAATGATTGGAACATTTGATTTTTTTTCATCATGATAATTACGAATCAAATCGGTAGTTGCTAAACCATCTAACACAGGCATTTGAATATCCATTAAAACAATTTCATAATTATTGTTTTTAAATAAAATAAAAGCATCTTCTCCATTTTCTGCAACATCAACATTAAAACCCCAGTCTTGCAACATTGCTTGTAAAATAAACTGATTAACTAAATTATCTTCTGCAAGTAACACTCGTAAGGATGTCATCATTAATCGTTCTGATGCCTCAGCTTTTTCTTGTTCTTCACCAATACTCAACTCAAAAGGAAGTACCACTGAGAACTCACTGCCTTTTCCAACTACACTTTCAACTTTAATCTCACCACCCATTTGTGCAACAATACTTTTCACAATAGAAAGTCCTAATCCAATTCCATTTGAAACATTTTGATTATGCGGATTAATCTGTGTAAAACTGTTAAAGATTTTAGAGTATTGATTTTCTTCAATTCCAATACCTGTATCTTTTACAGAAAACTGCACCCAGATTTTGTCTTCATTTTGTTTTACAACCTCGTGTGAAACCACTATTTCTCCTTCGTGTGTAAACTTAATTGCATTACCAATTAAATTTAGTAAAACTTGATTAACACGATATGGATCACCAATTACTTTAATAGAAGAATTAGAATTTAAAATATGTTTCAGAATTAATCCCTTCTCCTCTGCAACCAACAGTTTTATTTGAACCGCTGTATCAGCAACCTGATTGATATCAAACACTACCTTGTCAAAACTTAAAGTCCCTGATTCTATTTTTGCAACATCTAATAAATCATTAATAATTACGAGTAGATTTTCGGCCGTTGAATTAAGAACGTTGATGTATTTTTTCTGTGTTTGCGACAATTGCGTTTTTTGAAGCAAGCGTGCCATCCCTAGTACACCATTCAATGGTGTACGCATTTCATGACCTAAATTAGCCATGAATTTTTCTTTAATCATTACAGATTCTTCGGCAAGTTGTTTTGCTTCTATTAACTCATCTTCTGACTTTTTTTGTTCTGTGATATCGATAAGGGATCCTAATAACCCAACAAGATTTCCATTACTATCAAACTTTAATTGTGTAAATGTCTTAACCATTTTAACTTCGCCATCAGGACAAATAATCCTATACGACGAATCAAAGGGTTTTTTATATTTAAATATATTTTCAGAATTAGATTTCACCATTTCAACATCATCAGGATGGATGGTTTTTATAAATTCATCGTAAGTAGGAGCACCTAACTCAATTGGTCTTTTCCAGATTTCATTGGTACCAACAGTCCATGTTATTTTATCTACAATAAAATCATATTCATAGCTTCCAACTTTAGCCAATTGCTGTGCTTTGTTCAAGAGACTTTCGCTGGTCAATAAAGCTTCACGAATAATTTTTTGATCGGTTATTTCAACTCCATATCCAAGGAAATGCGTAAAGAGACCATCTTTATCGAAGTATGGTTTAACTCTTCTGATATAATAGCGAGTATTCCCTTCCTTATCTACCAGGCTCTCTTCAATTTCCACTTCTTTTTGACCAGACAAAACAGTGGTTAACATTGCATGTCTGCGCTCTGCGATTTCCTTCGGAACATTTCTAAATTCACAATAGTCCAAATCTGTTTTCCCAATAATCCATTCACGTATTTCAGGGTCCTGAACCGCCTTTGGATTTACATACACATATCGAAACTCCATATCGAACACGACAAAATCACCAGGCAATTGATTCAGAAGTGACTCAAAAAAATGTTCGTTAAGGGACATAATTAAAAACTAATTGGAATATGCAATATACTAAATTTTTCCTTCTTTAATCATTCTGTAAATGGTGCTTTTACCAATATTTAATCGCTTAGCAACTTCTATAACATTATGATCAAAACGGTTTAAGTAATGACGAATTATTCTGGCATCATACTCTTGTAATGTTAAATCCTGATCTAATAAATCAGTAGGCGTTTTTGTTGCTGTAAACGTAATATCTGTTGGTGTAATTTGAGAACCATCCGCCATTACAGCAGCTAGTTCTATCACTGCTTTTAATTCTCGAACATTACCAGGAAAGCGATAAAAAAGCAATTTGTCTTTGGCTTCAGGAGTAAGATTTTTTCTTGGAAATTTATTTTCTAAGCAAAACGTGTCTAAGAAATGTTTCGCTAAAATCAGAATGTCGTTACCACGTTCACACAATGGGGGCAAATTAATTGGCAATCCCAATAATCGATAATATAAATCCTCTCTGAAATTTCCTCGCGCTGTTTCTTCTCCAAGATTTTTATTGGTAGCAACAATTATTCTTACATCAACTTTTACAACTTCACTACTGCCTAATCGTGTGATTTCTTTTTCTTGCAAAACCCTTAACAATTTTGCTTGCATCGAAACAGGCATTTCTCCAATTTCATCTAAGAATAAAGTTCCACCGTGTGCATCTTCAAACTTTCCACTTCTTCGTGTTGATGCTCCTGTAAACGCACCTTTTTCGTATCCGAATAATTCACTCTCTAAAAGGTCATGTGGTATAGAGGCAACATTAATCGCTATAAATGGGGCCCTTGCTCTCTCTGAATTATAATGAATGCCTTTTGCTACAAGTTCTTTTCCTGTTCCTGTTTCTCCCGAAATGGATACTACTATTTGTGTAGCCGCACCTTTTTCAATTAATCGATATACCTGTTGCATAGCATCGCAAGAACCAATCAGTAAATTATTTTTTAGGTACTTTCCTTTTATCTGTTCTTTTAAATGCTGTAATTCATTTTGCAATGAAACATTCTTGCGAATATTATTTATTGAATTCCAAAGTCGCTCTTTCGTTTCATCATTCTTCACGATGTAATCGTAAGCCCCTTTTTTTAAAATATCGACAGCCGTAGCAATATTCTCCTGCCCTGATATAGCAATAACATGACATTCGGGAATATCTTGTTTAATTCTATTAAGCACCTCATCCCCCATCATATCCGGCAATGTATAATCTAGCGTTATAACATCAGGTTGCAGATGTAAATCTTTTAAAAGCGCCTTCCCACTATTGTATACATAAATCTCATTATCAGGATTTGCAGTTAAGTGATGTTGCAATAATTCACTATACCAAATGTCATCCTCGGCGATAAAAATTTTAAGTGGTCTTTCAGTATGAGTGGTTTCGTTTTGCATAAGCGTGTTCAAATTTACAAAATCCATCAATCCTATTAACTTTGCAAGACAAATATGAAGTTACACGACCCATTTAGCGCATTACGGAATAAAGATTTCCGATTGTTTTTATCAGCTAAATTTCTGATTACAGTAGCAACTCAAATGCAGGCCATAATTGCTAGCTGGCTGATCTATGAAAAAACAAAAGATCCATTTAGCCTTGGACTTATCGGTTTGGCAGAAGCAATTCCTGCATTATCGCTTGCCTTACCAGGCGGATTAGTTGCTGATCGTTTTAGTCGTAAAAGAATAATGCTATTAGCCACAATGTTAATGGTTATAAGTGCCGTAGCCCTATGTATTTATACGAACCCGATTATTAGCAGTCAGTTTAAAAATCAGGTGTTTTTCAATGGTGTTGGAACCTTGTATTTTGTTATTTTCTTGGTGGGTATTGCAAGAGGCTTTTACGTACCTGCACAAGCAGCCTATTGGGCGCAAATACTTCCGAAAGAAAAATATGTAAATGGTTCAGTTTGGAATAGTAGCCTATGGCAAATTGGTGTTGTAGTAGGACCTGCGCTTGGCGGTATTTTTTACGCTAAAACAGGAGCATTTTTTTCGAGTACCATCGTAACGGTTTTGATTATGCTCGTTGCCGTTTTAATCACGTTCTTTGCGAACACGACTATTTCAAATCAATCGAGTTTGGAGTCGGTTGGGGAGAGTATTCAGAAAGGCATCCGTTATTTCTTTAAGCATCCCATTTTATTATCTGCCGTTTCCCTCGATTTATTCGCGGTATTATTTGGAGGAGCAGTAGCTTTATTACCTGCATTTGCAGATACAATCTTGCATGCAGGTCCTGAAGGACTTGGCTACTTACGTTCTGCACCTGCTATTGGTGCGGTTACAATGTCGTTGATTATGGCTTTTTACCCACCTCACAAGGAGGCAGGAAAAAAAATGCTTTGGTGTGTTGCTGGTTTTGGATTATGTATGATTGGCTTTGCACTTTCAACATCGTTTATTCTATCCTTTGCAATTTTATTGTTAAGCGGCATGTTTGATAACGTAAGTGTGGTTATTCGATCTACCATTTTGCAGACGCATACTCCAGATGAAATGAGAGGAAGAATATCTGCGGTGAACAGTATTTTTGTTGGAAGTAGCAATGAACTTGGGGCCTTTGAATCAGGATTGGCAGCGCGTTTTATGGGATTGGTTCCTTCGGTAGTATTTGGAGGCGTAATGACATTGATAGTTGTGCTTATTACACAAAAAATGGCGCCTGCGTTGAAAAGACTAACTATTTAAAGGCAGATTCCATCCATCTGATAAAGTGGTGGATTTGTCGAAGGCACTTACCCAGATATTATATAACGACCTGAACTCCTCAATTTCATTCTCGATTAATTGAGAGTATTCCAAATCACTTATACCAAGCACCTGCATCCCAGCTAACTGATGTAAAACCTTTTTCACAGCTATTTTTACTAATAAGGCATTCTCCAATTTATCGTTAAAGTAAATGCTTGTTTCGGCGATAACAAGTTTATTGCAAATTTCAAATCCTGCGTTGAGTAATATTTTTTTATACTCGAATTCCACATCTGACTCACCTAAATGCTCACAAAATGAAATTATTAAATCGCTGACTAACCCCGCCTTTTGTACAATTGGTAATGATTGCACTCTAGCATCTTCCGATAAAATAGCCCTAATCGCATCTTTACCAGCCAATTTCATTAGGCTGATTTTTTCTTCTTGATCAATATGGTCGGATTTACGGTTTTCCATTCTACAACATTGCGTGATTTGCCAAATGTAAGGCAGGAAACAGATACGAGTCAATACGTGCAGCAATAAACTTTCTAACAATTCGAAAACTATTGAAATTTATTAGATAAAAAGGAGGCATTGGTCTCGAGAATATACACTAAATTCGCACCCTATTGCAATAGATATTATGTTAGATTTTGTAAACAGTCTGTTAAAAAAGTTTTTTGGCAGCAAAGCAGAAAGAGATTTAAAAGAATTAACTCCATTTGTTGGTTTAATCAACGCTGAGTTTGAAAAATTATCAGGACTTAGCAATGATGCGTTAAGAGCAAAGACGTATGAATTTAAAAAACAAATTCAGGACTATATTCAGGAAATTGAAAACGAGTTAAAAGAACTTCATACTACTTCCGAAGAAAATCCGGATATGGACCTTCAGGAAAAAGAAAAGATTTTTACTCGTATTGATGAACTTAAAAAAGAACGCAATCAGAAAATTGAAGAAGTTTTATTAGAGATTCTTCCTTCTGCATTTGCTGTTATTAAAGATACTGCACGTCGTTTAAAAGAAAATGCAGAGTTAGAAGTTACCGCATCTGAACACGATAAAAATTTAGCTGTTAAGAAAAGTAATGTCGTTATCCGAGGAGATAAAGCCTATTACCAAAACAAATGGATGGCCGCTGGTAATGAAGTTACGTGGGATATGGTGCATTACGATGTACAGTTAATTGGAGGTACGGTTTTACATCAAGGTAAAATTGCAGAGATGGCTACGGGTGAAGGTAAGACCTTAGTTGGTACACTTCCTATTTACTTAAATGCACTTGCAGGAAGAGGTGTTCACGTTGTTACCGTCAACGATTACTTAGCAAAGCGTGACTCGGAATGGAATGGGCCCGTATTTGAATTTTTAGGATTAACCGTAGATTGTATTGATAAGCATCAACCAAATAGTAACGATAGAAGAAAAGCGTATTTAGCAGATATTACGTACGGAACGAACAATGAATTCGGTTTTGATTACCTGCGAGATAACATGGCACGTAGTACCGAAGATATCGTTCAGCGTGAGCATCACTTTGCAATTGTTGATGAGGTTGATTCAGTTTTGATTGATGATGCACGAACACCATTGATTATTTCTGGTCCTACACCCAAAGGCGACGAACAAGAATTTTTTCAGTTAAAGCCCCGTATCGAATCGTTAGTAAATGCACAAAAAGCGTTTGTTAATACACTCATTGCTGATGCAAAGAAAAACCTTGGAGTAAAAGAAAAAGAAGATGAAGTTGGTTTAGCATTACTAAGAGCACATCGCGGATTACCTAAGCATCGTGCGCTTATTAAATTGTTAAGTGAGCCCGGTGCAAAAGCATTATTGCAAAAAACAGAAAACGCTAACATGGCTGATCATGGTCGTGATATGCGTGAAAAAGTGGATCCAGAATTATTCTTTGTGATTGATGAAAAAAACCACACGATTGAAATGACCGATAAAGGTCACGATTTAATCAGTGGCAATATGAACGACCCTCACTTCTTTGAAATTCCTGATGTAGGATCTATCATTGCTGATTTAGAGAAGTCAAATTTACCTGCTGAAGAAAAACTTCAAAAGAAAGATGAATTGATGCGTGACTTTTCAATTAAAGGAGAACGTATCCATACCGTAAATCAATTGTTGCGTGCTTATACATTGTATGAAAAAGATGTTGAGTACATCATCGATGGTGGGAAGATTAAAATTGTTGATGAGCAAACAGGTCGTGTGTTAGATGGTCGTCGTTATAGCGATGGATTACATCAGGCAATTGAAGCAAAAGAAAATGTAAAAGTAGAAGCTGCTACGCAAACGTATGCTACTGTTACCTTGCAAAATTATTTCCGTATGTACCACAAGTTAGCGGGTATGACAGGAACAGCAGAAACAGAAGCTGGTGAGTTATGGCAGATTTATAAATTAGATGTTGTTGTTATTCCTACTCATCGTAAGATTTCAAGAAAAGATGAGGAGGATTTAATTTACAAAACAACGCGTGAAAAGTACAACGCCGTAATTGAAGCAATTGTTAAATTAACAGAAGCAGGCCGACCAGTTCTTGTTGGTACTACCTCTGTTGAAGTTTCTGAATTGTTAAGTCGTATGCTATCGCAACGCAAGATTAAACATAACGTCTTGAATGCAAAGCAACATCAACGCGAAGCAGAGATTGTTGCAGAAGCTGGTAAGGCAAGTCAGGTAACCATTGCAACAAACATGGCTGGTCGTGGTACCGATATTAAATTAGGACCTGGTGTTAAAGAAGCAGGTGGATTAGCAATCATTGGTACGGAGCGTCACGAGTCTCGTCGTGTTGACAGACAGTTACGTGGTCGTGCAGGACGACAAGGAGATCCAGGTTCATCGCAATTCTTTGTTTCATTAGAAGATAGCTTAATGCGTTTGTTTGGCTCTGAACGTATTGCAAAAATGATGGATACATTAGGATTGAAAGAGGGAGAAGAAATTCAGCATTCGATGATTACTAAATCGATTGAGCGAGCACAACGCAAAGTAGAAGAAAATAACTTCGGTATTCGTAAACGTTTGTTAGAGTACGATGACGTAATGAATGCACAACGTGAAGTGATTTACAAGAAACGTCGACATGCATTATACGGAGAACGTTTATCGCTTGACTTACAAAACATGTTGTTTGAATTGAGTGAGTCGGTAATTAACCAGTTTTACGAAGACAAAGATTACGAAGGATTTAATTTTGAAATGATTCGCATTTTCGCAATCGAGAATCCTATTTCACAAGATCAATTCTTGAATGCTAAAAATGGTGAAGAGCTTTCTGAAATACTTTATGATAAATTAGACGAACAATATCGTTTTAAAACATCTTCTACGGCAGAACGCGCATTCCCAGTTATCAAAAATGTTTACGAGCAGCCAGGACAACAATACGAAAACATCGTAGTTCCATTCTCTGATGGTATTCGCAATATTCAGGTATTAGCTCCATTGCGTAAATCTTATGAGTCGCACGGAAGAGAAATTATTGCAGCGTTCGAAAGAAATGTAACGCTTGCATTGATTGATGATACCTGGAAGAATCACTTACGTGATATGGACGATTTAAAGCAAAGCGTACAGAATGCTGTTTACGAACAGAAAGATCCATTGTTGGTTTACAAGTTAGAATCGTTCGATTTATTTAAGAAAATGGTGGACGAAGTAAACAGAGATACGATGTCGTTTTTATTTAGAGGAAATATTACTGCGCAAGATCAAAGTCAGGTGAAGCAAGCGGCAGCTCCTGCACGTCAGGATTTAAGCAAGTTAAAAACTACGCACGAAGAATATCAAGGAGGCTCTTCTAACGGTGATGGAATGCCGCAAAATCAACCGGCTCCTAAAAACGAACCTATCCGTAACGAAACAAAAGTACTTCCAAATGACCCTTGTCCATGTGGCAGCGGAAAGAAGTACAAGAAATGTCACGGTGCAGGAAACGAAGGATAATTAGTCGCAACAAGATTTATTATGAGTACAACACATGAAGTTTTATCGCTAGATATTAATTCATGTGTTGCACTTTATACCAAAGATTTATACGCTTGGGCCTATTATAAAACAGGAGACAAATCGCTTTCGGAAGACTTAGTACAAGATACCTTTTTAGCTGCAATAAAATCGCAAAAATATTTTAAAGGAGATAGCGAAATCAAAACATGGTTCTTCGGAATTTTAAAGAATAAGATTGCAGATTACTTCCGAAAGGCATCGAATAAAATTCCTTCTCACACTATTTTCTTTGATGGCGATACATGGAATGAAAAGGAAATTCCCGCTTCATGGAATGTTTCGGAAGAGAATGAATTACTGGATGATATTGAATTTAAAAATGCACTAAATAATTGCATACATAAACTACCTTCTGTTTGGGGTAGTGTTATTCGAATGAAATTTATTGATGATCGCAAGACTGAAATCATCTGTGATGAAAATGGAATTAGCCCCAATAACTACTGGCAAATCATACATCGTTCAAAATTACAGCTAAGAAAATGTCTAGAACAAAATTGGTTTAACGCATGAGTTCCTTACTACATACCATCATTTATTCTTGCGAGAAAGCAACTGCGTTAATAGAAAAAATGCAGATGCAGGAACTAACCTTACAAGAAAAAATCCGCTTACGCTTTCATCTGTTATCCTGCGAACCATGTCGAGAATACAAAGCTCAAAGTAAAATGATTGATGATGTATTAAAAAAGCACTTTATTAATTCATCCGAAATTGAAAATAAAAATCTTGAAAATAAAATACTAAATACCATTAACGCAATGAACAATAAAGGCACTAACAATTTTGATTTTTACAAGAGCTTACTAAACGATTTAGAAGGCGATACACTATTACAAGAAGTAGAAACTGAAGAAGTGGCCAATTATCCAATTGCAATAGTTGATGACAATCAGTCTTTCAGTTTAATCTTAAGCGATTATCTCTTAGATGAATGTAATTTGCATTCGAAGAAGTATACTAATGGCAACGATTTTTTAAACGAGTACAAAGTAGGTGATGACCGAATCATTATACTGGATTTTGATTTTGGAGTTGATAATGGCCCAAATGGATTATTCATTTTAAAACGCATCAAAGAAATAAATCCGATAGCCAGAGTAATCATGGTTTCTGGACAAGATAATTTAGAAGTTGCTATTGAAACGATGAGACAAGGAGCGGTAGATTATTTTATCAAAACCAACAAGACTGTTTTTCCAACGATTGTATGTTCGATATTAAAATTGATTGATATCGAAAAGATGAGAATGAACTAGCAATTAATTTTATCCCGCCCACCCTTCTCGATCTAAGCTTCGGTATTGTATAGCTTCTGATACATGTTCCGTTTTAATATCCTCACTCCCCTCTAAATCAGCAATGGTACGCGATACTTTTAGTATACGATCATAGGCGCGTGCCGACAGTCCAAGCTTATCCATTGCAACTTTTAGTAACTCTGCACTATCATTATTTAGTCTGCAAATTTGTCGCAACATGCGCGACGACATTTGCGCATTGGCATATACGCCAATTTCATTTTTATAACGTTGCTCCTGTATTTCACGCGCAGCTATTACACGGGCTCTAATATTTTCACTCGTCTCCGCTACTCTGCTTTTTGATAGTTCATTAAAAGGTACAGGAATCACTTCAACATGTAAATCGATACGATCGAGCAATGGGCCCGATAAACGATTCAAGTATTTTTGTACAATACCAGGTGCACATACACATTCTTTTTCGGGATGGTTGTAGTAACCACACGGACAAGGATTCATACTGGAGACAAGCATAAAACTAGCGGGATACTCAACAGAAAATTTAGCACGTGAAATAGCTACTTTACGTTCTTCGAGTGGCTGACGCATGACTTCTAATACAGTTCGTTTAAACTCTGGTAATTCATCTAAAAACAAAACGCCATTATGCGCTAATGAAATTTCTCCTGGTTGAGGATATCCTCCACCACCAACTAATGCTATGTCAGAAATTGTATGATGCGGTGAACGGAAAGGCCTTGTCGTTATAATCCCTTTTTTTGCAGATGTTTTACCAACTACCGAATGTATTTTAGTGGTTTCGAGTGATTCTTCTAATGTTAACGGTGGAAGTATAGTAGGCAATCGCTTTGCGAGCATCGTTTTGCCTGCGCCAGGAGGTCCAATCAGAATTACATTATGCCCTCCAGCTGCAGCAATTTCTAAAGCACGCTTAATATTTTCTTGTCCTTTAACATCGGAAAAATCAACCTCCAGTTGCTGTTGATCCTTTATAAACTCTTGGCGGATATCCACCACCGTTACCTCCTTTTGAAAATTGCCTTCCAAGAAATTCACTACATCTGTGAGTGATTCCATGCCATACACTTCGAGCCCTTGCACAACCGCCGCTTCTTGTGCATTTTGTGCTGGAAGAATGATTCCTTTAAAACCTTCTTTCTTAGCTTGAATGGCGATTGGCAAAGCTCCGCGAACGGGAAGTAGTTGTCCATCGAGCGACAACTCCCCCATTATGATATACTCTGAAAAATCGGTTGTTTCAATCTGACCAGAAGCAGAAAGGATGCATAAGGCAATAGGCAAATCGTAAGCGGAACCTTCCTTTCGAATATCGGCTGGAGCCATGTTAATAACGATGCGTTTGCCTGGCCATTTAAAATCGTTTGTTTTAAGTGCGGCTTCAATTCGCTGCTGACTTTCTTTAACTGCGTTATCTGGTAATCCTACCAAAAAAACTTTCACACCATTTGCCATATGCACTTCAATGGCGATGGTAATTGCAGAGATGCCATGCAGAGCACTGCCGTAAGCTTTTACAAGCATTTGCTAAAATTTTTTATGGACCATTAAAAAAATGAAATCCGATGATGTTGCAAATGTAAGTTGTAAAAAGTAAAATATCCGACAACAAACGTTTAAGTTCAAAAAAAATCCCGGCCTTATTTGGACCGGGACTTTCCTCTGATTTTTGAAAAATTAGTACACAAACTTTCTGCTTACAGCATCACTATCGTTGCGAATGATGATGAAATACAGTCCGTGAGGTAAGCTTGCATTTAATTTAATTTTATTAGATCCGTTTGTAGCAGCCACACCTGATTCTGAGTAAATCAAGCGACCTGATACGTCGGTAATTTCTACATTAACAGGCATCTCAGAATTATACATGAAATCTACGTTGATATCATTTGAAACTGAAATATCAGAATAGATATTCGTGATATCAAAAGGAGCTTTGCTACCAAACCACACTGGCTGAGGTTCTGAATAAGAGAAAGCACCATTAAAGTCAGTTTGTTTCAATCGATAGTATTGTAAACCATAAACCGGTTTTTCATCATACGTTGTATAGTTTAACATGATATTACTGTTATGCATGTAAGAGTTCACTTTATCAATAAAGCTATACTCATTCATATCAAC
>CANGJU010000033.1 GCA_947453935.1 Bacteroidota bacterium | reverse complement strand
ATTTGGTCGGTAGAAGTGAATAGTTTTTGTGAGCTTGCAGGTGGATACAATAGTGGATTCCCAGGTCCGTATGACTATCACAATATCGCCATTAAGAAAAACAATAAATGGATCCCAACCGGTAACGGAATGAATGGAAATGTGAATGCTGTTTTGGTTCATAACGATACCGTTTATGCAGGAGGAGCGTTTACACAAGCAGGTGGTACTATTGTAAATAAAGTAGTGAAATGGAACGGCGCTGAATGGGATACTTTGCAAGGCGGATTAATCATTAATAACATCAACGATTTAGTTTTTTATCAAGATACTTTATATGCTGGTGGCGACTTCACACATCCATCAACGTTAGCAGGTGTATATGTGATGAAGTGGAATGGAACGCAATGGGTAGAAGTTCCTAATGGAGTTAATTATAGAGTGTGGTCGTTAGAAGTTTACAACAATGAATTATATGTGGGTGGTGATTTCTCTGCGATTGCATCTGGACCTGCAAATAATATTGTAAAATACAATGGTAGTACGTGGATTCCTATTGGTGGATTTACCAACGGACTTGTTCGCGATATTAAATTTGATTCGAACGGAATTTTATATGCAGGTGGAGTATTTACTACCATTGGTGGTGTAGCAGCAAAGCATATTGCAAAGTATGATGGTAATGTATGGACAGCCGTCGGATCTGGAGTAGATAACACCGTAACATGTATTGCTATTTCTCCTGCTGATGAAGTATATATTGGAGGATTATTTACCCTTGGATACAATGTAGGAGTGATGTATCACATCGCAAAATTTAATAATACTAATTGGCAAGCAGTGGGTGGCGGACTTGGTGATTTTTCATCAGCAGTTTATGATATGGATTTTCATTGTGACGATTTATATGTATGTGGTTTGTTTAAAACAGCAGGAACCGATACAGTAAATAATGTAGTTAAATGGAATGGAGTTTCATGGCAAGGACTCGGCAGCGGATTAAAACAAGATACGATAGCAATACCTTATGCTTTATCAATGGCCATTCAAAATAGTACGCTTTGGATAGGAGGTAGTTTTACATGGGCCGGAGGTAAACGTGCTGATAAAATTTCGGGGTATGCTATCGATGGTGTTCCTTCAATTGAAATCACTTCTGTTTCCTCTTCGGGTTGTACGGGAGATACACTTTTATTTCAAGCAACTGGATATAACTTAGGAACAAATCCTACTTACCAATGGCTCGCGAATAACAATTCAATCGGAAACAACAGTCCAACACTTCAAACTAGTACGCTCACTAACGGTACGGTATTAACGCTAATGATTGTTACTGATCCATCTTGCGGTAACGGAGATACCATTTATAGTCAGCCAATAATTTTACAACTCACACCATTACAAACGCCACTTATTAATCAAGCCAACAACAACTATACGATTACTAATCCCGATGCATTAGCAACCTATACCTGGCAGATTGATAATTCAGGGACATGGGGAAATATTATTCCAACGGTAACGGGTAATAGTTACAATGCAATTAACGCAGGTTTGTATCGCGTACGAGGAGAAAAAGGTTCATGTACGCGTTATTCTCAAACATTGGTATCAACTTCTGTAAATGAAATTACAGCAGATTTGAATTTACAACTACTGCCCAATCCTGCGCACGATCAAATAGCAATTCAAAGTTCCTTTCTTATTCAATCGCTAGAATTATCAGATGCCACTGGCAAAGTAATTTTTACCAATTCAAAAATATCCGAAGCAAGACCGACTATTTATTTAAATGGAATCGCACCCGGAATTTATCTGATTAAAATAACTGATCAGCATAAAAACACGTATAGCAAACGATTTATTAAAGAGTAAAATTACGCTTTCGATTTTCGCTTTTGCAACCAAGCATCCAGACTATTTTCGCCTGAGCCAATCATAGCAATTGCTATAAAGGCAACCATGTATAATAACGAATGTTCTCTCTCATCTAAGGGCTCGCCGGAATGCGCTACAAAAGCAGCTACAAACATGGTAATGATTGCTGGAATAGATGCCCAACGTGTTTTAAATCCTACGATTAAAAACAGCGGCGCTACCAATTCGCCAATTACTGCTAATGTAAGTGAAACCTCGGTACCAAGGCCTAAAAAATCCATGAACTTAATTTCTCCTCCAGCCATTAACTTTTCTAGTTTATGTGTACCATGCAATAGCATTAATGCAGGAATTCCGACTCTGAAAAGAGTATAACCGTAGTTTGATAGTTTATTGTTTTCCATATTTCAAAAATAATAATTTATCGTTTTACTTGTTTCCATTTTTCCTCGATAAATTCTCCGAAGCTCATTGAATTTAAATCTACACTTGTATCCTTACTTACATCTTGATTTTCGAACAGACTATATTTCTGTTTTGCTAATGTTGGAATTTTTGCATCGTAAGCAGGATAATAAAACAACACTGCCGACATTCGTTCTCTGCCAGAAGAAACAACGCGATGCAACGGAGAAATATATTCACCATTTGTCAGCATCGAAAAATAATCGCCACAGTTGACAGTAAGTGCTCCTTCCAATGGAGGCACTTCGATCCACTCATTGTTATGAAATAATTCTAACCCTGTAACATGCTGTTCTTGTAATATAAGCGTTAGAAATCCCCAATCGGTATGCGCACTCGAACCAATACGATTTTGTTGCTCCGGAAATTTTTCATTGGCTTTATGATAAGGAAAATAATGAAACAGTCGCATCATCGAAATTGTATCACCACCCACGCAATAGTCGCCCAAATAATTTTCATTATTGGTATAGCTGAGTGAAAAAGCGCGCGTTAATGATTCAGCTACTTCAACCATTTGCGAATACAATCGCTGCATTTGCTGTTGCCAGTCGCCAGGAATATTTTTACTCTCCGGCCAACGATTAACAGCTTGCAACGAATTTATCAATGGTTGATTGTTGTTCCACTGATATCCATACGAAAATGCCTCTTTTACTTCGAGTGCATCGGAGCCACTCTCCTCTCCCATTCCGATATAACCACGTGCAATTCCGTCTTTAGAAATTTTTATGTTATTTTTTTCTTCGGATGATAAATCGAAAAACGCCTTCATGTATTGAAGCATTTTAGTTTCATCAATTCCGTGATTGATTAAATAAAACACCCCGTAGGTTTTGCAGGCCTCATGAATTTGCGATACTACTTTTTCTTTTTCTGCTGGATTATCGCTTTGAAAAAGTTGTAAATCGATTATTGGAATTGTAAGGTTGGACATAGATTCAAAACTAGAAATTTAATTTGATGATTTGATGATTTGATGATTTGAAAATAAAATGTAAAATCCTTCGTAAATGATTCTGCCTTTTCATCAAGATGATTGGATAGTTTTATCAATAGCACAGATAAAACAAGTTCTTAAATCGAAATCAGCATGTAATTACTACTTTCAATAATAATGGAAATTATCATCAAATCTTGAAGCCTCGGAATCAAAAATCATCTCTCTATACCATGGGGGGACAGCAGCCCCGCCCCATGACAAAACTACTAGATCGAAAATAATTATTCGGTTATTAAGCATTTACAAACGTTTAAGTTAATTTGCTAAATAAATTCAGTGTGTTTCATTAGCAAATCAGCGAAAAATCAAAAAATCATCGCTCAATACCATGGGGGGACAGCAGCCCCACCCCGCGACTAAATTATGCGATAAAAAATAATTACTCGGTTATTAAGCATTTACAAACGTTTAATTTATACTCTTAAATTTTGTCAGGGTAATATCATAAGCTGTTTTTTAATTTTATTTTCTTCCAATCATTAAAAATCGATTGCCCATCCAACACAATTCTTTAACTTTGACTCCCGGATTAAGGTCTGAATAGTTCGGACTTCCCATTAAAAAATTTATTGTTATGAGTCTTTTAGTCATTGGAACGGTTGCGTTCGATGCCATTGAAACCCCATTTGGGAAAACGGATAAAATTGTAGGAGGCGCAGCTACCTATATCTCTGTATCAGCAAGTTATTTTAGAAATAACATTAATCTTGTTTCGGTTGTAGGTGAGGACTTCCCACAAGCTACTATCGATATGTTAAGTGATAAGGGAATCAATACCGAAGGACTACAAATTAAAAAAGGAGAAAAAACATTTTTCTGGTCGGGGAAATACCATGCTGATATGAACACGCGTGATACAATGGATACGCAGTTGAATGTATTGAGCAATTTCGACCCTATCATTCCAGAATCTTATCAGGATTGTGAATACCTGATGTTAGGTAACTTAATGCCAAGCTTACAGCAAAAGGTAATTAAAGGTCTAAGAAACCGTCCGAAGTTAATTGTAATGGATACGATGAACTTCTGGATGGAAGTAGCCTTAGCTGATTTATTAGAAACAATGAAGCTGGTAGACGTATTAACGATCAATGATGAAGAAGCACGTTTATTAACCGGAGAATATTCATTAGTAAAAGCGGCTCGTAAAATTTTAACGATGGGTCCAAATTACCTGATCATTAAAAAGGGAGAGCATGGCGCATTGTTATTCCACGAGAAAGAAGTATTCTTCGCACCTGCATTACCGTTAGAGGAAGTATTTGATCCAACAGGAGCAGGAGATACTTTTGCTGGTGGATTCATTGGCTATATCAGTTCTACCGATGATATCTCTTTCGATAATATGAAGCGTGCTGTCATTCATGGATCGGCTATGGCCTCATTCTGTGTAGAGAAATTCGGATTAGAAAGAATTGAAGGATTATCAGACGGAGAAATTGATGAGCGCATTAAAGAGTTTATCAATCTCGTACAATTTGAAATTACGTTGGTGTAATTCAGAGTTTATAGAAAACACAAAGGGGCCTATCATTGATAAGCCCCTTTTTTATTGCAATGATTAATTTATTTCTTGATAAAAATATAACCGCCTTTAGTAGCACCCCATACTTGTTTATCGCTCGCATCAAATCCTTGATCCCAAGAAACAAGTTCTCCTTTCTTCAACGTGATTTTGGTGCTTGCATATTTCGCTCCTCGTAAATCAGAAGGACAACTTTTTCCATCGGTTCCGCCCGAATAAACATCATTGTTCTTAATCAACGTTACAGTACAACCATCTTTTAACTCTAAACTATCATAAGAGAGTTTTTGAAGTTTTGTTTTGTCATTCTGCAATCCTGCATACGACAGCGCATTCTTAATTGTATAAATATCGCTTGTAAAAGTGTTTTCTCCCGGATGTTGCAAACGGTATACACGCTGACGATACGGCTTGTCGAGTTTTGTCGCCATTGCCTGCTCCACATACATCCATTGACCATCGGTTCTTTCTTTCCAGATGGGAACCATTACTAAACTAATATTAAAATAAGCTGTGTCTGCTTTCGATTGTGCTTCACTTGAAAAATTTCCATGCAACAATTCAACGAGCTGATTTAATTCATGATCAACTTTCACCGACTTTTTTACGGGAGAACAAGCCGCAATAATTACAACAAAAAATACCAGTACTAAACGCATCTTACTTACTTGTATAAAGTTCATTCACCATTTCCCAGTTAATGGTATTAAACCAGGCGGTGATATAATCTACTCGTTTATTTTGATACTTTAAATAATAGGCATGCTCCCAAACATCTAAGGCTAAAATAGGCTTGCCTTTAAATTCTGAAATATCCATTAATGGATTATCCTGATTAGGTGTTGAGCCAATATCCAATTTCCCATCGCGCACTACTAACCAAGCCCATCCAGAACCAAAGCGTGATTTAGCCGCTTCCGAAAATTTCAATTTCATCGCATCGAAACTTCCAAACGAATTATTGATTGCTTCAAAAACAGGGCCTTTCGGAAGTCCATCGCCGTTAGCCTGCATTAATTTCCAGAATAAAGAGTGATTATAATGACCTCCACCATTATTTCTAACAGCAGCTGGATATTTAGATATATTGCTTAATAACTCTTCTATAGAACCTACTTTGATTTTATTATCCGCACAAGCTTTATTCAAATTATCTACGTACGCTTTATGATGTCGTGTATAATGAATCTCCATCGTTAATGCATCGATATGTGGTTCTAAGGCCTTGAAATCATAAGGAAGCTTTGGCAAAACAAACTGTGTTTCATTTTCAATTTTCTCTGCTAACGACTCTACTGGTGATAACTGAGAAGCTACCACTAATCCAGCGGTTGCTAATCCCGACTTCTTTAAAAAATTACGACGATCCATAGGTTATGTTTTTATACGAGTTGAATTAACACTTGATTTTTTTCGACTGCTTGTCCTGTTTTAACCATGATTTTTTTAACAGTTGCATCCGCTACGGCTTTAAGCGCATTTTCCATTTTCATAGCTTCTAAGATAAGCAATACATCGCCTTTCTTAATTACATCGCCTTCTGAAACGGGGATATTAACTACTAAACCTGGCATCGGCGCTTTTAAGTCGCCTATTTTTTGTGAAGAGGATGCATCCATTCCAAGCTTTTTAAGCAACTCATCGTATTTATCTTCGAGCTGAACATCTACCACTTTGCCATTAATTTTTAACTGGTGTTTTTTGTTTTTTGCGTCTGAAACTAATACCTCCAGATTCATGCTCTCACCATTGTAAATGACATTATACGAGTATGGTCCAACTTGCTTTATATCGCCACTAAATAATTTATCATTGATCGAAATAACGCCCCCTGTTTTCTCTTCTACAGTAACGGCGTTGGTCTTATTGATAATTGCTTTCATGAAGCAAATTTACGCTTAAATTATGTAATTAAAAACCGAATGCTTTCAACCATTCTACGTTTATAAAACAATCTCAAAGTCTTCCATTTATCCTTATTCATCCCTATTTTTACGGAGATGAATATCGGCAATCGTTTATTAGGTTACTTTTTAGTGATAACACTTTTTGTTATCGCGGCCATGTCGTTAGAAGATAATAAACATCACGACGAACCAAACGCAGAATCTGATAAAACTATTATTGAAGCTGTATTAAAAAGCAAGATTGATAGTATTAAAATTTTCGAAAACTCGTTTAACGATTGCCTGAAAGAGCCTATTTTAAATAATAGGACGGCGAATAACTACTTTCAGAAAAAAACACTTCCAGTTGGTGGTAGTGTATTCGTATTTGCAAATAACGAAGTTCTTTTCTGGTCTGATAATAAATGTCCAATTGATAGTATTAATTATAAATCGTTAATTGATGCTCGTATCAACAGAATTGGGAACGGTTATTATTTCATCAACAAGTCGGAACAGATTAATAAAGAACGACAAATTGTTTATTGCCTATTTATTCGTTACGACTTTAATATACAGAATCAATATCTAGAAAATAATTACAATTCGAATTTGCAATTATGCAGTCACCATGCATTTTCAATAACGGCTCAACCTAATACAACACCTATTAATTACCAGGGGAAACCGTTATTTTATATTTCTACGGTAGATAGTAATGATGCGCATAATAAATCGGTTATTGTTTTTATTATTTACTTGTTTGCTTACCTTCTTTTAAATGTTGCTTTAATTGATCTAACCTTTGTATTAGGTAAAAGAAATGGCTTTGTTGGAATTTTATCTGTAGCTGCGTTATTTGCTGTACGCTATCTGATGATTATTTACGCGTTCCCTAAGGCATATTACAATACAGAATTTTTTAGTCCTAAGTACTACGCAAGCTCCAGCTTACTCAACTCTCCGCTTGATTTATTTTTTGGCGTTTTATGTTTACTTGCTTTAATGGTGTATTTATACTCCTTAGTTATAAAAGAGAAAACCATTTCATTTATTAGCAAATGGAACATAGTAAAGATTAGTTTTCTTTTTATTTTGTTACTGATATGCTTTTCGTATTCGTATGTGATTAACTTCCTGCTAAACGGATTAATTTTAAGTTCTCAGATTTCTTTTAATTTCAATAATATTTTTGAATTAGACTTATATAGTCTGATTGGATTATTTGTGATTGGAATTGTTTTTTCGGGATTTTATTTCATAACTATTGCAACTACTTACTTTATTAGACAATCAAAACTTTCGTTACAAATTGTATTTATTAATTTAATTATAACAGCCTTAGTATTTGGTTTTCTAAACTATGCTTCTGTTTTATTTTCGTTCTCAGAAGTCTATAGTTATTATTCATACTTATTCTCCTTCTTATTGCTATTATTCATTTTTTACACGCGTGTGTTTTTAGCAAAAGGATATCGACAGGAAGGGATTATCCTAATTGTTTTAGGATTTTCGATTTATGCAACGTATCAGATATATTCATTTAATCAGATTAAGGAAAGTGAAAAACAACGTTCGTTTGCAAATAAAATACATTCTGAGAAAGACAATATTGCAGATTATTTTTTTGATGAAATCAGAAATAAAATAAAAACGGATAACACTATAATTCCGCTATTAGCAACAAGTGGTAATTTTGAAGATGTAAACAAATATTTATTGAATAAATACTTCAGTGATTACTTTTCAAATTATGATATTGCTTTTTATTACCTTGATGAAAACAGTCAATGTCTGAATAAAATATCCGAAGAATCGTTTGATGAAATCAAAAAAGAATATTTGATTCAAAATGCTGGATTGTTAAATTATTCTGGTAAACTAGAGAAACAAAAGCAGTATGGAGTTGTTGATTTCCCATTAAACAACAATGTATCATGCTGTGTAATTGAATTCTCGAATAAGCGAGGCAATAATATCGGAGGGTTTCCAGATTTATTGGTTAGTAGTTCTGTAATAGCAAATCAAAATAACAGCGACTATAGTTTTGCACGGTATAAAAACGGAAAGCTAAATACGCAATCTGGCACTTTTAATTATTACATCACTTCTGCACCCTATGAAGAGGATATAAAAAAATCGGATGCGTTTTATAACAATGGTTATTATCACATCATCATTAAAGATAACAACGGATTAACAATTATTAGTCGTAAGCAAAAGTCATTATTAGAAATAATTACACTTTTTAGTTATTTGTTTGCCTTTTTTAGTTTGTCTTATTTACTAGGATACATTACCTATCATTTTTATCATAATGATTTTAGTATATCTACCAGTTACAATAACAGAATCAAGTTTACTGTTGTAACATTTGTTATTTGTACATTAATCATTTCAGGAGTAACAACTATCATATACATCATAAGCAACAACAGTGAAAGTGAGGAATTAAAGTCGCAACAAACAATAAAAGACCTTAATAATTACCTCGAAAATACTTTTGAAGATGCAACATCTATTGAACGATTAACTACTCAGGAAGCAAGCGAATTAAACAAACTGAATAAAACCATTCACACCGATTTTTCTATTTATAATCCGAAAGGATATTTAGTTTATTCAACACAGCCCCGAATATTTGATCAGGAATTAATTAGTCCGCTCATGAATAAAACTGCTTTTCTAAATCTGAAAAATTTAAAACTATCTGGATATTATCAAACTGAAAATATTGGAAAACTAGAGTACCGTGCATCCTACAGACCAATTTATAATCGTAAAGGAGAGCAATGTGCTTACTTAAACATCAATTACTTTTTTACAGAGAAGCAAGTAAAAGCTGAGATCAGTAAATTCTTGATAGCACTAATCAACTTGTACGTTTTCTTATTCACTATTTCTATTTTGATTGCTGTATTTATTTCAAATAAAATTACGGCTCCATTAAAATTCATTCAAGAGTCCTTTAAGAAAACAAGACTAAATGCGAAGAATAATTTAATCAGCTGGGATAAGAAAGATGAAATTGGCGCATTGGTAAATGAATACAACCGAATGTTAATGGCCTTGCAAAAAAGTGCTGAAGAATTAGCAAAGTCAGAGCGTGAATCGGCCTGGAGAGAAATGGCAAAGCAAGTAGCACATGAAATTAAAAATCCGCTTACACCAATGAAGCTGGGCATACAGCATATGTTACGTATAATTGAATCAAGTCAAGATAACAGAGAGGAAATCATCAAAAAAATATCATCTGGATTAATAGAGCAAATCGATAATCTATCGAACATTGCATCTGCGTTTAGTGATTTTGCCAAGATGCCTCAGGCAGAATATGAAGAAATTAATATTCGTGAATTGATTAAAAATACCATTGTATTATTTAAACAATCGGAGAATATAAAAATTGAAAATAATACAAATGCAGTAATGCCAACTGTTATTGGCGATAAAAATCAAATCATCCGAATTCTGAATAATCTTTTCCGCAATGCTATTCAATCGATGGAAGACATTGAAGGTGGATTAATAAAAATTGAAGCAAAAACGATCAATGAGTTTTTAGTTGTTTCAATAACCGATAATGGCAAAGGTATTCCAGCGGACCTACAAGAAAAGATTTTTGTTCCTTATTTCACGACTAAATCGAGCGGTACCGGATTAGGACTTGCCATTGTAAAAAATATGATGTTGGGTATGCAAGGAAATATTCGTTTTGAATCCGTAGAAAACAAAGGCACTACCTTTCATCTATACTTTAAACTAGCCTAAGCTCTATTTTGGGTTTAAAGTCCTGTTTTTCAATTATTTGAGTATTTGTAAATTTTCGTTTAAGTCTATTGTATCGTAGATACATTATCAGTAATTTTGAAATCAATTCCTAAAAATCTATAACTCATTTAAAATGAAAAAACTTTACGCATTTATTGTAGCGTTTGTGATGTCATTAACTGTGGCTAACGCTCAATATTATTACCTTCCTTATCCGAATGCGGGTACGAACCCAGGCGGATTAAACACCGATGTTGAATATCCTGTAGGTGGTGGACTATCCGCAAACTGGACAACTATTTCAGGAAGTTCTGCTACACCAAAATGGTCTTCAATTGTTACATTGCCATTTACTTTCCAATTTAACGGTGTTGGCTATACGCAGTTTAAAGTTTCTACAAGTGGTGTATTAACATTCTCAACTGGAGCAACTGCTGTTCCTCCTGCAACTCGTGTTGCACTTCCAAATGCAAACATTCCAGACAATTCAGTTTGTGTACTAGGAATTAAAGGTTCAGGTACAAATGACAGTATCGTAACTCAAACATTTGGTGTAGCTGGAAGTCAACAGACATGGGTTCTTTTTTCTTCTTATACATCAGTTGCTTCAGCAACTGTTTGGACGTACTGGTCGATTGTATTAGAAGAAGGTACTAACAACATTTATATCGTAGATCAAAGACATGCAGGAGTAGTTCCTGTATCATTAGGATTACAATACAATTCAACGTCTGCATTAATGGTTGCTGGTTCACCTAATGTAAATTCATTGGCTGGTTCAGATCCTACTCCTGCAGATAATAGTTATTATGCCTTCATTTACGGAACACAAGCTTCTGATCAGGCTAAATTACGTAAAGCATCAGCAGATCCTTATGTATTAGTACCAGGAACATCTACTGTATCTGGAGAAATTCAAAACTTAGGAGCAAATACAATTAACAATGTTGATGTAAAGTACGAAGTAAACGGAACAGTTTATACTTCCACTTTATCAAATATCAACTTAACGTCTGGTAACGTTTATGCATTTACGCACAACACTCCAATTAACGTTTCAGTTGCGAATCCTTACCCTACAAAAATTTGGGTTGATTTAGCTAATGATGCTGACCGTTCTGACGATACTTTAAACACAATGGTAACAGGTTTATCTTATTTACCAGAAAAAAGAGTGTTAATTGAAGAAGCTACTGGAACATGGTGCGGATGGTGCCCTCGTGGTGCTGTTTATACAGAGCAAATTGATACAGTACACCTAGGAACAGCAATCGTAGTAGCAGTTCACAATGGCGACCCTATGACAAATACAGCTTACGATGCAGGTATCGGTTCATTAATCGGTGGATACCCTAGTGGATGTGTTGATCGTAAATCGAATGATGTTGATCCAACAGATTTTGAAGCAACTTACTTAGATAGAATTACTGATGTTAGTCCTGCTGACGTAGGTGTAACTGCAACTTATAACTCGACAACTCGTCAGGTAGATGTTAATGTATCTTCAACATTTGCCGCTAACCTTACAGGTGATTTCCGTTTGAATGCTGTATTAGTAGAAGATGATGTAACTGGAACAACATCTACTTATGCTCAAACAAATTACTACAGCAGCACATCACAAAATATTGCATTAGTTGGTGCAGGTCATAACTGGCAAACTTCAACGAATCCTATTCCTGCTGCAAGTATGCATTATAACTTTGTTGGTCGCGATATCTTAGGTGGTTTTGATGGACAACCAGGATCAGTTCCTTCTTCAGTAAGTGCAAGTACTACTTATAACTATTCGTTCAATTATACATTACCTGCTGGATGGGATGAATCACAAATTCGTGTAATTGGAATGTTACAAGATGCATCTACAGGACATGTATTGAATGTAACGCGTAGTCCTTATTTAGCTACTACAGGAATCAATACATTATCGGCAGATAATTTCGCTATGACATTATTCCCAAATCCTGCTGATGCGTTCACGCAATTAGAAGTTAGCTTAACAAAATCATCTAACTACACTATTGAAATGACAGATGTATTAGGCAAGGTTGTTTACGGACAAAACTTCAATGGTTCAACTGGAAAGAATGTAATTTCATTACCTGTTTCAGGATTAAATTCAGGAATTTATTTAGTAAAAGTAAACGTAGAAGGAAATGTTCTTACTACTCGTTTAATGGTTAAATAATTTCTTTAACAAATAATTAAAAGAGCCCCGAGGTAACACTCGGGGTTTTTTTATGGGATTACCTTATCTTTGTTTTACTGTGAATCTAATTAAATACTATTTTTTTATTCTGCTTTTCATTGTGTGGATTACTCCATGCAGTGCACAATCGCGTATTTTATCTGGAACTATCGCTGACGCAGTAACGAAGGAAGCTATTCCTTTTGCAGCTCTTTCTTTCAAGAATAGTTTTTCAGGAACCGCTGCTAACGAATCGGGTTTTTACCAGATAAATGTTGCTGCAGAATATGAAAAAGATTCTTTACAGTTTAGTTTTTTAGGATATAGTCGGAAAGTCATTTGTGTTAAGGATATAAAAACCAGCGACAGTATTTTTTTAAATCGTAACGATTTTCAGTTAAACGAAATTATTGTTCGTCCGAACCCACCAACATTTTATATCAAAGAAGCATTAAAGAGCGTAAAGAAAAATTATCCTAAAACTGCGTTTGAAACGC
Source organism: Bacteroidota bacterium (assembly GCA_947453935.1). Lineage (GTDB taxonomy): Bacteria > Bacteroidota > Bacteroidia > AKYH767-A > OLB10 > CAINEC01. Next base: position 2,826 of record CANGJU010000033.1, on the reverse strand, counting down.
AGGCTTACTTCCGACAGATTTTTAAAGAAAATGACCATTACATTACTTGTAACGAATCTGTTTTCAAAAGTTATTATCCCAACTTTCAGGATACGGTAAAGAATCAACATCAATTACTTTTATTTCGTAAAATAGATGATGTAAAAAAATTAGCGTTCATGCAGGAAGAGCGAGAGAAACGGAATAAAAAATACGAGAAAAAAAATGCAAAGAAAAATATAGCTAAGCCAGAACCCTCATTAATTCCTGAAGAAGAGAAGGCTGATATTTATGACAACTTTGGTGGACCAGAAAGCGTATTGCGTTCGTCGAATATTACCAAAAGCAATAACTCCTTTTTAGACAGTACTCAGTTTAATGATTTTGAATATTCTTTTGCGCCTAGCACAACCTTTGAAAATAGAGAATTGATTGTGATTGATTTTAAATCGAAGGGAAAAGTTGACAATGTGAAGAGTTATGGTAAAATTTATATTGATGCTTCTTCTGATGCTTTTGTGAAAGTAGAACAGGCAGGCACTTTTTATATTCCCTTCTTGTACAAACCCGTACTTGCTGTTTATGGATTATCAATTGGCAAGCCTAGTTTTTCAATTGCCATCGAATACCAAGAACAAGAAAATTTATGGTATCCCAAACAGATACGTTATACCATTTTTGCAGAATTAGAAAAAAGTCATTGGTTTGAACCCAACGAACATGCTACATTTAATGTTGAGAATTTGTTTTTAGTCAATTCTATTAAAACAAAAGGAGCCACATCTATTCCAGAAGGGAAACGTTTTACTTCAAAAAAGAAATTAGAAGCACAAGTGAAAAATGATATTAACCTAAACTGGAATCAGGTAAACACCTTAAAATAATTTAATAAGTTATTATAATCATGACTATTAAAATTAAAATCTTACTCTTGATTGTTTCCTCGCTGTTTGTTTACTTAAGTTGGGGTATAGAAAGTGCCGCCTTTTTATTTCAGATGGAATTCGAAATTATTAGTAAGCTTTTTACAAAACCAACATCCGTTTTACATCCGTTTACGGTTATTCCATTGTTTGGTCAATTATTAGTGCTAATAGCGTTATTACAAAAATCACCTTCTAACTTGCTATTAAAAACAGGAATAAGCTGTTTATTGGTTTTAATTGGGTTTGTATTTATCGTTGGATTATTATCCCTTCGCTTCCCAATTATTCTTTCTACTTTACCATTTATTATTCTTGCTTTTATCACTTTAAAAAGTTTACGGACTATTAAGTAGTATTTATTATCCGTTATTTTTAAGCCGAGCGCAAGTTATTTTGTAAATTGACATCCTAAACGAGTATTAGCTAATTAAAATTTGTCGGAACAGTTTTTTATACAACGATTGAAAAATCGGGAGGAGCTTGCTTATCGAGAGCTTGTGGATCGCTATAGTGATCTTGTATATTCGACTGCCTTCGCCATTGTGCAAAATGAGTTAGATGCTGAGGACTTAACGCAAGAGTGTTTTGTGGAAATTACGAGTGCAATCTATCGGTTTAAGGGAGATTCGAAGTTAAGTACCTGGATGTATCGCATCGTAACCAACCTTGCGCTCTATCATCTACGAAAGAAAAAAAGGAGAAAACGATTTGGCTTTTTATTTTCGATTGATGATGATGAAAACAAATCAAATCCAATTCATACATTAAAGAATAACGATACTCCTTATCAGGTATTAGAGCAAAAAGAAAAAAGTAAATTACTATTTAAAGCATTAAACCAATTACCCGATAACCAACGCATCGCATTTATCTTACACAACATGGAACAGCAAGCGTATAAAGACATATGTGAAATAATGGAGTTATCATTATCAGCAGTTGAATCCCTCATTTTCCGAGCTAAACAAAATTTACGTAAACAGTTAGAAGATTTATATTATGAAAAATGAAAAAGAAACGATGATTGAAGAAATCATGCATGAAGCTTCTTCGTATCATAAAAGGACATTGAATGAATATCAAAAAAATAAAATTATTGATGTACTATTCATTGAAAAATCGAGTCGTGGATTTATTAAAATAGCGGTTGCTACAATTGCTTTACTTTTTACTTTTAACTTAATTTCTGCACGACAGTATTACAAAACAGAACATAAATTCATTGAACAAAAAGTATATTCCGTTTATTTCGAACCTATCAATCAATTGCCATGAATCAGATAAAAACATTTAAAATTCTTGTTGTTGTATTAGCCATCATGAATGTTTCTCTCCTCGCAATCATGTGGTTTCATCGTCCGCCAATGGGCGAGGGTCCTGGTGGCCGACCCGATGATATGAATCGTTTTTTAGTACATGTACTACGATTAAACGAAGCACAGCGTCAGCAATTCGATTCATTGTTTGATGAACATCAGCAAAAATTAGATGCTGTAAAAATGCGTGGAAGAGAGTTGCACGATTTATTATTTGATGAATTAGCAAATACTTCTTCTAATAAAAGTGATTCGCTGATTAACTTAATTGGAGAGAACAGAAAGAGTGGAGAGAAAGCCTTGTTTGAACATCTCGCAAAAGTAAGGGGACTATGTGATGAAAAACAAAAGCAAGAATTTGATCGAATAATCAAAGGAGCCATGGGAAGAATGGGTGAAAGGAAATAAAAAAAGAGAAGCAAATAAAAATGCTTCCCTTTTCTCTTAATAAGTTAGTTATTATTTTTTCATGAAGTGGTAAACTCCATTTCTTCCATCGGCAGTAATGCGAACAATGTAACTTCCGTTCATCAATAATTTCACATCAAGTACAGTATTCGTTAATCCATCCGCGTTAGTATTCACTACCGTTCTTCCTGTTAAAT
>CANGJU010000032.1 GCA_947453935.1 Bacteroidota bacterium | reverse complement strand
GAACCTCTGTAAATCCGTTTGCTTTTAATATACTCTTTGCAGAGGCACTTCGCATTCCAGATGCACAACAAGTGATAACAGGTTTGTCTTTTTTAATTTTTGATAACGACTGTTGCAACGTATTAAGAGGAATATTAACTGATCCACGAATATGTCCGCCTTGATATTCACTTTTAGTTCGCACATCAATAATCTGCGCACCTCTATCCATTAAATCTTTAAAATTAACAGTAGGTCCTAATCCTAAAAGTTTTTTAATTGTATTTATCATATGCTTTTATATAAAAAATGAAATCACGCTAACTGCTTATCTATCACTAATAATTTTATCGCCGTTTTTAGCATTGATTATTCTAAAGTTATCTTCAAACGATTTTAATAACTAACATTCAAAAACATTTTAAAAATCTGTTTGAAATAGATACTAATTTTTATTGATTATGTTTTCTAATTTTCAAAACAATATACTTACTCGTTGGTGTATTACTTTTATCAGCAACACTATCTATTGGCACTAACACATTTGTCTCAGGAAAATAGGTTGCCGTACACTTTTCAGGAATACTAAATTCGATGATAATGAATTTTCGTGCGACTCTTTCAACGCCATTATGCTCATTATACAAATCGACAATATCACCAGGCTTAAATCCTAAACCGGCAATATCTTTTTTATTCATAAAGATCACGCGACGCTCATTCGTTACACCACGATAGCGATCATTTAATCCGTATATAGTTGTGTTAAATTGATCATGACTGCGAACTGTCATCATTACCAATTCGCCTTCTTTAAGCTTATGAAAAGTAACATCAGCAACGTTGAAATTTGCTTTTCCTGTAATTGTATTAAACTTTCCAATTCGTGAACCATTCGGAAGATAGAATCCACCCAGCTCACGAACCCGTTCATTGAAATTATCAAAACCTGGAATAGTCTTTTCAATTGCATTGCGAATAAAGTCATAGTGTTTTGTAAACGACTTCCAATCAACTACAGAATGTTCACCAAATAACGCTAACGCCATACCGCAAACAATCATTGGTTCACTCATCAAATCATTACTCACTGGTTTCAAATTCCCCTTACTCATCTGCACAACGCCCATCGAATTCTCACAAGAGATAAATTGCTCTTCATCATTTAAAATATCCTTATCACTTCGACCTAGTGTTGGAAGTATAAGGGCTTCTTTACCCGTTATCAAATGACTACGATTTAATTTTGTCGATATCTGTACCGTTAAATCACAACGATTCAATGCCTCTGCAGTGTACTTTGTGTCAGGGGTGGCAGATAAAAAATTGCCTCCCATCGCAATGAACACTTTTGCTTTACCCTCGTGCATAGCATGAATGCAATCTACAACATCGTATCCGTGATGTTGTGGAGGGGTGAATCCGAATGCTTTTTCAATATTATTTAAAAATGTTTGCGGTGGCTTTTCATAAATCCCCATCGTTCGGTCACCTTGTACATTACTATGTCCGCGCACAGGACAAGTACCTGCTCCTTCTTTACCGATACTACCTTTAATCAATAATAAATTCACAACTTCTTTAATGGTATCAACAGCATTTTTATGTTGCGTTAATCCCATTGCCCAGCAAGCAATAATTTTTTTCTTGTTCTTTAAAATTTCAACTGTTTGCTCTAATTGTTCACGCGAAATTCCGGATTGTTCAAGCAATTCATTAATTGAATATTTATTGACTTGATTAATAAATGCGTCGTAATTATGTGTATTATTTTTTATAAACTCATGATCGAAAACGGTTCCTGGTGCTTTTAATTCTTCCTCGTATAATCGCATGATAATCGCTTTAAGCAAGGCCATATCACCATTAATTTTCACTTGTAGAAAAACATCTGTTAATCGAGCTTTAATACCTAGGGCACCTTTAATTTGCTGAGGATTTTTAAATCCAATCAAACCTGTTTCTGGTAATGGATTAATTGAAATTATTTTCGTCCCTTTTTCTTTTGCATCTTGCAACGCACATAACATTCGTGGATGATTGGTTCCTGGATTTTGTCCAAGAATAACAATCACATCCGTATTATAAAAATCTTCAAGGGTTACAGAGCCTTTTCCTATTCCAACTGATTCATTCAATGCTACGCCGCTACTCTCGTGACACATGTTAGAGCAATCGGGTAAATTGTTGGTACCATACTGACGAACCATTAATTGATAAAGAAATGCTGCTTCATTGCTTGTACGACCTGAAGTATAAAAAACAGCTTCATCGGGAGTAGCTAATTTTTTAAGATTAAAAGCGATCTTATCAAAAGCATCCGACCATGAAATGGGCTGGTAATGCGACGCTCCTTCGGGAAGATACATTGGTTGTGCAATACGTCCGCTTTTACCAATTGTAAAATCATCAAGAGCGGATAATTGTGCTAGCGAATATTTTCTGAAAAAGTCTGAAGTTAGTTTTTTATTGGTAGCCTCTTCTGCTATTGCCTTAACTCCGTTCTCGCAATATTCTCCAAGTCTTGAACGATGGTCTTTATCAGGCCAGGCACAACCAGGACAATCGAATCCTCTTTTTTGATTCATTGCGAACAAAGCCTTTACTGCCCTTAACGGATCCATCTCAGAAAAAGCAATCTGCGCTGAAATTAAAACAGCTTCAGTACCGGCTGCGGCTAAACGTGGTTCATCTAACTTTAAACCCGTGAAACGCTCTGGATTCTCAGGATTAGGATGATTGTGATTATCGTTATACTCAGCCATAAATGATCTTTAACAAACAGCATTAGGATTTGGAAAGTTGTCACTTTGATCTTCGAATGTATTATCGAGGCAAACAAAGTCTTTTTCTACCAAAAGAAATAAATGTTCGTCGTTTCCTAAAGGCATTTTATGATTAAAACCAACCATATCGGTAGTTGTCCACTCTGTGGCAATCTCTTCAGGAATATAAAGTGTAATACAGTTATTTTGATAATCCGAATATAGTGTTGAAGAAGCATTTGTTTTCTTCAGGCAATAATGAAAATGATTCGTGCCAAAAAAAGTTGATTCGTTTAATTCACCGTTCTTTTCAAAATTAGCTACTTCGGTTTTAGAAACGCGGATACGAATAGAGTTTCCTTTTATTCTTAATTTCATAATAGTGACATTGTATTACAAAGATAGAAAAGTGTTGGGTATAATTAATAGTTTTTTATCTATGAAAATGGCAAACAAGATTAATAACAAAGATATAATTGGAAATAAATAATCACTGGATTCTTATAATTAATCATAGTGATATCGACATTTAGCAATCAAAATTTCATCATTGTTCACCTGATAAATTAGCCGATGTTCATCATCAATTCTTCTAGACCAAAAACCTGCGTACTTGAATTTAAGCGGCTCAGGTTTCCCAATTCCTTCAAATGGATTTCGTGAAATATCTTTTAAAAGTTCATTAATTCTCTTCAGTTTCTTTTTATCAATACTTTGCCAATAAAGATAATCTTCCCATGATTCTTCCACGAAAACAAATTTCATTACTCTATTAATTTTTTTCGAGCAGATTTCCCTTTCCGAAGTTTCTCAACAGCAGCATCCAATCGTTTTTCATTTGCCTTCGAAGCCAGTTCGTGCCTTGTAGCACATAATGAATTATATTCTGCCAAAGACATAATAACAACACCATTATCTTTTCCTCGATTAATGATTAATGTTTCTACGTTTCGAGTTACTTTATCGAAATAATGTTTGATGTCTTTTCTGAAATCAGATAAAGTTGTAGTAAGCATAATAATGTACAGATTTATGTACAAATATAAGTACATAATTAAATTATGGCAAATAAGAATCATGGTTTTACAAAAATAAACCCTCCAATATCAATTAATCGGTTATAAACATTTACAAACGTTTAAATAAATTGTGCTTTAAACTATACGATTCTGATGAGTATAAATATTAAACCTCCCATCTCGCAAAAAACCGATTAAGGTGATACCAAATTCTTCGGCTGTTTGAACGGCTAGAGAAGATGGAGCACCAACAGCACAAACAATTTTCAATCCTGCTATTGTAGCCTTTTGAAGCAATTCAAAACTTGCTCGACCACTTAAAAACAGAACTGCGGATTCAGTAAGTTTAATTTTATTTAAAGCAACCAGGCTTCCGATTAACTTATCCAACGCATTATGCCTACCTACATCTTCCATCGTAAGCAACAATTCACCTTTATTTGAAAATAATGCTGCCGCATGAATACCACCAGTATTGTTAAAGATTGTTTGCTTTTGTTTTAATTTATTAGACAATGAGAAAACAAGTTGTTTATCTATTTTCAAACTATCATTTAATTCTGATTTTATACAATGCACCGCTATTGCATCGATACTTGCTTTACCGCATATTCCACAAGCAGAAGTCATGTAAAAATTACGATTAAATGCAGATGCGTCAAACCCAATATGTGGCATTAATTCAACCCTTACGATATTATATTGCTGCTCTGATTTCTGATGATTCGTACAATACTTTATCGACAATATATCTTCACCACTTTTGATAACACCTTCAGTAAATAAAAAACCTGTAGCTAATTCAAAGTCATTTCCCGGAGTGCGCATGGTAATTGAAACATTAATTTCATCGCGCATATCCATTGGCCCGTAACCTAACCGTATTTCAAGAGGCTCTTCGACAACAATAATATCGTCGATAGTTTGAGAAGACATTTCGTTAACCTTTGTTATTTGAACAGAGTGTACAGGTAATTGGTTCATGCTTTAATTATTAAATATGAATTGTAATCTTCTGGAGTATCGAAACTACGTAAAAATGAATCGTCGTTTAATTGAATTTTTAGTGGATTGATTTGTTGTAAGTACTTATTCAATGAACGCCCACCATCAATATAAAACTGTTTCAATTTAGTTAGTGATTGCTTCGAAAGAAAGCAAATTAGTGGCTCTATTGCATCAGCTCGATCATTTTTCACGAATGCAATATCATCAAAGCCATATTCAGAAAATTGTTTTAGTATTTGCAAATGCTCTGTCGTTAACAGCGGATAATCACAACCTACAATCAATAAATCAGATTGCAACTGATCAAATGCAGATAATATCCCGATTAATGGTCCTGCATCTTTATAAATTTCATGGTCGACAATTTTACGAACGACTACATTTTCGATCAAATTCTGATTTTCATTGCAAGATAAGAAGGTTTGCAAATTCAATTCATCAAACATTTTTTGCAGACGTTTATATTGCGCTACTCCATCGTATTTTAATAAAAACTTATCTTTATTCATTCGACTACTCTCACCACCACTCAGAATTAAACCAAAAAGATCCGAACTTAAATTTGAATACGGTAATAAATCTTCTTTAGCTATAATCCTTGCTTCCGAAAGATTGAATTTTGAAATTACATCAGCAACTAAATGTTGCCTTACTACTAAAACAATTGTTAAATCAACTTTATTTTTTGCAGATTCAAGTAATATCGACAACGATTGATAATAGCCTTCTTCTTTTAATTCCAACGGCCCTATTTCGTCGACAATCACAAAATCATTTTCTAACGTTAAGGGATGCACTAAAATATCGCAAGCCTTATTAATGACTTCTTCATTGAAAGCAAACTTTCCAATCAAAATAGACTTTTCTTTCTGAGGAATCTGAAAAGGAACAACTCTGCTTTCAGACACAAAATACATCATTCTTGCACCATTCACATCAGGACAAATAAATCCTCCAACGGCCTTAGTTTTCGAAAAATGTTTAAGAAGTGAAGTCGTTTTTCCACTTTGAACAGTGCCTGATAATATAACAACCTTACTCATTTTCGATTCTTATATCATTTAAAGAAATAGCAATCATATAAAGTACGAACATTTTAAATCGATTGATGCCATGATAATTTTTATTGACATAATTCAAAACGGGCTTAACCGCCAATCTGAGTTGAGCAACATCTTTATTTAATTTTGAAATTTCTTCTGACCTGTTGCGAGATAAAAATATAATTAGTTTGGTTGTTAAAGGTCCTACTACATAATAAAACAACAACATAAAGAAAATGACTCTTGCAAGTAATTGGATAAATGGTAATCCACCAAAAAATGAAATCAATTGAAGCGATAGAGCAATCGATATAAACGCTATAATTATTAAACTTTTACTTTTTCTATTTTTATTAGCTGAATCCTTTGTATCGTATAATTTTAGTCCTGAAAAATCAAGAGAATCAATCAGACCAGGGATTTTACTAGCAAACCTTCCCATCATCAATCCGATAACGAGATAAAATACAACATAGCCAATAGCAATCCACTCACTAAAAGAAAAATCAGCAGGAAGTTGGAAAAGTTTAATTGTATTTAATACGAAATCATCAACTGATTTCCAGAATGACATACCAAAGAATAAAACCGTTAATAGTATTTTTTGAATTGCTGATTCAAGTAATGCGAGTCCACCGAAAACAATTGGAGTTGATTTGAAATTGCGACTTAATGAAAACATTATTGCACCTAATAATCCTTGGAATGAAACAGCTAAATAAGCTGGAAAAGGAGAATGCGGACTAACAGCAGCTTTAATCATCAGCACCATTGCTGTTGCTTTTAGAATTGCTTTAAAACTAAAATTAGAATACCGAGCAATCAACGTAATTAATATTACAGCAAAGCCTCCAACTAAAATACCTGTGAATGGAAATTTAGCAGCATGTAAAATACCACCTAAACCTGATTCATTCAACGCCCATAATGCTGTTAAACGATTTACTGCACGATTATTAAATTCAGATTTATTCAAATTCATTTCACTAAAATAATTAATAAAGCGAAAGTGAAATCAAAAAATAAAAGAAATAAGCAAACTATCGAATAATTATTTTATAAGATATAGAAAGCGTGATTGGAGTAAAATCCCTAGACAAACTGATATGATTTGCATCAAGATATTTTTGAATTTCTTCCCCTCTTATCGGGTAAAATAATGCAAAAGACCAATAAGTATGACTTGAACCAAGTGCTTTCGTATCAATACCAAATCCAAGCGATGGTCCGAAAAACACTTTATTTAATTTAGAATTGTCTTTTACTTTTAGTGCAGCATTATAACCATACATAGCTATAAAAAAGGGAGTGCGATATGATAATGTTTGATCTTTTAAGAATCGATATTTAACACCAACATTATATCCAATTCCAGCTAATGCATACCCAATTCCACCTTGAAAACCCAATCTGTTGGTTGCATAATAAGTGAGGTTAGCGCCTATTCCACCAAGATCCTGACCGAAACCAAGTCCAGCAGTTAAAATATCTGCAGGTTCATCTTTAGATGGAAGAGTAATTAGAGTATCCGACTGTGCAAATAAAAACACAGGACTACATAGTAAAAGGAATAGTAATTTTTTCATCGTTAACAAATGTAACGATATTAATTGACTAGCTATTCATCAATTTTCACGTGACCCCAGTTTTCACCAGACTTAATTCTGTACAGCTGCATTTCGCTAATACCAAATTGCTTTGCCAGCATTTTCAATCGTGTTTTACGATTGGGATCAAATATTTTCTTTTTGAGTAAGCGAACCTTTGATTCGGTAAGCTTTGCCCCATCACGTTTCTTATTTAACTCAACCAACTTACGCATGGCTTCCTTAACAGCAGGACTTTCCTTCTTAAACTGAATACTCTCTTCGCGAGTTACCCATTTAAGATTTTTGTAGTAGTTGTTAGACTTGTTACGGTCTAAGTGGATAACATAATTATGCTCTGTAGTTGGCTTGTCTAAAAATTTATCCGCAACGAGGTTGTGAATCATTTTAGAGAAATACCTTATTTTAGCACCTGCATAAAGCTTGTACCTAAATGTAGTATATCCTTCTACTTTACCTGGTTTAATTATTCTGCCATCTTTAATAGCTTCTGAATAACTAACCAAGCGTCCATAATTTGATATCGCGTAATTGTATCGGAGTTTATGATCTACATCAATTGGCTCCCATTTTTCACCTGGATAATTTCTAAACATAATTACTATTAATCGACATTACCCCCGTAAGTCGAATAGTTAGTGTAACTTATTGTATATGGAGTGCTAAAATAAACGAAGGTTTATTAAAAAACAAGTCCGATTGTCATTAAATGACATATAAAATGACTAAAAAAAAGATTCCTATTTATTAAAACAGTGGCAAAGTTATTTTTTTACCAATGACATAAAAAATCAAACATTTGCCCCTAAGAAAGCAAAAAAATTATTGAGAATCTGCACTATATCCGTATACAGCAGGATTTTTTCCGCCCATCGGTCTTACATAAGCTGATAATTGCCCCCTGTGATGAATGATATCAAAAAAGAAGAACCACATCATTTGGCTACGCGTTAACGTTATGAAAGGGTTAGTATTTATTGTCAATTCCACCTCCTCATTTTCCCATTGATGATCTGTCAATGAGTTTAAAACTTGATTCAACTCATCAGACCTCAACTGATATACAGCAGCAGCCTCCTCTACTGTAGAGAAATCATATTTAAGTGTCTCATCACAAAGACTTGATGACGCAATAGTGACTAAGTCGAACGAATGCCCTACTAAATGTTCTATTATTTCATAAGCAGTACGATTTATTTCATGAGGTTTATAACTTAAATTATCGTTGGGAAGCGCTTTGAATATATTGATGGTTGAATTTAATTCGTTGTTCCAGCATGATATAAAGAACTCGAGATTTGACATTGTGTTTCGTTTTAGTTTATCAAATTTACTAAAAATTAAATAGAATTCTGTTTGATATTTATTAGAACATTAATTTTATCAGGTCGAATATTCATTTTAATTAAATTAGAGGCTTGAAAAATTATGGAAAGTAAAAACATCGACCGCCTAAATATATTTCTAATCGTAATCTCATTAATAGTAGCGTATAAAATTCCATTTGAACTATTTTTATTTTCCTATGCATTCTTAGGTCCATTACATTATCTAACAGAAATCAATTGGCTGAAAGAAAGAAACTATTTTATAAAAACAAAAGACTGGATCTGGACATTTGTATTGTTTGGTGTTGTTATATCAGTGCCACTTCTGCTTTCATTACCATGGTTCAATTTCATTTATGAAAATACGGTAGTAAAGAGTTTTCTAAAAGAACTGAATTCCTCTTCCAATGTTATACTATTAGCTGCATTATTCTTTTCAATTGGACTAGTATTTTTAAAAGACTTAAAACACACATTGCTTTTCCTTATAATCAGCATTGTTGCGTCCTATTTAATTTTAAAATATGTTTCTTTTTCAATTGTACTTGTAAGCATTTTTCTTCCAACAATTATTCATGTTTATTTGTTCACGTTGTTGTTTATGCTTTTTGGAGCGATTAAATCGAAGAGTACGCCTGGATTTATTGGAGTTGCCTTACTCGCTTTAATTCCTGTGATAATTACTTTCGGAAATGTAAATCCAACACAATACATTCTAAGCCAGAATACACAAGATAATTTTTTAGCCAGCGGATTTCATTCACTTAATTTTTCTCTGGCGAAACTACTTAGCAGTTCTAAAGATGAATCATTCTCACTACTTTCCTTATTGGGAATTAAAATTCAGATTTTTATTGCCTTTGCCTATACCTACCATTACTTGAACTGGTTCTCGAAAACATCCATCATAGGATGGCATAAGGGCACTTCCAAGACAAGATTGATTGCGATTGCTGCAATATGGGTGGCAAGTATTTCTTTTTATTTGTATGATTATCGCACAGGAATCATCGTATTATTTTTCCTAAGCTTCCTGCACGTATTTCTTGAGTTTCCACTCAATGTAGTATCCGTAAAAGGAATTGCAGAGAGTTTATTTAAAAAGGATAAATAATTTTATTGGCTTTCAATTGCAACCGTGAATTCTTTTCCAATTTGATCTTTATAAAACGATTCTTTCTCTTCGGACCAATTGCGAATAGTTGCGAAAACATTCTTAGCATTATTACTTGATGGCTTTAAAAAGATCAACATTAAAAGAGGTACATTTTCTTCAATCTCATAGTCCATGTCTGTATCATATTCAATAAAAGAATTAGATAATTGAGATTTGTCTGAAATATTAAAAACAGAAATCAATTTTGCAGATGTTACAACACCATCACCATTTTGATTTAGCAATTTACGAAATGGCTTTGCGAATGAAATTTCCATAGGTATAAAAATAAAAAAGTCCCGAGGTTTACTCGGGACTTTAAAAAATATCGATTAATTACTTAACAACATTTGAATTTACTACCTGAGCAGGAGAACCGCCCATTTTCCATAAAATTCCGATTACTTTTAAGTTGTTTTTATTCCAAGTTGGTTTTAAATACATTTTGTAAGTATTAGAAAACTCTTGATCTAATGCAATTGCATCACCACCGTTATTTACTTCTAAACCATAGTATGCAGAAGCGTTACATGTTCTAACTAAGTTACGGTATTCGTAATTTGCATTTGTTCCAGAGCTTGTTGACTGTGATGTTATAATTTTATCTTCTACAACATAAACACCTAAACGGTAATCAGAACCTGCTGCGATGTCACTAAAGAATTTCACTTTTGTATCAACAGCCATAGAATCGCCAGAAATACTTTTTCTTAAAGCGATACCAGCGATAACAGTACCATTAGCAAATGTTGTTGCTTTTGAAACAGCACCTGAATAGTTACTCGATACGCTTGTTGTAACACTTTGCTTAGTTGTGTTAACAGCCATTGAAGGGATTGCATTTGCACTAGCAAATACTCCTGTATTAAACACATTCCACATTCCTTGTCCTGTAGACCAGTTTAATGATGAGTTATTTGAACTTGTATTGATCTTCATTCCTGTTAACAACGTTCCTTCTTGCTTTAAACAACTGTCTAATGTTGGTCCACCGTAAGAACCACATGGAGGACACCAGTCTTCTCCAAAGTAAATAACTGCTGCTCTGTTCTTCTTTTCTACTGTTAACGTTGTAGAACCACTTGACGCAGGCGCAGTATCATCTTTCTTACAAGCATTGAATAAAATGCTTACACATGCTAATGCTAAAACTAATTTTTTCATTTTGGTTTGGGTTTTATTGATTATAGTTAAATGTTTTTTATTTGCTTTCTTTAAGTACCATATCAATGGTAATTGCTGAAGATAGGATAGCAATTTTACGCAAATTATCTTTTATTTCCGAATTTAACGTCACATTATATTTATCTGCCGAGGTAAAAATCTCTTGCATAGCACCTGCCCATTTTTTACTTATTGATCCAATTGACATACTATTGGCATCTAATATATCAAAATTCCATGCTTTCCAGTCGCCTGTAATCTTAGCAATCTCTTGTTCATTCGAATCAAAAATAATGAATTCAGGCTTGAAAAATTTGAATTTTTGTTTGATTGTGCCAGCCGTAATGGCATTTCCATCAGTAATAGTAATTTTCGACATCCAGAAGGTCCAGCCTCTTGAAATAGTTGCCTGTACATTACCATCGAGATCTTTAATTTCTAGAAGAAATGGCAACATGGCTTTGTTTAAAATCATTCGCAGTAATTTTTGGCCTATTGCCAATTTCTGACAAACAGCACCAATATTAACTCCCAAATCATCATATAATTGATAGGTGTTTTCGAACTTAAAGAAGTTTACATTCTCATCGATGAAATAACTATTTGAACGAAAGAAATTGCTCTGCATAATATTTTATTTAATGTATTTTTGATTAATTACCGCCGTGTTGATAACAATAACCATTAGGACTTCGGGTCATTCTACGACACCGATTACCTTTTTTGGTTGTACCATTACATTGCGATGATGTCTCGCTACGGTATTTACTGCTTTTACTATTTACACTACCCCTCCCCGCTTGCGATTGGTGAAGATAACAAAATCCGCTTTCATCTTTAGTAGTTTTCCTACAACGGGCACCGGCCTTTGTTGTTCCCCTACATTGTACAGATATTCCACTTTCACTCTTTTTACCATCGGAATTATGTGATATTGAATTAGACCAATCCCAACACTGTAAGCATAATCGTGACTCGACTCCATTTTCTGTTTTATCAGGTAATCGTGGAAAAAAATCAATGCCAGTGAATCGTTCAACACTATCGATAGAAACTGCATAGGCTTGTAAATCTCCGCTAGCACCTTCATTTCGCATAATAAATCCAATGCCTTGAAGATGTGCACTATGATAATCAAGAATAACTTTGTAATAATAGTTCGGTACAGCTACACCGTTAGATGGAGTTATATTCCCTTCAGATAAAACAGGTCCTGTAACAATATAAATCGATTGATATAAAATGGCCCAATTGCGAACTTTCTCTTCCAGTCGTTTCCAAATTCCTCTATTAAATGAGGGATTCTGTGGTGACATATTACTATAATAAAAAGATTCAATCATAGTCTGCTCTGAGAAACTCATATCAGCCGCAGGAGCAAGATGTCCTCTATCATAACCACTACCTTTATAATCTGCATCTGTTGCAGAACCAGTTTTTACATCAGGATCAGTAAAAAACTTGGAGCTTCTTTCGAATTGTTTATTTGTTTCTTCTGAAGTTAACTCATAAGCCACCCAAGATGCTTGTTCAAATTTCTCAACATAGTCAAGTGTATAAGCAAGGTGCTCCACAATCTGATCGCCAGGTCGTATGCCAGGAATTTCCAATTTGGGTATGACTGAATCAGGTGGTGTGTTTTCGAAAGAACAGGGCTTAAAATACGGAGAATTTGGGTCCTTTAAATTAACAACCTCTCTTCCATAATTTCGATCATAATAGTGTTGAGCAAACAATCCAATGGCAAAGCAAAGTAGCGCAATTAATATGACATGGGATTTTTTCATTATCTAAAAATAAATAAAATCAATCAGACAATAAAGCAGAAATAATAGCAATTGAATAATTGGAGGCTACATACTTTGCAAAGGGCTCAAAGTCGATAGCAGCAGAATGATCTGCACTATCAGAAATTGTGCGAACAATAGTACAAGGTATATCATGTTCAAAACAAATCTGCGCAACAGCAGCACCTTCCATTTCAACACATGCAACCTCTGATAAATTTACTTTGATATCATTTCTTGCCTCTTGCGAATTCACAAACTGGTCGCCACTTGCAATTGCACGATTAACAACTAATACTGAATTTAAATTAAATTGCTTAGCCCAATCATCGCCAACAACATCACCAATATTTTTTGAAGAAAAGATTTCCTTTAAGTTTTCAAGTAGCCCATCTGCAACATGAACATCAAAATATTTTTTATTGATTAGCGGAACTACATATCGATCGTTTAAAGGACGAGTATCCATATCATGAAATACACAACGAGATGCAATAACAATGTCACCCACTTTTAAATCAGACTGAATTCCTCCTGCAATTCCTGTGAACACAATTTGATTAACATGAAATACATCAATCAATGTTGTTACGGTGGATGCAGCTGCTACCTTGCCCCATCTTGAAAAAACAACTATGACTTTTTTACCATGAATACAACCAACGATATATTCGCGACCACCAATTATTTTCACTTCAGGATTTTCAACCAGCTTTACTACACCTTCTATTTCTTCGGGCATAGCCGCCATAATACCATAAATCATATTCATTATTTTGAATTATTTAAAATTGATTTTATTAATTTTAAATTTTTGTAATCGAGCATGGCATCCGACATTGAATCGATGCTATTAATTAAAAGATTTCTTTTCTCGCAATCTTCCCAAATGCTGCTTAATGGATTCATCTCCACCTTCACAGCAAATAACATATGCACATTATCTCCTATTGGAATTGTTGTTTGAGATTCTGATCTGAAATACAAATCATCTATTGATTCTGGAATGATCTTGTTCTTTAATGAAGGGTGTTGGCTCATTGACGGATTAGAAGTGATTGTCCATACATAACGACGATAAGAACCACGACTACTATCTGACATCATAGAAGTAAGTTTATCACTCATTTTTAAAAGCAAATCTGAATCAGGTACAGGCTGATGAATTTCGTGAAATGATTTACCTACAATTTGAGCTGGAATAAATCCGCTTGGTGAACAAAAACAAATGGCTATCACTTTTCCTGATTTAAGAATTGCAATATCTTCTTCTACGTTCATTGCTAAATCAAGAATTGTTGTTGAATCAGGTAAATTATATTTTGCATTGATGACATTTAAGCAATCAAGTAAATTATCGCTTTGAATCTCATTAAACAAATCAGATGAAAATTCATCAATCTCTTTTAATTTATTTGCACGAATACGATCTGATATTGGTGTCAACGTAAAATCATCTTTTAATTTAACGATATCAGGCGCCGTTGAATAAGGCACTTTAACAGGAAATAAAATGTTGTTATTAATCATAATTAATTTAAGCGAAAGTACAACAAGTAAGTCTTATTAAAAAAATCAGGAGCTGCATCATGATGAAAAAGGACATTTGTCATAATCAAAGTTTAAAAAATACATAACTTTGATTCAAATAAAAATCAATTTATGAGAACACTTTTTTTATCCATTTTTTGCTTGATAACTTTTGGATTATTTGCGCAAGAAAACCCAAAAGACACTACAAAATACAATACTGTTAAATTGTACAAGGTAACCTTAAACTCAGGCAAGGTTTATATCGGAAATATTATTAGCAAAGACGCGAAAGAAGTCTTGATAGAAACAAAAGAAGTTGGAGAGGTTCTTATTCCTAAATACGAGATTAGTTTAATTGAAGAGATACCAGCACATGAGCTTGGCGTAGATGGAATATACAGGCCATCAGAAACATTTGCAACCCGATACTTTATTACCACCAATGGTCTTCCAATAAAAAAAGGAGAAAGCTATATTCAATGGAATTTATACGGCCCCGATTTTCAATTCGGGGTATCCGATAATTTCGGAATTGGAGTTATGACAACTTGGCTCGGCGTACCAATTATTGCACAAGGTAAATATTCAATTAAACTTGGAGAGAATGTACATTTGGGACTTGGTGGTTTATTAGGAACAGGCTCTTGGATTGCAAGCGACTTTGGATTAGCTCTACCATTTTCATCATTTACCGTAGGTGATAGAAGATCGAACATTACATTTTCTGCAGGATACGGAAGTGTATGGAGCGATGGTCAAACAAGTGGACGTGCGTTGCTATCACTTGCATGCATGACCAAAGTTTCAAATAAAGTCAGCATTGTATTTGATTCATTTATTGTACCAGCAAGCGGCTATAAAGATGAAACAACTCAAGAATATAATCCAACAACAGGTCAATACTATACAGTAACAACTCGAAAACAACGAACAGGCTTAGCCATTTTTATACCCGGTATCAGATGGCAATTATCAGAAGAAAAAGCATTTCAATTTGGATTTACAAGTTTCAGTTACGACGGAGAAGTATCGCCTGCAGTTATACCAATGCTGCAGTGGTATCGTAAACTATAAAGCTAGTTTAGCTTTAATTTTTGTCCTGGTTTAATTAAATCACTTTTTAGTCTATTCAACTTTCGAATTTTAGCTATTGGAACTTTTGTTTTTAATGCAATTCCACCAAGTGTATCGTTCTTCTTAACAATATAAAAAGAAGGTGCAATATCTTTCTTAATATTTTTAGTTGTCTTATTTTTTTTGACAACCGAAGTATCTTTTTGCTGAACAATTTCAACATTGGTTGTTATAGCAGAATCAGCAACAATAAAATCAATATCAGCGGCAGTCAAAGTATCAATAATAATTTCAAAAGGCTTTGAAGCTACTTTACTATTTCGAATTAACTCAACACTATTTTCAATTGCATGAAAAAGTAGTGTCCCTTTTAATTCAGAGCCTACACCATTTAAATGAATTCCATCGCCCTGCGTGTATTTTGCGGCATCCCAAAAGCGCCATGCATTCTTACCTCCTGATACAGTATAATAACTCCAGAAACCAGTGTTATACTGAATAGATAATTCATACATCATTTCAGAAAACTGATTTGCGACTGTTGTACGTTTGCCTTTATATTTCATTTCTTGAGCGTCAGTAAGAATAATATCAGCTGTTGGATTCGCGTTTTTTACTTTCTCAATCACTTTAATAATTTGCTGACGTAATTCGGGCTCTAAACGATTATAATATAAAAAATCGTTTGTACCTAAGTCGATGATTACTAAATCTGCATTAATATATTTTGCTTGTGGTTCATAGAACTCTTCTGCCAAAACCATTCTATAAGGTGCCGCTCCTACTCCTGCATTATGCCAAATACCTCCGCGATGAAGAGAATCCTGAAGAATCATTCCTGTAATCGTAATATCATTTTGATAGGAATGAGTCTTTGAAGATTTGTAGGATAATGTAGAAAAACCTCCAACAACATTATAGATAACTTTTTCACTATCGCGGTATTTAATAGAAGCCAGCTGATCATCAATAAAAAAAATCATTTCAAAAACTGAATCATTATCATGACGAAAAACAACTAATTCATTATTCGCTGATGAAACACTTTGAGAAAATG
>CANGJU010000031.1 GCA_947453935.1 Bacteroidota bacterium | reverse complement strand
GCCCTATCAATAAAAAGAGATGTACTATTCTAATTGACTTTGAGAATCCTGTTATTGCAGTGTGTACGTTCATTAAATTGGGGTGAAATATCAGTCAGCAAATCTACAATTTTAATAAGTAAGTTAATTTAGCGTTAACAACAAATATTACTATTCATCAATTTATAAATTTGACGAGTGAAAAAATCAGACTTTCGATTAACCGTTTTCGTAATGAGCTTTTCTTTGGCAGGACTTATATTATTACAAGCATATTGGATTTTTCATGATTTCAAATTAAAAGAGCAGCAGTTTGATCAATCGGTCATGCTGGCTCTAAACGATATTGTAGCTAAGGTAGAGCAACAAGAAAATATTAAAATTGTCGTTCAGAACTTTATTTCTCAAAGCGATTCATCAGGAGCTGGAATTAGCAAGGATGATAGTTTATTGAATCATCTTGGAAATATTTTAGGAAACAATCAAGTAAATATTAATGCTGCTAATAACGATTTCTCAATCATTGCACAGGAAATCAGAAAGAAGGTCAATGAGATAAAGTCAAACCGCAAGTACAATAAGGATTTTAATAATAATGCATTTATCGATTCTTCAATTGACATCAGAATTGAAAATGATATTCAACAAAAAGAAATTTTGTCTTTTAACCTAAGTGATGAATCCTTAATTATGGATTCTATCGAGCGTGAAGCAGAACGCAGAATGGAATCGAAATTCAATAAGCTAAACACATTAATGAATAAGCTTACTTTTCAGATTAACGATCGAAATAAAAATTTGTTGGAAAGAATTCCGCCGAAGGTTCTTGATAGTATTATCAATAAGGAATTTATTGCTAGAAGTATTCCATTGAACTATCGATATGGAATCAAACAAATAAACAAGAACAATTTTGAATACACGAGTGGACGAACTGATACTGTTCAGTTAATAAAATCTACTTATTGCGTATTACTTTTCCCGAATGATATTTTAAAAAAGAGTGAACAATTGATTGTTTCCTTTCCAAATAAATTTGAATTCTTGTTCTATTCGTTATGGCCGTTGTTAACTAGTGCTGTTGTATTTTCTATAGTGATGGTTATTGGATTTATCTATGTGATGCGAACAGTTTTAACGCAGAAAAAACTAGCTGAAATAAAGAGTGATTTCATCAACAATATGACGCATGAATTCAAAACTCCAATTGCAACAATTTCCATTGCAAATGAATCATTGAAAAATCCTAAAGTGTATTCGAGTCCTGAAAAACTTGATTATTACACAGGCGTTATACGCGACGAAAACAAGCGAATGCTTCGTCAGGTAGAAGTAATGTTGCAAATGGCTCAATTGGAGAAAGGAGAATTGAAATTAAAGTATGAAGTATTAAGGATAGAAGAAGTAGCAGAAGAAGCTATCAATAGCAGTTTGCTTTCTGTTGAAAATAAAAATGGCAAAATAGAATTAAAAGTTGAAGGTTTAGTTTCTTCTGTAAATGGCGATAGAAACCATCTTGTAAATGTAATTAGTAATTTAATCGATAATTCAATAAAGTATTCGAACGATTCTCCGAAGATTGTTGTTAGCGTTCATCAAACTACTGACTTTGTTGTTATAGAAGTGAAAGATAACGGCATTGGTATGACGAAAGAAGTTCAAAAACGAATTTTTGATACCTTTTACAGAGCGACAACTGGTAATTTACATGATGTGAAAGGGTTTGGACTAGGATTAAGTTACGTTCGAGCAATTATTGAACAACATCAAGGAAATATTAGCGTTGAATCTGAAATAAATAAGGGAAGCACCTTTAAAATACAACTACCCATTAAAAAAGTAATAGCATGAAAGCAAAAATATTATTAGTAGAAGATGATGTTAATTTTGGAAATGTACTAAAGAACTTTTTAGAGTTAGAAGAGTATCATGTCAATTTAGCAAGAGATGGTGCAGAAGGATTAGAGATGTATCAGAAAAAATCATACGACCTAATAATTTTAGATGTGATGATGCCAAAAATGGATGGTTTTTCATTAGCCACAAAAATCAGAGAAGAAAACAAAAAAACCCCAATCATTTTTTTGACAGCAAAAGGAATGAAGGAAGATATGATTAGAGGATATGAAGCTGGCGCTGATGATTATCTAACTAAACCTTTCGATACGGAAGTATTGCTTTATAAAATCAATATCATTTTAAAGCGTTCGTTAGGGATTATCGATTTAGATGACCAAACCGATTTTAAAATAGGGGAGTATGATTTCGATTATAAATTAAGGCAAATACATCGTTTGGGAAAAACTGAAAATCTTTCTCCCAAAGAAGCGGACTTATTACGTTTGTTATGTGTGCACCAAAACGATTTATTACCGCGTCAGAAAGCATTAAAATTAATCTGGGGCGATGATAATTACTTTAATGGGAGAAGCATGGATGTTTTCGTAACCAAAATACGCAAATACCTAAAAGACGATAGCCGAATTGAAATTGCCACATTGCATGGCAAAGGAATTCGATTACTGATTAGTCAGTAATTACTTTAACTCCTCAGTAATGTCCTTGTCAAGTGGATTCGTTCCTGAACGATAACGATGTATCAATTTACCGTTTTCATCCAACAAGAATTTTTCAAAATTCCAGCGAATATCTCCTGAAAAATTAGGATTATCCTGACTAGTTAACCATTTAAAAAGTGGATCTATATCACTGCCTTTAACTGAAACCTTAGAAGCCATAATAAATGTAACTCCATAATTTTTCTTGCAGAAATTATTTATATCTGTGTTAGAACCTGGTTCTTGTCCTCCAAAATTATTTGCAGGAAAACCAACAATCACCAATTTGGAACTAAACTGTTTATAAAGCGCTTCTAGGTCTTCGTATTGCGGTGTATAACCACATTTTGATGCTGTATTGACAATTAATATTTTCTTGCCTTTAAATGCAGCAAAACTCATTGTTTTACCATCAATCGTTTTAAATTCAAAAGTGTGAATAGTAGATGTTGTTGCAAATAATAATGCAATAGTTAGTAATAGTGTTTTCATGATAATGTAACATTTTAGACAAATTTTAGTTTTGTTTGATTTTAAATTAAACTATTTTTGTCTAAATATTTTTTATGAAGTTTTTAGTTAAAGTTATGTCGTTGGCCTTGGCCATTTTTTTAATTGCCTCCATGATGCCAGGTGTATCAGTAGAGTCAATGAGATATGCCATTTTAGTTTCGTTGGTAATCATCTTATTGAACATTTATCTGAAACCAATATTGGTCTTTCTTACTTTGCCTATAACAGTGGTTTCTCTAGGATTTTTCCTGTTAGTCATTAATGCGGCAATCATTTTAATAGCCTCAAATATTTTACACGCAGGCTTTAAGGTCGATGGATTTTGGATTGCATTTTTATTTAGCATTCTAATCTCTATCACTAATTCTGTTCTGGAAAGAATTTCAAAACGATTAGAAGAACGACAAAACAATACGTACTAACGACTACAAATATTTTTGAAGTCGCAGTAACTACATTTTTTATAATCTTCCGTCTGCGTAAATGGTACATTAGGATCCATTATTTTATGGAGCAACTCATTCAAATGGACTTCAAACTGATTCATTAAATCCTGATCAATAGCATTCCCTTTATTTAAAAAAGTTATTGATTTAGAATTCTTCTTTAATAGATAAGCACCTGCTAAAATTTCTTTATCTTTTAAATGCTCTTTAACCTTTTTTCCTTGCTGTTGTTTGTTAAAAATGTAAACATACAGTAACAATTGAAATACAATCTTATTGTCGGAATTAGTAAAAACAGCTGTAAAGTCTTTGGGAATAGTTAGGCTACCGCTTCCAGTTTTATAATCGAGAATTCGAAGTTGATTATTTACAAGATCTAATCTATCAAATATACCTTTGATAAAAATACTAGTTTGATTATCCAGTGCAAAATCAAACGCAAAGGTTTCTTCAATGCTCATGATTTCAAGGCCTGGTGTTTCCTTATCAATAAGAAGAATTCGATTAATTAACTCCTTAATTACCGATTGAAGAAGGTAATCATTACCTGTTAATTGTTTATTTGAATATTCTTCTTTTATAGCTTCATCGATATAATGATCTAATAATAAATTATCGTAAAACTGCGCAGATGGCTTAAACTGATTCTTATAAATATTCTCCATGGCCTTGTGAAGAATTCTACCAAAAATCATTTGATCAATTCCTTTAACCTCATCTGGCTTTTTAAGTTTTGCAATTTGTTCGAAATAGTATTTCAGAGGACAGTAAATATAAGCTGCGATGGATGATGCTGAAAATCCTTTGCCAATTACAGATTGCGACTGATCAATATTGACATATTTAGCAATCATTTTATCAATGATTTCATCTGTCTTTTCAATAACTATTTCTTCTGCTTGAATAGGTTGTAAGTCTGCTTGATACTGAATATAGTTTAATTGAATTTTCGAATTCACTTTCACTAATTCATTTTCAATTTGCAAAATAAAGCGTGATTTTTCTCCACCACCAGTAGCTGACATTTGGCTATTGTAAAACAAAGAAAGCTGATCACAACGTTGAATCAATCGATAGAAGTGATAGGCGGTAACAGCCTCTTGTTCCTCTTTGCATGGAAGCGAATAAAACTTCCTGATGGCATAAGGAATTAGTGATTTAGAAATTGAATTAGCAGGTAATGTGCCTTCATTTACATTCGCAATGAAAACATATTTATAATCGGTTAAACGTGTTTCTAAAAATCCGTTTATATTGATGCATTCACCTTCATTTGCTTCAATTGGAATTCTGATTTTATTGATATGATTGATAAGCAGGGTCCAGTATGATTGAACAGTAATCTCCTCTTCAAAATTATTAAGCATGCTACCAAACAACGCTATTTCGTTTTTGACACAACTTAAAATTTGCTTTTGATAATGAACTGTTGGCTCTAAAAACTGATTGATTAACTTTAATAAGAACTGATGTTCTTCTTTATAGTTCTTGACAGGTACAAGTAGAGAGCTTTTTAATTCATCAATCGATTTATGCAACACCATAAACAAACTATTAAAAGCACTGATTTCAAAAAGTCCGCTTACAATCGATTCAATATTAGTTTCTGCATTTAGCAATTGTGTTCTGATACTTTTTATTTTCTTGATAAATGCAATAAGCGGAAATGATGTTAGTGCAAGTCCCATTGAAGGATTATACAATATCCCTTTTTTATCGAGCACTTGCAACAAAGGCAATAACAATGTGTCGTCAGGTAATACTACAACTGCATTTGACAATTCAGTGGCTGGTAAACTTTCAAACTTTTGTATCAGTTCTAGTCCAATATCCTTTGCCATGGCTGTACCTCCATTACACTGAATAATATTAATATTCTTGTTGGTGTTTGATAAATCACTCCCCATAAAATTAGGAGCTTCGGCCATTATTCCTTTTCGAAGATAATTACCGGCTTCTTGTTTTTTATCATCGGCATAGTAAGTATCAGCATCCTTATAAACGATAGCATTATTATTTTTAACTAGATAATTAATAATGACCTCTTCTGATTTTGTTAAAGCATAAAATCCAGCAAAAACGATACAATCAAATTGTTTAAACCAAGAATTATTTTGAATTGCCTGAGCTGTTTTACGCCATGCTAAACCTTCGTAGCAATAATTATTTTGCGATAAGATTGAATTAAATTCGTCATAAAGTACCGGTAACTTTTCCCAATAAGAAATGAATGATTCTTTTAAAGGTGAGAGTGGTAATAAAGAAAATTCATTCCAAAAGCGATTTAGCAATTCTGTTTCATATTCATCATTAGAGAACATCAGCTCAATCTCTTTTACATCAACAATACGTTTAAATAATTTTTGAGTATCGATTAAGTTTCTATCTACCTCATCAAAATCAGCTAAAATCTGGTCGCCCCATTTAATAAAATCATCGAGTTCAATTGAAGGATCTATCTTTTTATAAGCGGAGAATAAATCAATCAGTAATCGTGTATCATTAGCAATTGGAATTCCTGAGCAGTTATCCATTAAATCAGCAACCGGAATACAGGTAGGTAAAAACCCTGGAGTTGTCATACGCTGACCTAATTTACGTTCTATTTGAACAGCAGCCCTGCGTGTCGGAACTATGATAAGCGAGTTGGAAGTAACCTTAGGAAATATCGATTCTGTTAACTGATCGTTGAAAGAAATCATGCGTTAAAAATTTATATAAAAATAAAAAAGTCCCGACAGTAATGCCGGGACTTTTAAAATAAATTTTAATTATTATTAGTGCTTAACAACAAACTTCTTCGTTAAAGTATTATTGTTTTGAGTCACTTTTAAGAAATAAACTCCATTACTCATTGAAGTTAAATCTAAATCACGTGAGTTGAATCCTTGATTAGCATTTACATTCATTGTATTAACTAACTGACCCATCATATCATAAATTTCGATAGATGTATTTTCCATACTTGGAGTGAAGTAGTTAATAGTAAGTGTAGTGTTTGCAGGGTTCGGGAATAAATTTAATCCTTCTAAACCTGTTACTTTTTCAGCACTGATTACATCACCTGAATTTTCTTCGCTTCCATCTGCTGTACGGAAATTAGTAGCACCTGTACTAAGACGGAAATGGTAGCATGATGTCGCATTAAATGCACTAGCATATCCATAAACCTGAATATAATAAGTAGCTGCAGCTGTAGATGTGTTATAAATAACAGTCTCAGTTGATGTACCTGCTAATGCAGAAGAAGTTAAAGTTGTTCCAGCTGAATTGTATAAAGCTAAATCATAATCAGCAGGTAATTGATCTAATACAACTTTAATTTTAGGAGCAGCAGCAGTAGTTACAAACTTGAACCAGTCTTTATCAGTTGAAGTTCCAATTAATGCGTAGATATCTGAATTCACAGCAATTGTTTTAGCTGCTGTACGAGAGTTATTAGCTTCATAAGTATCTGTACATGTTGTAGAAGCTGCTGAAGTTGTAAACGTTCCTGTTGCAGAAGCTGTTCCAGCAGAACCTGAGCATGTAGCTGTTACTTGATATTGGTAAGCTGTTGATGCTGTTAATCCTGTTAAGGTTGCAGTAGCAGCAGTTACAGTTACGCTATTTGTCCATGTAGCAGAAGTTGAAACTCTGTATTGAACTAAATAACTTGAAGCACCTGTTATAGCTCCCCAGCTTACAGTAGCTGATGAAGAAGTGATAGAAGAAGATGCTAATGATGCAGGAGTTCCGCAAGCAGCAGCAGCCGTTGTAGTAAAATTAGCTAATGTTGAAACTGTACCTAATGTACCAGAACAAGAAGAAGTAACTTGGAATTCGTATGCTGTTGAAACAGTTAATCCTGTTAATGCAGCTGAAGTTCCAGCTGTTGATACAGTTGTCCATGTAGCTGAACCAACCGCACGATATTGTAATGAGTAAGCAGTTGCACCTGAAACCGCTGTCCAGCTAACTGTAGCAGTAGTTGAACCTACTGAAGAAGATGTTAAACCTGTAACAGTACCACAAGAAGTTGGAGGAGTGGGAGGTGTACATCCTAAAGAAGTTAATAATCCCGTACGAGATGTATTAATAGCTGCTGTCATACGAGCAGCTTGTCCTACAGAAAACATATACATACATGCATCGTCTGTATAATCCATGTAGTTCATTGTCATTTCTCCTGTTGTATTTCCTGAACATGTACCAACATGGTAAGGGAAAGTTGGGCAACCAAAGTTTGATGTTTGAGCTGTTGGAGTATCGTTAACTAAGTCGCTACCACAAGTAGCGTCACCCCAAATATGGCGTAAATTTAACCAGTGACCAACTTCGTGAGTAGCTGTTCTTCCTTTGTTATATGGAGCGGTTACATTACCAGTTCTACCGAAGGCAGAATATAAAATTACTACACCATCAGTTGCAGCAGCACCGCCAGGGAATTGAGCATAACCTAAAACTCCACCACTTAAATTAGCAGACCATAGGTTTAAGTATTGGGTAGAATTCCAAGCATCATCACCACCATTAGCAGTTCTCTTCACATTGTCGTTAGTAGAGAAAGAAGCGGTTGTTGTTGATTTACGAACGATTCCTGTAGTAGCATTACCACTAGGATCACGTTGAGCTAAACAGAATTGAATTTGACAATCTGTAGCTAATCCAGCAAAAATTGAAGGCGTTAATGAAGCATCTGCATTTAATTTACGAAAGTCCTCGTTTAAAACAGCTATCTGAGATTGAATCTGCGCATCAGAAATATTTTGTGCTGCTGTATTATATACAACGTGTACAACAACTGGGATTGAAATAACTGCCCCAGTTCTGTGAGAAGGGTCAGACAACCATTGACTAGTTGCATGCTCAATTTGTTGCATTCTTGTTTCAACAGATGGGTCTTCTGCAATTTGCTGTTGCAAATGATCCATGCTGCCGCATGTTCTTCCGGATTGTGAAAATCCAATTGTTGATAGACTGATCATAAGTCCCAACAAAGCAATGTAGGTTTTTTTCATGTTTAAGTAATTAAGTTATAATATTAAAATGTTAAATAAATCTCTGGTAATTTTTAGTCGATTGATAACGGAAAAATCAACTAAAAACTCAGAAACTTTTCAAAGGCGGAAATCAAATTTAAAAAATAGCCAAATGCAAAACAAATTTATTTTGATGAAAAGGGAGAAAACGGGGATAGAAATTAACAATCATGCAAGACAACTAAAAAATTGCACTCTGAAAATTTCAAAAATCAAGATAAGTACCGATGTTAATTTCTTTATTTATTCCATAAATTTATATCCAACACCACGAACAGAAAAAAAGTGGCGAGGTTCTGAAGGGTCTTTTTCAAACAGCTTTCTAAAAGTCACAATGAAATTATCGATTGTTCTAGTTGATGGATATACATCATACCCCCAAACAATTTCTAAAATAGATTCCCGGGAAACAACTTCATTTTTACGTTCAATTAAAAGTCTTAATAAGGCATTCTCTTTTTTTGTCAGACTAACCGATTTATTGGCAGGTGATGTCACCATCATGTTTTGAAAATTAATCTGAAAGCCATCCAGGTTATATGAATTGATACTTTCCTTAATCTCAGCTGACAAGCCCGATCGCTTCAATAATATTTGTACGCGCAAAAGCATCTCTTCAAGATTAAAAGGCTTGGTAAGATAGTCATCCGCACCTAAACGCAAACCTGCTATTTTATCTGCAGAACTATTCTTCGCTGTCAAAAATAAAATTGGAATTTCTTTATTTTCCAATCGAATAGCTTCACAAACTTTAAAACCATCCATTTCAGGTAGCATCACATCGAGAACAATTAAATCAAAACGTTCTTGTTTGAAGGCTTTTAAAGCCGACTTACCATCGCCAACTGCATTGACCTTGTAACCTTCTAAATCCAGATTTAACTTGATGGTTTCCTGTAAACTAATTTCGTCTTCAACCAAGAGTATTCGCTTCATATTAATTGAATTGTGTGTCAAATATACGTTTCAAATAGTTGAAAAAAACAAATAGGTGTTAACAAGGATATTTTATACCAACTATTTTACAAAATAATGATACAGCAATTCAAATTACCCGTTGGGTTAATCGTACCTAGGAAAAGTGAAATAATTAATTAAATTTGTTTCCCCAAAACAAACAGTTTCATTAAAAACCTTAAACGACAAATAAACCAAATGAAAAAACTATTACTCATTGCTGCCGCTGCATTGATGATGACAGGCTCTGCTTCTGCTCAACGTCAGACGGCAAAAGTTGTAAGTTCGGTGCCTGCGCATCGCTCTTGCGGAACAGGTATCTTACCTGACGATTATGAAAACTGGATTTCTGCTAAGATGCAAGAAGATGCTGCGAACCATCAGGGAAGCAGAATTAAAACAGTTTACAATTTACCAGTGGTTGTCCATGTAATTCATAACGGAACAGCTGTGGGTTCTAGCCAGAATATTTCTGATGCTCAGGTATTATCACAAATTGAAGTACTTAACGAAGATTTCAGAAAGTTAAATGCAGATACGAGTTTAATTCCTTCTGTTTTCGCTGGATTAGCTGCTGATTGCGAAATCAACTTTTGCTTAGCACAAACAGATCCTAATGGTTTAGCCACAAATGGTATTGACCGCATCAACAGAACTACAAAAGGATGGACTGCACCTCCATATTCACAAACGTATGTGGATGGTACAATAAAACCTAATTCTGTGTGGGATGTAAACAAATATTTAAACATATGGGTTTGTAACTTAAGTGGTGGTTTATTAGGATATGCTACATTCCCTCCCTCAAGTACTAACACTGGATTATCAGCTCCTTTCGGAACTACAAATACAGACGGTGTTGTAATTCTTTACAGTGCATTTGGCCGTGTTGGAACGGTATCAGCTCCTTATAACAAAGGACGTTCTGCTACACATGAAATCGGTCACTGGTTAGGATTACGTCATATTTGGGGTGATGGTAATTGTGCATCTGACTATTGCTTAGATACACCGACACAACAAACATCAAATTTTGGATGTCCTAATTTCCCTCATGTTACTTGCACTAATGGTCCAAATGGAGATATGTTCATGAACTATATGGACTATACAGATGATGCTTGCATGTTCATGTTTACACCAAATCAAAAATCAAGAATAGTAACAACGTTAACACATACACCATTCAGAGTTAATTTAGCTGCTTCTAATCGTTGTAGCCCTCCAGTAGTTGCTGCTCCTGTTGCTGCATTTACAGCTAACTCAACTACAATTTCAGTTGGTGGTTCTGTAAACTTCACAGATCAATCAACGAATGCTCCAACTTCATGGTCATGGACATTTGCTGGTGGAACGCCTGCAACTTCAACTGTTCAAAACCCTAGCATAGTTTATAATGCCGCTGGAACTTACGCTGTAACATTAACAGCAACAAATGCAAATGGTAGCAATACTTTAACTCAATCTACCTACATTACTGTAACAGGTGGAACAACAACTTCAGGTTGTGATACAATTTCAAACTTTGACTTAGCTTTAATGACGCCTTCTATCAACGGGTCTGCTGGTTGGGGATACATATCAGGTCAGAATGATTATTTAGATGTTGCTAAGGCTGATAAATTTGCTATTGCAGGAGCTAATAGTACGATTGATGGAACTTACATGGCTTTTGGAATTGGCTCTTCAAGTGGAACTGGTCAGACTGCAACAGTTAAAGTTTGGAGCGATGCTGCTGGATTACCTTCTACTGTTTTAGGTACAGCAACAATTTCTTATGACTCAATCGCAGCATATGCTGCAACAGGTTCTCAAATGTGGGTTGATTTCACACCTGACATTCCAGTTTCAGTTGGAAACGTTTATGTAGGTGTTGAATTTGGATATACAGCAGGTGATACATTAGCGCTTATTCATTGTGCAGATGCAGAAATTACTACCGGAACTGCTTATGAATTATGGAGTGATGGAACATGGCATGCATACAGTGAAACTCCTGCTTCTTGGGGAATCAATGTTGCTCATTTAATACGTCCAGTTATTTGTACTGGTGGAACCTCGTCAACTTCTACTTGCGATTCAATTACAAACTTTGATGCCGCAGTAATGACTCCTTCTGTATTAGGATCAGGAACATGGGGATATGTTTCAGGTCATAATGATTATTTAGATGTTGCTAAAGCAGATGCTTATGCAGTTACAGGAACAGGTTTAACAGTTGATGGAACGTATATCGCATTTGGTGTAGGATCATCAAGTGGAACAGGTCAAACTGCAACAGTAAAAGTTTGGAGCGATGCTGCAGGATTGCCTTCTACAATGTTAGGTTCGGCTACTATTTCTTATGATTCAATTGCTGCTTATGCTGCTGCTGGTACTCAAATGTGGGTTGATTTTACACCGGACGTTCCTGTAACAGCTGGAACTATTTACGTGGGTGTTGAATTTGGTTATACAGCAGGTGATACATTAGCTATCGTACATTGTGCTGATGGTGAAATTGCAACAGGAACAGCATACGAATTATGGAGTGATGGAACATGGCATGCTTACAGTGAAACTCCTGCATCTTGGGGAGTTAATGTAGCGCACTTGATTCGTCCGGTAGTTTGTAGCAATTCATCTGTAGGAATTGAAGAAAACACAATTGGTGCTGTTAACTTATTCCCTAATCCAACTCGTGGCGAATTAACAGTAGTTTTATCAGATGTAACTTCTGCTTCTGATATTTCATTCAGAATATTCAACATGGTAGGCGCTGAAGTATTAACAACTTCTTTACCTGCTAATGGAAATGGTACTTATCATATGGATTTATCGCATTTATCTCAAGGATTATATTTCGTAGAGATCAACAATGCTACTACTAAAACAGTACAGAAAATTCAGATTTTGAAGTAATCTAATTTCAAGTTCTTGCTTAAAAGAGGGATGTTAACGCATCCCTCTTTTTTTATTTTTATGAGGAACTTTATTTTAACTTTGCAAAACCGTAAATCATCCAGATGAAAAAGCTAATCTTACTGTTATGTTTATTTCCGATTTTGAGTCTTGCTCAAATCCATCGTTGCGTAACGGATAGTTTACATCGTTATAAATTAGATACTGATTTAAATTACAAAGCAAATTTTCTACAAACAGAAAAATCTTTTCAGCTTCAAAACTTATTAAAGTCAGCGACCAATGACACCGTATACACAATTCCTGTGGTGGTACATGTAATTTATCATACTGACAATATAGCCGTAGAAAATATTTCAGATGAACAAATACAAAGTCAATTAGATGTTTTAAATGAAGACTACAATACCAACAATGAAAATATAATAGATGTTCCTGCTATATGGCAGCCGTTAGTTCGAAATAGTAAAATTAAATTTGTGCTTGCTAACACCGATACAAATGGAAATTACACAACGGGAATTACAAGGACAGCAACCAAAATTACAAATGCTTTTTCCATTTTTGATAATCGAATTTATAGTAAAGTCGATGGTGGCGAAGATGCATGGAATAGTAATTTCTATTTAAATATCTGGGTATGTGAATTAGAAAATAATATTCTTGGCTTTGCAGCATTTCCGGGAACAATTTCCAATAGCGACGGTGTTGTAATTAATTATAAAGCCTTCGGAAGATTTAAGAACACAAATGCTCCATATAATTATGGACGTACTGCTACGCATGAAGTCGGGCATTGGCTAAACCTTTTGCATATATGGGGTGATGATAACGGAGCTTGTAGTAACGATGATGCTATATCAGATACTCCTAAACAAGCGAACTCAAATACAAGATGTCCGAGTTTTCCCAAGACAGATGCGTGCACTGATACTGCTCCAGGTATTATGTACATGAATTATATGGATTATACCGATGATCATTGCATGATGTTTTTTACTAATCGCCAAGTAGAACGAATGAAATTGGCATTGGCAACAGTAAGACATTCACTCGTAGCATCTAACGGACTTGCATCACCGAACATTAATCAAACTGATATATCAATCGATTCAATTGAAAATCCTGTGAAGTATTCTGCAAATCGTTGCTTCCAACCGAAAGTAAAAATCAGGAACAATGGAAATACAACACAATCAAACATTGTATTTAACTACGCTGTATCTGCTGGAATTTCGAAGAATTTAATTTGGAAAGATTCAATACTATCAGGAGAAACCAAATGGGTTGACCTTGATGAAATAGGAGGTGACCTTGGAAGTAATTTATTCGAGGTGCGAATTAAAAATACTGATTACAATCAGGTTAATAATTACAAAAGTGCATCATTCAGAATTAATAATACCTCTAATTTTAACTGTGATGTTTTATCATCAATTAGTATTTACCCTAATCCTATTACGACTAATAATTCATTAACGATAGACGCAAAATATTCAGAAAGTCAGAAAGCAACGATAAAGATATTTTCGAATGATGGAAGGATGGTTTACAGCAATGAATTTAAATTTAATCCGCAAGACAAACTTCAAATAAGCAATTTAAATCTAAGTGCAGGTATTTACCAACTCGAATTCAATGGTGAAATAAACCATGACGTTAAAAAGTTTGTTGTAGTCAATAAGTAAAATAAAAGAAATGAAATTTATAGAGGAGCAACTTGTAAAGAGTTCAGACGAGCAAATAATTAAAATCAGTTCTAAAGTTTTTAATGGAGAACGTATATCTGATGAAGACGCATTGTACTTATTTAATAATGCAGAATTATCGGAGATTGGTGTATTAGCTAATTACATACGCGAAAAGAAGAATGGTAAGTACACGTATTTTAATCGCAATTTTCATATTGAGCCAACAAACCTATGTGTATTCTCTTGTAAGTTTTGTTCTTACTCCCAAGAATACAAACACAAGGAAGCAGGCTGGGAAATGACCATAGAGCAGATGCTTAAAAAGGTAAAGGCTTATGATGGTATTCCAATTACCGAAGTGCATATTGTAGGAGGTGTTCATCCGAAAATGGATGTTGAATTTTTCGGTGAGTTATTATCCCAAATTAAAAGTCACCGCCCCGATTTACACATTAAAGCCTTTACTGCTGTTGAATTAGATTACATGTTTCGCAAGGGTAAGATGACAACTAAAGAAGGAATGGAGTTTTTAATTTCGAAAGGATTGAATTCAATTCCTGGAGGTGGTGCAGAAATTTTTGATGAAGCAACACGCTTAGAAATTGCTGGTGATAAATGCGATTCGAATAAATGGCTAGAAATACATCAGACTGCGCACGAAAGTGGTATCAGAAGTAATTGCACCATGTTATACGGACATATTGAAACATATGAACACCGAGTGGATCATATGCGACGTTTACGTGAGTTGCAGGATAAAACAAAAGGCTTTCAAACATTTATTCCATTGAAGTTTAGAAACTCTGATAACGACATGAGTCACGTTCCGGAAGTTTCACTTATTGAAGATTTAAAAGTGTATGCTATATCAAGAATATACCTTGATAATTTTGATCATGTAAAAGCATATTGGCCTATGCTAGGAAGAAGCTCAGCACAATTAACGCAGGCCTTTGGTGTAGATGATTTAGATGGAACTATTGACGATTCTACGAAGATTTATTCGATGGCAGGATCAGAAGAACAGAATCCTACTTTATCGACTGATGAGTTGATTGACTTAATCAGACAGTCGGGCAGAGTACCTGTTGAAAGAGATACGCTTTACAATATTGTTAAAGTTTACGAGTAATTATTGCATTGCTTTTTTCGCAAGGTAAAGTGCAATAATCGAAAAGAAAATATTGGGTATCCAAACAGCTAATAACGGCGACATATTACCGTTAGTAGCAAAGGTTTGACTGATTTGCATAAACATGATGTAAGTAAAGCTTAAAAGAATACCAAGTCCGATTTGCATTCCTATACCGCCACGCACTTTTTTACTCGATAACGAAACACCAATCAACGTAAGAATGAACGTAGCAAAAGGGAATGAAGTAC
This sequence comes from Bacteroidota bacterium, assembly GCA_947453935.1. GTDB lineage: Bacteria > Bacteroidota > Bacteroidia > AKYH767-A > OLB10 > CAINEC01. The sequence goes on along the minus strand of CANGJU010000031.1, from coordinate 2,836 downwards.
GACGATAAAGCTCCACCTGATATAATGGAATTTCTTCTGAACCACGTTGCGTTTCTTCGTCGATGTATTTTTTGAGCTGGTAAGAATCCATTGTTTCAATATAATTTGATCTTCTATTGAATTCGTCTGGTTTAAAGGCTAAGACAGTATCTATCTGATAGCCGGATTTAATATTCTCCTTCATACCATCAATTGTACGAATGAAATAGTTCTCGACTTTCCATTTCGTTTTCGTGCTATCCCAGATAATTCTTTCTGACATTAATTTAGAAATCATTTTTCCATTCTCAATTTTCTCCATCGAAAACTGATAGCCGATTTTATCTACGTTGTTATAACTATCAAAATAAATAAAAACACTAGGCGCAATCTGACGATGTACATGTCGGTTTTTATAGACAAAAGGATTCTTAATGTATTTCGTTTCGAACGCAATTCGTGTTGAATTAGAATGAGGAATTACGTAATTATTCAGATAGAGAGATATACATGTTATAACAGTTGCTCCAATCATGTACGGAAGCAATAAACGTTTAAAGCTAACACCACTGCTAAGAATCGCAACAATCTCTGTAAGATTAGCCATTCGCGTAGTAAAGAAGATGACAGAAATAAAAACGAATAGCGGACTAAATAAATTTCCGAAGTAAGGAATGAAGTTTAAATAATAGTCGAATACAATTGCTTTAATCGGTGCTTCCTTCTCGATAAAATCATCGATCTTTTCAGAGATATCAAATACAATTGCAATTAAAATAATCAACCCTAACGCAAAAAAGAAAGTCCCTAAGAACTTTCTGATAATGTAGCGATCGAGTATTTTCATTTTCATCATTACAAACGACGCGTAATATTTTCAAGAATAATTGGCTTCCATGCTGCAAAGGAGCCATCCATAATTCTGCGACGAGCTTCTTTTACCAGCCATAGATAAAATCCAAGATTATGAATAGAAGCAATCTGAGCACCGAGCATTTCATTATTCGAATTCAAATGACGTAAATATGCTTTTGAATAGTAAGTATCCACATACGTTTCGCCATCTTCTTCAATCGGAGAAAAATCATCTTTCCATTTTTCATTACGGATATTGATGATTCCTTGCTTCGTAAACAACATTCCGTTGCGTGCATTACGCGTAGGCATAACACAATCGAACATATCTACACCTAATGCAATTCCTTCAATGATATTTGCAGGAGTTCCAACACCCATTAAATAACGAGGTTTTTCTTTCGGAAGAATATCGGTAATCTGATCCGTTATTTCATACATCATCTCAGCAGGTTCACCTACGGATAAACCACCAATTGCATTACCAACTCTTTCTTTGGAAGCAATAAATTCCGCGCTTTGTTTTCTTAAATCTTTATAAGTACTACCTTGAACTATCGGAAATAAATTCTGCTCATAACCATAAAGTGAATCCGTCTTATCAAAATGATCGCAGCAGCGTGTTAACCAACGATGTGTTAACTCCATCGATTTTTTAGCAAGTGAATACTCACAAGGATAGGGAGTACATTCATCAAAAGCCATAATGATATCACCACCGATACTACGCTGAATATCCATTGCTCTTTCAGGAGTAAACAAATGCTTTGAGCCATCAATATGAGAGCTAAACTGAACGCCTTCTTCTTTTATTTTACGGATGCCTGAAAGAGAAAAAACCTGAAATCCACCGCTATCTGTTAAAATAGGACCATCCCAATTCATGAATTTATGTAAACCACCAGCAGCTTCAAGAACGGATGTCCCTGGCCGTAAGTAAAGGTGATACGTGTTACCTAAAATTATTTGCGCCTGAATATCGTTTTTTAATTCACGCTGATGCACTGCTTTGACGGTTCCAGCTGTCCCAACCGGCATAAAGATGGGAGTTTCAATTACACCATGAGCTGTTTCCAATAAACCAGCACGGGCTTTTGTTTGCGAATCGCTATGTAGAAGAGTAAATTTCATGCGTTAAAATAGAGTGTAAATTTAGGAAATAAAAGCCACTATACTTTTTGACCTGTAAGAGCTCTCAAAACTACCGAGGCACAGGTAGCACCAAAGGTAGCAGGCAGATAGGAGATTGTTCCGTAAGCAGATTTTTTAAAGTTTGTTCCATCTGTTTTAATCAGCGATTCTTTAACAATATGCTCATCAGAAAATACAGCTTTAATACCAGTAAAAACACCTTTGCGATGTAAACGCTTGCGAACATATTTTGCTAATCGACAAGTATGCGTTTCAGAGATATCAGTTACACGCAAACGTGTTGGGTCGAATTTACCTCCAGCCCCCATAGAGCTTACGATATTTTGTTTTTTCTCATACGCAGTGGTTAGCACCATAATTTTAGGAGTAATGGAATCGATGGCTTCAATCACATAATCGTATTTAATCGACAATAGCTCTTCTACCATATCGGGCATAATGAACGATTGTACAACGCGTAAATTTAAATCGGGATTGATAGAAAGCAAACGTTCTTTCATGATTAACGCTTTCGGCTCTCCGTGATTAGTGGCTAATGCTGGTAATTGTCGGTTGCGATTAGTAGGATCTACCACATCACCATCTACAATCGTCATTTGTCCAACGCCACCGCGTGCAATAAATTCAGCGGCATAAGAACCAACACCACCGAGGCCAATGACTAAAACATGTTTATGTTCTAATTCCTGTAGTTTTTCTTTTCCTATTAATAATTCCGTTCTTGATAACCAGGAGCGATCCGTCATTTTTTAAAAACTGTTTTGAAGTTTTGATAAACGATTTCTTTCATTGCTTGCACCTTCATCGATTTGATTTCAGCTGCTTTTGCAAAAATATCATCTATTGCAAT
>CANGJU010000030.1 GCA_947453935.1 Bacteroidota bacterium | reverse complement strand
CCAATTCGGGTTCTTACCAATTTAGTTAAATAGGCGCCATTGTTCAATAATCCGCCTAAATCGCGCGCAATGGAGCGAATGTAGGTCCCTTTTGTACAAACAATTCGGAAGTCAATTTCGGGTAAATCCACGCGACTAATTTCAAATTCTTTGATTTCGATCGGCTTTGATTTCAGTTCAACCGTTTCGCCTTTCCGGGCAATGGCATAAGCTCTTTTACCATTTACCTTAACCGCCGAAAACATGGGGGGCGTTTGAAGTTGATGTCCTTTGAGCTTCTCAACAGCTTCTAGAATTTGTGCATTAGTAATTGCTGAAATGTCAAATGTAGAATCGTGTTCTGTTTCTTTATCAAACGATGGAGTTGTAGCACCTAAATAAAAGGTGCCCGTGTATTCTTTCTCTTCATCCTGAATAAAAGGAATGGTCTTCGTTTTTTTGCCTGTGCAGATAATTAAAAGTCCTGTTGCTAACGGATCAAGCGTTCCCGCATGTCCTATTTTTTTGACCTTTAAAATACCTTTTAATTTTCGCACAACATCGGTAGAGGTCCATGTTAAAGGCTTATTAACTAATAAAACCTCACCCTCATTTATAGGAGCTGCTTCAACATTCATATTATAAAAGTTGAATATCGAAATCTAAAATGTAAAGTAGGATAAGAACTAATCCAACAATAATACGATAGTACCCAAAAGCTTTGAATCCGTGTTTCGTCAAATAGCTAATAAAAGCTTTAATAGCGATCATCGCAACACCAAAAGCAACAATATTTCCTATAATCAAAAGCATCTTTTCGTTTCCTGAAAATGAAATTCCTTTTTCATCCATCGATTTATAGAACTTATAAACCTTTAATACAGTTGCGCCAAACATGGTAGGCAGCGCGAGGAAAAAAGAAAATTCAGCTGCCGTTTTTCTGCTTAAATTCTGAATCATTCCTCCAAGAATTGTAGATGCCGAACGAGAAACACCGGGAACCATAGCGAGACATTGAAAGATACCCACTTTAAAAGCCTTCGGGTAGGTAATGTCATCAATACTGTCTTCAATTTCTTTATGCTTCAAAAGGTCTTCTAAAAAAATCAGAACAACTCCACCAACAAGCAACGTGTAAGCAACTACAAGGACATTGCCTAGCAACACATCGATGTAATCATCAAAGATTAATCCGAGAATTGCAGCTGGAATAAATCCTACAAATAACTTAAAGTAAAAATTTATACTCTGAAAAAAACGCTTGAAGTATAAAACAACAACCGACAGAATAGCGCCAAACTGAATGGCAACAGTAAATGTCTTGGTGAATTCCTCATTGGCAATTCCCATCAATGAAGATGCAATTACCATATGTCCCGTAGATGATACAGGCAGAAATTCAGTAATGCCTTCTACAATAGCTAGAACAATCGATTGAAAAAGATTCATTCAGTGTCTTTTGATTTTTTTAAGATAGCATAAATGCCAATTGCATAGCCAGCAAGCACAACAATTGGAGCCAATGTAATTCTTTGGAAGTTGAAAATCTCTTCGCTGAATTTATTGGGATCGTCTGATTTGCCACCTGCCATTAATGCATAGCCGATTACAATAGTAACTACACTTGCAATCAGTAGTTGAAAATTGACTTTTGCAAATACAAAACCCTCACTTGATGGAGCCGTCGTTTTATCTGCTGCAATTGTTTTATTAAGTTCTTTCTTCGCCATAAAATTATAATAGGTTTGTTCTATACTTTAAATGTCTGTTTAATGCAATTAGTGTACAAGTAAATGATAATAACACTCCGCATGAAAGTAGTAATCCTCCAACTTGCAAAAGTGTATTGGTATCGATAAGATTTTTTAAGTCTGCAATTTTTTGCTCAGCAAAATAAATACAGGTCATCAATATAATAATTGAAAAAGCTCCGCCTAAAATGCCATTTCTAACACTGTCCACTAAGAATGGTTTTCTGATAAAATTCTTTTTAGCTCCTACCAGCAGCATGCTTCTGATGAGTTGTCGTTGGGAGTACAATGCAATACGAATGGTATTATTGATGAGTCCAATTGCAACGATAATTAAAAGTGATGTAAAGCTTAATAGGATGATAGCAATTGTTTTTAAGTTCTCATTCAATTCCGAAATCAACGACTCCTGATATTGCACATCTTCAATAAGCGGATTAGCTGAAATGCGGTTAATAGTACTTTTTAAAATCACTTTTTCGGTATAGTTCGATTTAAAAGTAATAATGATTGACGGATTAAGTGGATTATAGCCTAAAAAGTCGACAAAATTTTCTCCCAGCTCTTTTTGAAGAGTAATTGCAGCTTGTTCCTTTGTAATGTACTGAACATTTTTTGCGTAATCGGCCGATTTAAGCTGCTGAACAAATTGCTGAACAGCCACCGAATCAGAATCACTTTTAAGCGTAATTGCAACTTCTACATTTTCTTTTAAGTGATTTGAAATTTTCTGTGCACTTGAAAGTATCAATCCTAATGTCCCTACAACTATCAATACCAAGGTGATACTGACAATATTAGAAACCCCAGATGGATTTTTCAAAACTTTCATTTACAGCTATTTTTCTTTTGTTAACCGCAAATGTAATCAGCTGATTCAAATTTCCCTATTTTCCATCGGTATAATTGGAAATTGATGGGCTGAATTCGTCAATGTTATGCATCAAATTAAATTGACATCAGAAATATTCAAATATAACTCGCTAAACAATGGCTTTTTGCTACCTTCGTAACCCTTATTTTAATTATTAAATGGAATACAATTTCAGGGAGATAGAATCCAAATGGCAGGACGAATGGAGAAAGCGCGAAACCTATAAAACCGCAATACATCCAACTAAACCCAAATATTATGTACTCGATATGTTTCCTTATCCTTCAGGAGCAGGTTTGCATGTTGGTCATCCGTTGGGATATATTGCTTCTGATATTGTAGCACGTTATAAGTCCTTAAAAGGATTTAACGTATTACATCCAATGGGCTACGATGCTTTTGGCTTGCCAGCTGAGCAATATGCCATTCAAACAGGGCAGCATCCAAAGGTAACTACTGAAAAAAATATTGCCAGGTATCGCGAGCAACTCGATAAAATGGGATTCTGCTATGATTGGTCGAGAGAAATCAGAACTTGCGAGCCAGAATATTATAAGTGGACACAATGGATTTTTATTCAGCTATTTAATTCCTGGTATAATCCTAAAACAAATAAAGCGGAGTCGATAAATACGTTGATTTCAATTTTTGAGACACAAGGCTGGGGAACATATGAGCCTGTTTATTTAACAGGTGGTATCGAGCAAGAATTGGGTCCTTTTACTGCTAACGATTGGAAATCCTTCAGTGAAGAGCGCAAATCAGAAATATTACTTTGTTTCCGTCTCGCTTATTTGAGTGAGGCTTGGGTAAACTGGTGCGCTGCTCTTGGAAGTGTACTCGCGAATGATGAAGTGAAAGATGGCGTAAGTGAGCGTGGTGGATATCCTGTTGAGCGAAAGCAAATGCCACAATGGAGTTTGCGTATTACAGCGTACGCCGATCGGTTGTTGTCTGATCTTGATGGTTTGGATTGGTCGGAGTCGATGAAGGAAGCGCAACGCAACTGGATTGGTAAGAGTGAAGGAACATCTATTCAATTTAAGTTAGAAAACAGTGATGAATTCATTGAAGTTTTTACAACTCGTCCTGATACTGTATTTGGAGTTTCATTCGTTACCCTTGCTCCTGAACATGAATTAGTCGATAAGATAACTACAAGTGAATACCGTACTAACGTGGAGGAATATGTGCTGATGGCAAAAAACAGAAGCGAGCGTGAACGTATGGCTGATGTGAAAAAAATCACTGGTCAGTTTACAGGTGCGTATGTTATTCATCCTTTTACTGGAAATAAAATTCCAGTGTGGGTAGGTGATTATGTCCTTGCAGGATATGGTACAGGTGCTGTAATGGCAGTTCCTGCGCATGATAGTCGTGATTTTGCGTTTGCGAATCATTTTATCAATGACTTAACAAATCAATTAGGAAAAAATCCTATCCAGCAGGTTGTTGAATTACCAAAAGGACATGCAGGGTTAGCAACAGAATCGTACGATGAAAAATCGGGAGCTGTTATTAATTCTGACAACTTAAACGGCTTAGACGTGAAAGAAGCAATTAAAGCATCTATCGAAAAAATTGAAGCAACAGGTTGTGGAAAAGGAAGAACGAATTACCGTTTGCGTGATGCAGCTTTTGGTCGTCAGCGTTACTGGGGTGAGCCAATTCCAATTTATTATAAGAACGGTATTCCACAAACGTTAGATGAGCAAGATCTGCCGTTGATATTGCCTGAAATCGATAAGTTTCATCCAACAGAAACAGGCGAGCCTCCATTAGCACGTGCCATCGACTGGAAATATAAGGGCGAATACGAATACGAAACGACAACAATGCCTGGATGGGCTGGCTCAAGCTGGTACTATCTGCGTTACATGGATGCTAATAATGAAAATGAATTAGTATCGAAAGAAGCGGTAGAGTACTGGAAGAACGTTGATTTTTACCTTGGTGGTGCTGAGCATGCAACAGGACATTTATTGTATGTGCGTTTCTGGACAAAATTTTTATTTGATATCGGTGTTATTCCAATGAATGAACCAGCGCAAAAGCTGATTAATCAGGGGATGATTCAAGGGGTGAGTGCCTTTGTATACAGAATAGTGGGTACAAATAAATTTGTATCCGCGGGATTGCGTAAAGAATATAATACAAGTGCATTACATGTAGATGTTGCTATCGCTCCAAATCATGAACTAAATATTGAAGAGTTTAAAAAGTGGAGAGAAGATTTTGCAGATGCTGAATTTATTTTAGAAGATGGCAAGTATTTCTGCGGAAGCGAAGTAGAGAAAATGTCGAAGAGTAAATACAACGTAGTAACACCAGACGATATTATTCTTCAATATGGTGCAGATACACTCCGATTGTATGAAATGTTTTTAGGTCCGCTGGAACAGAGCAAACCATGGAGCACTCAAGGTATTAGTGGTGTGCATAATTTCCTTCGTCGCTTGTGGAGGTTGTTTCATGGGAAAGAAAATGTTTTTCATTTAACGGAGGATGCTCCATCAAAAGCAGAATTAAAAACGCTTCATAAAACAATTAAGAAAGTGGAAGATGATGTTGAGCGTTTTTCGTTTAATACAACAGTAAGTTCATTCATGATTTGTGTTAATGAGTTAACGGATGCTAAATGTAACAAGCGCGCTATCCTTGAACCATTACTTGTAATTCTTTCTCCTTATGCTCCTCACTTCGCTGAAGAGTTATGGGAAAAATTAGGTCATCAGGAGAGTGTAACAAAAGCGGCTTTCCCACAATGGAAAGAAGAGTTTTTAGTGGAGGATGAATTTGAATATCCAATATCAATTAATGGAAAAGTAAAATCGAAAATTAAACTTTCGTTACAACTGACAAAAGAAGATATTGAGAAAGTAGTTTTATCAGCACCTGAAACAACTAAACTATTTGAAGGAACCCCTAAAAAAATCATTGTAGTTCCTGGACGAATTGTCAATATTGTAATTTAAAATTTAACAAACTCAACTATGCAATTACTCGAACAACATATCGAAGCATTAATTTTCACTGCCGAATCACCGGTATCAGCAGATGATATCATTAGTTGTTTAAATACGACTTATGGATGGGAATTGAAAAAAGAGCAGTTCAAAGAAATTGTAGAGATCTTGAAGGAAAAATATAAGGATGAAGTTTTTTCATTCGAATTAGTTGAAATTGCCGAAGGATATCAGTTTTTATCTAAAAAAGAATATCATTCAGTTGTAAATACATTGCTGCAAATCAAAGCTAAACGCCGACTTTCTACAGCTGCTTTAGAAACACTTGCAATAATTGCATATAAGCAGCCGTTATCCAAATCAGAGATTGAACACATTCGCGGTGTGAATTGCGATTACTCAATTCAAAAGCTATTGGAAAAGGAACTAATTGTTATTAACGGAAAAGGAGATGGGCCAGGAAGACCATTGCTGTATGCAACCAGCAAGAGCTTTATGGATCACTTCGGTTTGAAGTCGGTGAAAGACCTGCCAAAACTGAAAGATCTTCACATCCTTGATAATGAAATTGGAACTCCTTCTGACTTAGTAGATGAAATGGATGTGCCGGTTGATTTGCCTCCTGGTTTTGAATCAGGCAATTCAAACTTCGATAGTGGAAGTCTCGATAATTCATCAAACGACAATTCGTCGAATGATGAATGGAATATCGATCCTTACGCACAATGAAGAAAACAATTTATGTATTGACATTTTTACTTTTGAGTTTAAATTCAAAAGGATTCTGTCAGGAGTTAAGAAAAGTCAACCAGGAAGCATTTGTTCCTGGTGAGCAATTAAAATACAGAGTACATTACGGATTTATGGATGCCGGTGAAGCAACACTAACGGTGGCGCCTGCACTAAAAACGGTATTTGGTAAATCGTGTTATCAAGTAACTGGAGAGGGGAAGTCATTAGGTGCATTCGACTGGTTTTTTAAAGTGCGCGATCGTTACGAAAGCTATATCGATAAAGATGCGATGCTGCCTTGGTACTTTGTGCGTGATGTGCGCGAAGGCGGATATAAGGTAAATCAAAAAGTAAAGTTTGATCATACTAATTGCGTAGCTACGAGCGAAAAGAAAGCAATAAAAACTCCTAAACATGTCCAGGATTTACTGTCTGCATTTTACTTTGCGCGCACCATCGATTATAGCAATGCCACTCCAGGCGATACTTTCCTGATTAATACCTATCTGGATGATGCTACTTTTCCAATGATGTTGAAATATGTAGGAAAGGTTGTTCTTACTACTGATAAAGGCAAGTTCCGTTGCATGAAGTTTAAACCATACGTGATGGAAGGTCGTGTTTTTAAAGAGCAGGAAAGTATGACTATCTGGATCAGCGATGATAAGAATAGAGTGCCTATACGTGCTGAAGCAAGTTTGATGGTTGGCTCAATAAAAATGGATTTACTCCAATACACTGGTGTTGCTCATCCATTAGCCTTAGTAAAATAAGTCTACGCTAAATTGTTTTTCAATAAATACTCTGCTATCTGAACAGCGTTGGTAGCAGCACCTTTTCGAAGGTTATCAGCAACAACCCACATGTTTAATGTCTTCGGCTGCGATTCATCTCTTCGTACTCGTCCTACAAAAACATCATCTTTCCCTTCTGCAAACAATGGCATTGGGTAAATTTGTTTTGAAGGGTCATCCTGAAGTATAACGCCAGGCATATCCGAAATAAGTTTTCGTACATCTGCTAAATCGAAATCATTTTCAAATTCAATATTTACACTTTCACTATGACCGCCTTTTACCGGAACACGAATAGTGGTTGCAGAAACTCTGATTGAATTATCACGAAGGATTTTACAGGTTTCATTCACCATTTTTAATTCTTCTTTGGTGCTGCCATTATCAAGAAAAGAATCAATTTGCGGAATAAGATTTAAATCGATTGGATAAGCATACGCCATCTCACCGCTGATGCCTTGTCGTTCATTCATTAATTGTGATACAGCTTTTACTCCTGTTCCACTCACAGATTGATAAGTAGAAACAACAATTCGTTTTATTTTATAAGCCTTATGTAATGGAGCTAATGGCAATACCATTTGAATAGTAGAGCAATTCGGATTAGCAATGATTTTATCCTCTTTGGTCAATACATCTGCATTAATCTCTGGTACTACCAGTTTTTTCGTAGTATCCATTCTCCACGCCGATGAATTATCAATAACTGTTATTCCTGCCGCAGCAAAGGCCGGCGCCCATTCAAGTGATGTATTTCCGCCAGCAGAAAATAAAGCGATAGCGGGCTTCATATCGATACAGGTTTGCATTCCTACAACCGCATACGACTTACCGTTTAATTCAACTGTTTTACCAATTGACTTTTCAGAAGCTACAGGAATTAATTCGTTAACCGGGAAATTACGCTCAGCCAGTACTTCAATCATTTTTGTGCCTACTAATCCTGTGGCACCTACAACAGCTATTTTCATAGAAACAAAACTATTTAAAACATTGAAAGTAGCGTTTGACTTTCAATATATTTTGAACAAAGCACTTTTAATTACCTGTTCTTAATGCGTAAAATAGAAAACAGAAACGAGTGATAGCAAACTGATGAAAATCCATAAGCCTACCCCCTGTATCAAAGGTTTGGCTCCAACAGATTTAAGCTTGTTAATCGACAATCCGCTACCAATTAAAAATAACGTAATGGTTAATCCTTTCTTTGCGATGATTACTAAAAGGCTATAGGTTGATGCATACTCAGGGACATATGTTCCAATAATCATGGTTATTAGAAATAGTCCTATGAAATATGGTATGCTGATTTTTGAGCTTCCTGATTTATAAAAATAAGCAGTTAACAACGATAATGGAATAATATAAAGTGCTCTTGCTAATTTTACGGTTGTAGCTACTTGCAATGCTTCGTGTCCGTATTTACTGGCAGCACCTACTACAGAACTTGTATCGTGAATGGCAACTGCCGCCCATAATCCAAATTGATGCTCACTCATGTTTAACAAATGGCCAATGATTGGGAATAATAAAAGCGCAATAGAATTTAAGATAAAAACTGTCCCTAACGAAACACTCATTTGCTTTTCGTTCGCCTGAACTATAGGAGATACGGCAGCAATCGCACTCCCCCCACAGATAGCAGTTCCACTAGAAATTAGAAATGATGTTTTCGTATCGACACCTAGCTTTTTCCCTAATAACCATCCGGCAAGCAAGGTGATTCCAATGGAAAAAATTGTAAATACAAATCCTGTTTTTCCGGCTTCAAATGCTTTGTGTAAATTCATTCCGAATCCAAGTAAAACAATAGACGATTTTAAAAGCCATCCTGTCGCTTTTTGACTCCATTTTTCAAATGGATGTTCTATTGATTGCGCTAATAAAAATCCCAATAACAATGCAAGCGGTGGATCCATAAAGGGCATCGTGCATACTATTAACGCAAGAATAAAGAGGGCTTTGTTTATCATTTTTCTTCGGTAACGCAGGCGAAGATAGGCAATTATAAAAATGAGCATGTAACTTATGTCACATAAATTCAAACTTAAACGTTTGTAAATGTTTATTATGGGGTAAATAGGGTGTGGCCAATTTAGTTTTGCCAAAAATTAATTTATGAAGCACTTAATTACCCTTTTAATTTTATTGCATTGCTTTCAATTTTCTAAATCGCAAGTGGCAGATAACTTCAATGATGGCAATTTGAACAGCAATCCGACATGGACTGGCGACACATCTTTGCTTGAAGTCAATTCCGTTTATCAATTACAATTGCATGCATCAACAGCTGGCTCATCAACTATTACTACGGCTGTCGATTTATCTGCAATCGATACAGTTGAATGGGACTGTTATCTAGAGCTGGCATTCTCACCTTCATCGCAAAATAATACGAAGTTTTATTTATTCTCGAGTCAGAATAATCTATCGAATACGAATGCTTATTATTTGCAATTCGGAGAAACAGGTACTAACGATGCAATTCAGTTTTATAAGCAAAGCGGATCTGTTATTACCTTACTTGGCAGAGGTGTAGATGGTCGTGTTGCTTCTGCATTTGGAGTGAGTGTGAAGGTTATCAAATATCCAAATGGAACTATTGATGTTTATACCGATTATACGGGAGGAACTAATTACCAATTAGAATTTTCGGTTTTCGATGCAATGAATTTAAGTGCTGGGTATATTGGCTGGCAGTGTAATTATACTATAAGTAATATCAGCGGATTTTACCTTGATAATGTTTATGCAGGAACGTATGTTCGTGATACGATTCAACCATTTTTAGTTGATTCGAAATTTATTAACGATTCAATAATTGAAATTGAGTTTAATGAATCGCTCAAAGGATTTAATCTGATTAATAATTTTCATTTGATGCAGTCGAATAATTTGGCTTTGACATTTCATGCTAATCTCGATTCAAGTATTTTTCAAATTCAATTAGCCAATACAATGAGTAGTGGCGATACTTTGCGAATAGGTTTAACAGCAATTCAAGATTTGAATTCTAATATTAGTGATACGATTTTTAGTCGGCTTGTTTTTATTCGTTGTGAAAATGCGTCTATAGGTGATTTGGTCATCAGCGAAATTATGTGTGATCCAACTGGAGCCAATAATTTACCTTCGGTTGAATATGTTGAATTATATAACACCTCTGATAAATTTCTCAGTACAAAATTTCTTACATTATGTGATCCTTCATCAACTGGTGTTTTTAATGAAGATACTATCTGTCCGCATTGTTATGTGGTTTTTACAAGTGCAGTAGGGAAATTACAATTAGATACAAAAGGTATCCATGCAAAAGTGATTACCAATTTTCCAACATTAAATAATGATGGTGATATTTTGATTTTAAAAGATGATGTGCAAATTATAGATTGTTTGAATTATACAACTGCTTATTATCACAACGAATTTAAAAATCAAGGTGGATGGTCAATTGAAAAAATAGCACTTGATTACATGTGCGCAAATACAAATAACTGGAATGCATCCTGCGATTCACGAGGTGGTAGTCCTGGTTTAGCTAACTGTACTAATAATTTTTTCGTTGATGAAAATTCGCCCATGATTCAATCGGTTTATGTTATTGATAGCACTACTATTCAAGTAAAATTTTCGGAGGAAATAAATACAGATAGTTTAACGGTCAATGATTTTTTGATTGATGAACATTTGAATCCTATTGTAATGAACGTAGAAAAAAAATATTCCGATAAAATTATTTTGAAATTCAACACGATGTTTTACTCGAACGAAGTTCATGCATTTCAGTTGTATCATATTGTTGATTGTAGTAGCAATTTTTTGCTTCGCGATGAGAAATTTAAATTCGGAGTAGGAGTGCCGCCATCAAAAGGTGATTTGATCATTAATGAAATCATGTTTAATCCGTATGATGAGTGTGTTGATTTCATAGAGGTCTTTAACAAATCTGATAAAATTATTTCACTGAAGAATTGTAGTTGTTGCCGTAGAAATAGTACAAGTCATCAGATAGAATACAATTCGAAAATCACTTCCGAAAATTTGGTTGTATTGCCGAATGATTATTTGGTGCTGGCTAATATTGAAGATCAATTTTATCAATGTTATCCCACAGCGCAACCACATAAAACTATGTATTATCAATTGCCATCTATGAATGATGATGAAGGAAGTATTTTAATTTTAGATGAATCCGCTTCGATAATTGATGAGTTAAATTATTCTGAAAAACAACATTCGCAATTATTAAATTCTCACGAAGGAGTTTCACTAGAGCGTATCAATGTGGATGCTTCAACATCCAATTATATTAATTGGAGCAGTGCTTCTTTTGCTTCCGGATATGCAACGCCTACATGGAAAAATTCTCAGTCAATAGAGGTTGTTGCGGACGTGTCGATGATAAGTCTTATGCCTTCTATTATTTCACCCGATAATGATGGATTCGATGACCACGCCTTGATACAAATTGACACGAAGGAAGCAGGTTCGTGGTCTTCAGTTTTAATTATGGATATAAATGGAAATAAAATCAAACAGCTATTGAATACTGATTTAATCGGTACCAATGATAAATTAATCTGGGATGGAACGGATACAAAAAATAGTATTGTGCAATCTGGAATTTACATCATTAGTGCAGCTATCGTTAATGAATATGGCGAAGTGAAAAATTGTCGAAAGCCAATAATTATCGCCGAAGGAAAAAATTAAAGCTTTATTTCTTCTCCTTGATTATTGAAAAAATGATACTCCATAAAATGAAGTGCTGAAATTGGATCAATAGTAATCCACTTTTTATATTTCTTAAACCACTTCCACTGATACGATTTGAAAGTGTACTTGCCTTGTTTTAAATAAGCAGCCAGATATGGATGCACATGCAGAGAAAGCGATTTCTCATTTTGCTCCTGACACAAATAACGAATATTATTTTCAATATCGTCGATTAAAAGAATGGATGCTTTTATTTCACCAGTACCATCACAAGTTGGACATTTTTCAACTGTTATGATATTGGTAACAGGTCTAACACGTTCACGCGTTAACTGAATCAACCCAAATTTACTTGCGGGTAAAATAGTATGTCGTGCGCGATCTAACTTCATTTCGTCACGTAACGTATCAAAAAGCTCTTTACGGTGAAGTGTGTTTTTCATATCGATAAAATCGATAACCACAATACCTCCCATATCGCGCAAGCGTAACTGACGAGCAATTTCTTTTGCAGCTGCAATGTTCACCGCTAAGGCACTCGACTCTTGATTGTCTTGCGCTCCTTTGTTTCTTCCACCAGAGTTTACATCAATTACATGTAATGCCTCTGTATGCTCTATTACTAGGTAAGATCCACCGCTCAGTGTAACGGTTTTTCCAAATAAACCTTTAATTTGTTTATCTACACCAAAGTTTTCAAAAATAGGAACCTTGCCTTTGTATAGCTTTACGATATCTACTTGGTCAGGTGCTATACTCCGGATGTAACTTTTAATTTCTTCAGCTAATGATACATCATTCACCTGAATACTATTGAAGTTTGGATTCAGTAAATCACGAAGGATGGTAGATGTTCTATTCATCTCTCCTAAAATCTTAACAGGAGCCAGAGCTGTTTTCAATTGCTCGTGCATTGCCTGCCAGCGTGAACATAAATCCTGAATGTCTGCGTCAAGGTCAGCTACTTTTTTCCCTTCTGCAACGGTGCGTACAATAATCCCGAAATTTCGTGGCTTAATCGACATAGCCAATCGCTTTAAGCGTTGGCGTTCGGTGCTACTTTTAATTTTTTGAGAAATAGAAACGACATCAGAGAAAGGTACTAAAACTACATATCTTCCAGCAAGTGAAATTTCAGAAGTAATTCGAGGACCTTTTGTTGAAATAGGTTCTTTCGCAATCTGAACAATGAGGTTCATATTAGGAGTAATGATCTGCCCAATTTTACCTGCCTTGTTAATGTCTGCCTCTAGTTCGAAGTTGTTTAATAATGATTGTGGTTGACTACCATTGACGGTACTCTTCATGAATTTCAGCAACGATTGTACCTGCGGACCAAGGTCCAGGTAATGAAGAAACGCATCCTTTTCATAGCCAATGTCAACAAACGCCGCATTCAGAGAAGGCATGAGTTTTTTAACACGACCCAAATAGATGTCTGCAACTGAGAAATTATTTTCTTTTTTCTCTTTGTTGAGCTCTACGAGACGCTTCTCTTCAACCAAAGCAATAGTCACTTCGCTAGAAGACGAATCAATTATTAATTCACTGTTCAATCAGAAAAAGCATGTTAAAAATTAGAATATACAAACAATACAGACCTTCCAGAAATGAAAGTCCATAGTCATACAAAGCAGAAAAGCCCTAAAAAAATTAGAGCACAATCTGTTGTTTGAAATAACCTGTGGTTACAGATTATTTCTTCTTCTTATGACGATTTTTTCTAAGACGCTTTTTACGTTTGTGGGTTGCCATTTTATGGCGCTTACGTTTTTTACCTGAAGGCATAATAATATTTTTTTATTCGGTTAGAATTATAATTTATTCAATTTTAAGCAGGGCTTTTTTCGAGCGCTGTAATCATTTTTTTTACTTCTGCAGCAGCGTTAGGGTCGTCGGTTTTAGTGACAAAGTTGTTGTAGTTTTCAATCGCTTTGGCATTATCTCCTTTTGAAGCGTAAACTTGTCCAAGGTAGAAATAAATATCGACTCTCTTCGGATTAATCTTCAATACTGTGGTTAATCTGTCGATGGCTTTATCCACCTGACCCGATTTAATCGATAACATGGCTAAATTAAACTGAGCCATTTCATGATTAGGATCCGCTGAAACTACTTCACGAAGAAGCATAATTCCTTTCATCGGCTCCGAAGATCCCTCGGCATAACAAACTCCTAAATCTGTTTTTGCATTTAAGTTTGAAGGGTTTTTATCTAAAACCAATTGATAGTTTTCCATTGCTTTCTTCACCATCAATGATCTGAATAAAGAATCCTCTGTCATTTTAAATGCATCAAAATAACGGTAGGCGGCATCCAGATAACCCTGTTCAGATTTTAGGACTGTCGATTTCTTTTCAAACCAGATTGCTGCTGCTGCAGGCAAGCCGGCCTGATCCCAAAATCTTCCCATCTGATCCAGCACTGCTGTATCTCGCTCTCCACTATTTTTTACTGCTGTCTCAAAGAACGCTAGTTTTTTCGACTGGTTACTGTCCAGTAAAGCTTTCGCTTGATTTAATATCTCAACTTCACTAAATCCATTTGCATCTATTTTAGCTGAGTCCTCTTTGTCTTTCCCTTTTACATTTACCTGTGAAGGCATTGTGTAAATAACTCCGGTAATGACTAAAGCTGCTCCTACAATTAGTATTTGCAAATGTTTTCCTTTCATCTAATTATCCTTCTGATTTTTTCACGTGTGCAGTCTTAACTCGCTCTGTGAAAGTTTTTGCTGGCTTGAAAGCTGGGATATAGTGCTCAGGGATGATAATCGTTGCATTTTTTGTAATAATACGACCAGTCTTCTTTGCACGTTTTTTAACGATAAAACTTCCAAATCCTCTTAAGTATACGTTTTCATCGTTGATTAATGAATTACGAACCACTTTCATCATCGATTCAATTGTTTGTTGAACCGCAACTTTCTCAATTCCTGTTTTAGTTGAAATTTCGTTTACTAATTCTGCTTTAGTCATAATGACAATATGTTTAAATTGTTAATTCTCGTTTAGGGGCTGCAAAGATAGGCTTTATGATTGAATTACAAAATATTAATTCTTTATTTTTGAGCCCCTTACACTAGTAATCATGGATTTAAGCCAAATCTTATTGGATTGGTACCAACAAAATCAGCGGGATTTACCCTGGCGCAGGACCAACGACCCCTATGCAATATGGCTTTCTGAAGTTATTTTGCAGCAAACGCGTGTCGACCAGGGCATGCCTTATTGGTTTCACTTTATGGAGGCTTTTCCAACGGCAACCGACCTTGCCAACGCCGATGAGCAAGAGGTTTTACGTTTATGGCAAGGGCTCGGCTATTATTCGCGAGCCCGAAATTTACAGGCTGCTGCCAAAGTGATTCGAGATGAATATCATGGAATTTTTCCTAATCAGTATGGTCAGATTCGTTCGTTAAAAGGGATTGGCGATTATACCGCTGCAGCTATTGGTTCTATTGCCTTCGATTTACCCCATGCAGTGGTGGATGGAAATGTTTACCGATTCCTTTCCCGATTGTTCGCTATTTCTACGCCCATCGATTCAACTATTGGAAAGAAGGAGTTTTCCGAATTAGCCAATGAACTGCTAGATAAAAATAATCCGGGAATTTTTAATCAGGCATTGATGGAATTTGGAGCTATGCAATGCAAGCCTTCGAATCCTGATTGCTCCATTTGTCCGTTTATGCAGCATTGCCAGAGTTATACCTCTAATTCGGTAAGTGAATATCCTGTCAAATCAAAAAAAACAAAAACGCGTAATCGTTATTTCAATTTCCTGATTCTTTCCGATGAGAAAAATACCATCATTCAAAAAAGAGAAGCAAAAGATATCTGGCAAGGATTGTATCAATTTCCACTCATCGAATCAGAAAATAAAAATCATAGTACGATTGATTTGTCAAATGCGGATGTAGCGCAACACCTAAAAGGTTCTTCTTACAACATGGTTAAAGCAAGCACCGTCGTTAAACACATCTTGTCGCATCAAATTATCTATGCTAAATTCTGGTGGATTAAACTAGAGAATATTCCCAGCCTTGATGCTAATGTTTACATTGCTATTCCGTGGAGTCGGCTAGGTGATTTTGGTATGCCTCAGCTGATTGTGAAATACCTAGAGGGTGAGGATTAGCAAATGAGTGTATACCCTTAATTGTCATATTTTAACCTGAATTGGTAACTTGTTTTATTCTTTCAGGTTATTAGCTATATTTGCTATACACAGCCAAGCCGAACATAGTAAAAAAGTAATTCATCAAACTATATATTATGTCGGGAGTAAACAAAGTATTTTTAATTGGAAACTTAGGAAAAGATCCTGAGTTTAGACACATGGAAGGTGGAATTATGGTAGCGAAGTTTCCTTTGGCCACCACCGAATATTTTAAGAACAAAGAAGGGCAACGCCAGGATCAAACCGAATGGCATAACATTGTTTTATGGCGCGGACTTGCGGAAGCTGCAGAACGGTTAAAGCTTCGAAAAGGGCATATGATTTTTATCGAAGGCAAATTGCGTACACGTAGCTGGGAAAAAGACGGTGTGAAAAAATACGCTACAGAAATCATCGCAGAAAACATGACTATGTTGAGCAAGCGTGAAAACGAACAAAACAATAATCACGATGCTGATCATGGAATGTCAGAACCGCCAATAAGTGATCAAGGCTCGCATGAACCTTTTTAAGATTTTAGTTTAAGGCATCTTCGGATGCCTTTCTTTTTGCATCTTTGTACCATGAATTTTAAGCAACTAATAGGACTTGTTTTTTTAGCAGCAATACTTGTTTCATGTGGCGATAACGAAGAAAATGGAGTTCCAAAACCAAAGGGTTATTACCGAATGACATTTCCTGCGCATGCTTATAAAGAATTCAAGCCTGCTAATTGTCCTTACTCATTCGATATTTCTACTACGGCAGTTGCTATTCCTGATACCAATGGTTTATCAGAGCCGTTTTGGTATTACATCGTAATGCCTAAATTAAATGGCCAAATTTATTTAACGTATAAAAAACTGAACGGCGATTTTAATAAGTACGCAGAAGATACACGCACATTGGTTTATAAGCATACATCACGCGCGAGCTCTATCAACGAAAGTGTTTTAAAAGTTAATGAGCAGGTAGGAGGTATTATGTATGAAATTGGAGGGGACGCCGCATCACCAATTCAGTTTTTTGTAACCGATAGTACCAATCATTTTTTACGAGGTGCGCTTTATTTTAATGCAGCGCCTAATGCAGATAGTTTAGCACCTGCTATTAACTATGCGAAAGAAGACATTCAGAAAATGATTACTACACTAAAATGGAATTAATTTTAAATTTTATAAATATGTCAACAGCAATTATTATTGGAATCGTAGTGATTCTATTCATGGGCTTGAGAACAGTCCAGCAAGGAAATGTTTCCGTTATCACAGTCTTCGGAAAGTATCAGCGCATTATTCGTCCGGGATTAAATTTTATTATTCCGTTTATCGAAACTGTGTTCAAAAAAATATCAACACAGAATCGTTCTGTTGAGTTAGAGTTCCAGGCAGTAACTGTCGATCAGGCGAATGTTTATTTTAAATCGATGATTTTATTTTCTGTTATTGACAGTGAAGAAGAGACGATTAAAAAAGTAGCTTTCAAATTTATCGATGAGAAAAATTTAATGCAAGCATTAATCAGAACGATTGAAGGAAATATTCGTGCGTTTGTTGCAACTAAGAAGCAATCGGAAGTATTAGGACTTCGTCGCGAGATTGTTGATCATGTAAAAGAGCAGATTGATAATGTGATTGAAGAGTGGGGATATCACTTACAGGATTTACAGATTAACGATATCACCTTTGATGAGGCTGTAATGGTATCGATGAGTAAAGTGGTTGCATCAAACAATTTAAAAGCGGCTGCAGAAAATGAAGGACAAGCATTATTGATCACAAAAACAAAAGCTGCAGAAGCAGAAGGTAACGCCATTAAAATTGCAGCGCAGGCAGAGAGAGAAGCAGCGCAGTTACGCGGACAAGGAGTTGCTTTATTCAGAGAAGAAGTAGCGAAGGGTATGCAGAATGCAGCACGTGAAATGCAACAAGCTAATCTAGATACATCGATGATTATGTTCTCTATGTGGACAGAAGCAATTAAGAACTTTGCAGAGTACGGAAAAGGAAATGTATTATTCTTAGATGGCTCTCCGGAAGGCATGCAAAAAACCATGCGTCAGATGATGGGCATGGATACCTTGATGTCGGAAGACAAGAAATAAAAAATAGTTTAAAGAGTAAATAAAAAATCCCTGCGAGAGCGGGGATTTTTTTGTGGGGTATTTTAAAAATAATTTTTGAATTTAAGTCAAAGCAGTTTTTCTATTACCACTTTGATAATTCTTTTAGTGCAGCTTTGTGAGATACGGAGTTCCCTTTTTCTATGCGAGCTGCTGCATCAATAATTTCCTTGTTGTATTGTTTACGAGTTATTCGTTTAATTTCCTTGTCAACATTAAGCAATGATTTAATCATTTCAAGAACTAAAACTTGTTGCTTGGAAGTAAGAAGTGGTAGATAATTGTCCACCTGTTTTTTTATTGCAGTTGCTGTCATGATTGATTATCGTATTAAAACAAAGTTAAAGATAATACTTTCTAAAAGTAACTAATTG
>CANGJU010000029.1 GCA_947453935.1 Bacteroidota bacterium | reverse complement strand
GGTTACGAAGAGGCGGCCTGCCAAGGATTGATGGCTGGAATTAACGCTCATCAATATGTCAATGGATTAGAGGATTTTGTTTTAGATCGTTCAGAAGCTTACATCGGAGTTCTTATCGATGACTTAATTACGAAAGGAACGGATGAGCCTTATCGAATGTTTACAAGTAGGGCAGAATTTAGAACACTTCTACGCCAGGATAATGCTGATACTCGTTTAACGCCAAAGGGAATCAAATTAGGAATTGTTGATGATCATAGAAAGTCGTTATTTAATGAAAAAATGAAGGCAATTGATGCTGTTTCTGATATTGTAACCAATCACAGTATATTTCCTGATGAAATCAACGAATGGTTAAAAACATTAAATACCGGGGAATTATCACAAAAAACGAAAACAAAACAAATTTTATCACGTCCACAAGTCAATTTGAATGATTTAATTAGAAATTCACCATCATTAAAAGTGAAACTTGAAGATTATTTATCAAATATTGATGTTTTAAATGCTGTTGAGATAGACGTAAAATATGAAGGATACATAAATCGTGAACGTGAATTAGTTGAAAAGATGAATCGTTTAGAATATATCAGATTAAATGACTCCTTAGATTATCATAAAATTGAAAGTTTATCGTTAGAAGCCCGACAGAAGTTATCTCAAATAAGACCAGCTACACTGGGACAAGCTTCTAGAATTAGTGGTATAAACCCTTCCGATATTTCAGTATTAATGGTGTATATTGGTCGATAGTTCCACGTGAAACCACCCAAAAATTGTAAATGAAAATAATTGAAAATAATAAGAGTTGTTCCACGGGGAACAATAGCATATGGAAAAACTAAATAATTGTCCAGTTTGCTTGGGCGAACAAATTAAACAAGTACTCACTTGTACTGATTATACAACTACAAACGAAGAATTTGTGCTTTGTCAATGTTCTGATTGTTCTTTTCGTTTTACAAATCCGCGCCCAGATATAGAGGAAAGTGTGAAATATTATCAATCGGACGATTATATTTCGCATACAGATAGTAAAAAAGGTCTTTTAAATAAGATATATCAGATAGCACGCGACTATATGATAGCTGCTAAGTATAAGTCGACAGTAAAGAAATATAACGCAAGGTCACTAGTTGATTATGGTTGTGGAACAGGTGATTTTTTAAAATATTGTTTGGATAAAGGGCATCAATCAATAGGCTTAGAAATAGATGAAAGTGCACGTAAAATAGCAGCTAATAAAGGTTGTCATGATGTTTACGACCCTTCACAATTAGAGAAACTTTCTGATAGTTCTGCTGATATAATTACGCTATGGCATGTATTAGAACATATACACGAATTACACCCTACTGTAAAGCATTTTAATAGAATATTAAATAGTAATGGAACCCTCGTCATTGCTGTACCAAATTATGAATCATATGATGCTAAATGGTATGGAAAGTATTGGGCAGCGTATGATGTTCCACGTCATTTGTATCATTTTAATTTACCGTCTATGACTCGACTTATGAACGATAAGGGTTTTAAATTAATTGAGTCAAAAACAATGAGACTTGATCCTTTTTATATTGCTTTGCTAAGTAATAAATACCAATCAGGCGGAATGAATCCAATTAAAGCGATATGTGTTGGATTAATGTCGAACCTAAAAACAATTTTTAATATCCAGAACAGTTCATCCATCATTTACATATTTAAAAAACAATAACATGAAAAAACTTTTTACACTCTTTTTGTTGAGCTTTGCATTGATAGGTAATGCTCAAATTACAATTACAACAGCGGATTTACCAACTGCTGGTTCAAGCTATATTCTAGCATCTGATACTCTTTATACCGATATAATTTCTCCCGGAGGAGCAAATCAAGTATGGAACTACTCCCAATTGGCCAATCACGGACAAGATACACTATCGTTTCAATCGGCCGCAGGAACGCCATATGCCACTAACTTTCCTGGAGCAACGATGGCTGTTAATAGTCCCGCTGATAGTGTATGGGCTTATTTTATTAGTAACCCAAATGGTTTATATCTAAAAGGCGCCTATACGTACAGTGTAGGAGGAATTGGTGGTGTTTCAAATATAGCATTGGTTTATAATCCAGCTCAGATTTATGCACCTACTCCATTCACCTATGGAAGTACACGCAATGAGGTTTCACGTTTTCAGTTGGACATTAATTCAATGTCGCCACATATCAGAGTAATTCACAGAACAGAATCAATGTTAAACGGAGACGGTTATGGAAGCTTAACAACACCTTATGCGACTTACCCAAACACATTAAGAATAAAATCAGTGGATTTATCTTATGATTCAATCTATGTTGATTTATTAGGTTTTGGCTTTTACACATTAGCTCAAACAAGTCAATCGCAGGTATCAAGTTATAAGTGGTATAAAAACGGAAACCCTTCGTTATTACTGAGTTTAAATGCCGATAGTCTTGCAACAAATGTTTCTGGTGCAGATTTCTTATTTGTGCCCGGAGCAACTGGAATTAATACGCTATCAAGCCAAAAAGCAATAAAGGCCTATCCAAACCCCGCTTCTGATATTTTGGTGATAGATATTCCAAAAGAAATAAAAGAAGAAAGCACATTGCAGATTTATAATAATGCAGGACAATTACTCAATACTGTTTCAATTAATGACCTTGATCGTTATATGTTGGATGTGAAACAATATCCAGCAGGATTGTATTCGTTTATTCTAACTGGCTCGAAAACATATTCATCTCGTTTTGTTGTTCAACATTAATCTGTTTTAATCAAATCGAGTTGAACGGAGTTGGGTTCGATGGTTGGATCAGGTAGTGGAATTTGTTGTGGAAAATAGTTCGAAACAGGTCCATACAAATAGAAAAACGATTCTAGATTGTTATAACGTATACGGATAGCCGTACTTTTTGGAAGGAACAACAAAGAGTCTTTCAAATCGAATGAAACATTAATAAATGCCTCGTTGTGAAATGTTTGCTGCGGGGCATTGTTTATTTTAAGTCTTACATTTTTTAGTAACTCAATTGAAACGGAATCTTTTAACAGCGGAACATAGTTTTGCTGTTTGAATGAAAAATAGTTCGCCGGCAGACTATCATCGGGTAAAATAAACTCTGTCCACTTTATCCATTGTTTGTTGCTTACTTCATTTCCTTGTTCTTTGATGCGATCCATATGCTCGTGTTGCATGGCGATACTTACTACTTTTTCAGGACCATCAACCGCCGACAACAACATACTTTCAATGCTGTAACACCAGCCCGTGTTAGCGTAAGGAAGTTGCTCTAATAGATTTTCATCGGCAATTACTTTCTGAGCGCCCATCAAACGTGAAACATCGATGATGCGCTTCATCTGCTCTTTGCGTAAAACAAATTCTTGTCCGGCTTGATAGACCTGTGTTAAACGAAAAATAAAAAATCCGAAAAGCAACATAAATGAAAATAGCTGAATTCTCGATTTGTTATCCTTCGGTTCAAAAAACACAATCGGCATCGAAACCAAACAGGGTAATGGGAGCAACATCCTTTCTGAATAATTACTGATATGCTCGAAATGGTGAGTACAAATAATAATCAGCAGAAATCCGAAAACACTTCCAACATAAACCAATAACGAAGAGGTTGTCTTATTCAGGATCATTAAAAAAATGGACCATCCGAAGAGAAAGAATAAAATTAGATAGTTTATAAAGAGCATTTTAAAAAATGAAATAAGATAATCAATATTGGTAATATTATTCATGTTGCCATAGTCGTTGTACACCACGGGATAAAAAGCCTTTTGACTATCATAAATATCCAGCGTTAAAAATTTTACAGCGAGCAATACAACAAACCATAAAGCCAAGTACCATTGTTTCTTATCTAATTTATTTCTGAAAAAACAGAAAGCGTATAAAGCTCCTAGCGGAATAAATAATAACGGGTGGGAAAAAAGTATTAAGAACGTAAGAAGATAAACCCAGATTTGCGAACCAACACTTTTCTTTTCCATTAAACAGTAAACAACAGGTATTAAAACGAGTCCTTGTAAAAGTTCGGTTACAGGACAATAAAACGAATACGCCAAAGTGCTGAGATAAATGATAAAGAACCAAAGTGTAGCTCGTTCATTTTTGAAATAAAAAATCAGCAATACGAAAATCAAATAATAATAAAGCACATCACCAACGCTGTATAAAACCATCAACCACCCTAAAGGAACACTCAACCAAACACCTATCACAGGTAATATTTGTGAAACAACACCAAGTGGACGAAGGTGTGCGATGAAAAAAGATTTTCGAAGAATGATTTCTAATAAATAATGTGACGCATCAAAAGCTTGTCGTTCTTTCCAGAATAAGAAACTATAAAAGAATAATAGGGCGAAGAGTAAATGTCCGCCAACTAAAACAATAGATTTTATATTAAATGGTTTATTCATAATGCAAGGTTGAAAATACAATTAAATCGGAACAAAGCACATTCAACTAATTTGTAGTATTGCAGATAAGAAACAAACTATATGCTTACCCTCGTTCCAACGCCTATCGGTAATTTGCAAGACATCACGCTACGTGCGCTAGAAGTACTTAAAAATGCCGATCTGATTTTAGCAGAGGATACACGTACAGCCCGCTTTCTTTTGCAACATTTTCAGATTGATAAAAGAATTTTATCGCACCATCAGCATAATGAACATAATGCTTTGAAAGAAGTCATTCGTTTGTTGAAAGAGGGAAATAAGATTGCGCTGGTTTCAGATGCGGGTACACCTGCGATTAGTGATCCTGGTTTTTTGATTGTGCGTGAGTGTATCAAGGAAGATATCGAAGTATATTGTTTGCCAGGTCCAACAGCATTTGTTCCTGCGTTAGTAATGAGCGGTTTGCCTTGCGATAAATTTGTATTTGAAGGGTTTTTACCTCAGAAGAAAGGTCGTCAATCGCGATTTTTATTTTTGAAAGAAGAAGAGCGCACAATCGTTTTTTATGAATCTCCATTCCGATTAGTAAAACTATTGGAAGAGGTGATGGAACATTTTGGAGCAGAAAGAAAATGTTCTGTCTCGAGAGAACTTACCAAGATGTTTGAAGAAACTCGTCGTGGAACAGCAGAAGAATTATTTCAGCATTTTTCAACCCACCCACCAAAGGGCGAAATCGTGGTTTGTGTCGCCGGGAAAGAATAGGCCACCCCAATTTTATTCAAGAACAAAAAATTGTTGTATATACAACAATTAAAACAATATCTTTGCGTCATAGCAACTATGAAAACAGTAAAAAAGATAATTCCGTCTGAAAAGAAAAATCTCGGACCCAAACAATTTGTGATGAGTCCGCTGCCCAACCAGTGGGTAGGTCAAATTAGTCCATTTATCATGCTTGATCATTTTGGTCCGAAACACATTCCTGCAGGAGAACCATTTTTTGTTCCACCACACCCACACCGCGGATTTGTGCCCGTGACTATTTTGTTTGATGGCGAAGTAGAGCACAAAGATAGCTTTGGAAATATTGGAAGAATAAAAGGTGGAGATGTACAATGGATGACAGCGGGTAGTGGCGTGGTACATTCAGAGGGTGCTACTGAAAGCTTTTCTGAAACGGGTGGTGTGCTTCATTTAATTCAGCTATGGATTAATCTTCCGGCCGCCTATAAAATGATAACGCCTTCATATCAGGAAATAAAATCTGAAACCATACCAGTATTAAAAGAAGGAAATAGTCAGGTGCGTGTAATTGCGGGCGACTATAAAAATTTGAAAGGGCCTGCCAAAACATTTTCCCCTGTGTCCTTGTTACACGTTATTATTCCCGAAGGAGAAGAAATAACTATTGAATTGGAGAAGATGTTTACTTCATCTTATTATTTAACCAAGGGCCAAACGGTAGTCGATGAATATGATGTACCAGAACAACATTTGGTCTGGCTGAGTGACGAAGGAGATAAAATAACGGTAAAGGCTATACGCGATTCGGAGTTGTTGTTTATGGCAGGCGAGCCCATCAACGAACCACTGGTATCTTACGGACCATTTGTAATGAATAGCAAAACAGAAATAATACAAGCAATACACGATTACGAAAACGGATTAATGGGATCCATATAAATAAATACAATGAGCAAAATAGCAACTACAAAATATCCCGTAAACTCAATAATTAAAGAAAGATGGAGTGCACGTGCTTTTTCAGATAAAAACATTTCAGAAGATTTATTAAATCAATTTATTGAAGCTGCTTCTTGGGCTTCGAGCAGCATGAACGAACAGCCTTGGGTTTATTATGTCGCGCATAAAGGAACACCAGCTTTTAATCAGATGGCTGATTTATTAATGGCAGGCAATAGATTGTGGGCGAAAGATTCCGCAGTCTTACTTCTATCATTAGCTAAAAAGACATTTTCTAACGGTAACCCTAACCGTCATTATATGCATGATGTCGGTGCTGCTAATCAAAATCTAATGTTAGAAGCAACAGCAAATGGTGTATTTGGACATTTAATGGGAGGCTTTGATGTAGTTAAGACAAAAGAAGTTTTTGAGCTAAGCGATGACCTTGACCCGGTTGTATTTATTGCTTTGGGTTATCCTGGAAGTGCAGAACAACTTCCTGCTCCATTTAATGAACGTGAAGTAACACCGCGTTTTCGCAAAGAGCTAGGCGAGATCTTAATTAAGAAATAAGAATACTTAACAACTAGTATTGTTCATACCAATCAAAGGTTTCCTTAATAATCTTTGACTTCTCGGTTTTGATATGATTTAAATAAGCCTGACAAACAGGAGAGTGTCTTTTTCCTTTAAGCCAAATTAAACTCCAAGTTGTTTTAATAGGCAAACCCTTTATTGGTGTGATTTGTAAATCGCCATTGTTTAATTCATTTCTGATACCGATGAGCGGCATGATTGAATAACCTAGTCCAGCAATTAATGCTTGTTTAACCGCTTCATTGGAGGTTAACTCCATTTTTTTATTAATGGTAAGTTTATTTCGTTCGATAAAGTTTTCCATTGTTTGTCGTGTACCCGAACCTTTTTCTCTAAAAATCAGAGAAAGCTCTTTGAACAACTCTTTAGCTTTGATTTCTTTTTTCGATGATGCCTTTTTGTTTCCAACCAGAAAAAGTTTGTTCTGAAGCAAATCAAGTTTTTCAATATTTAATGAGTTTGGTAAAATAGATACAAGGGCAAAGTCCACTTCATTTTTTTCAAGACTTTCAATCACCTTGTTTTTATTGGTAACATCCATTACCAAATCAACCCCAGAATTTTGTTTTATAAACTCTTTGAGGAAGTAAGGCATCACATACTTTCCAGTTGAAACAACTGAAATTTTAAGTCTACCCGACAACTGACCTTTGTAAGCATGTGTTTTATAGTTGATCGAATAAACCTGATTTATAATATTCTCAGCTGCCTCTGCAATCTCTCTTCCAAAATCAGTTATGTATAGTTTTCTGCCAACAACTTCTGTCAGGGGAATATCAAACTGATCTTGAAAGTTTTTTAATTGGATAGATACAGCAGGTTGAGTTAAAAATAATTCCTCAGAAGCCTTTGTTACGCTTTGCGTTTGTACAACTTTTAAGAAAATCTGTAATTGGTTTAAAGTATAATTCATAAAAATAATTTATGGATTGTATTACAAAGATAAATAAAAATATATGAAATGATTTTTTCAGTTTTGCAGCAACAAATAAAAAAACGAAAAGTCATGAAAAAAATAACTGTTGCAAAAGGGGATGGAATAGGACCCGAAATTATGGATGCCACCCTTGAAATTATTATGGCTGCCGGAGCCAAGATAGAAATTGAAGAAATAGAAGTTGGAGAGAAGGTATACCTTGCAGGAAATACTTCTGGTATTGCTCAAGAATCGTGGGATATAATACGACGAAACAAAATATTTTTAAAGGCGCCTATTACAACTCCACAAGGAGGAGGTTATAAAAGTTTAAATGTCACTACACGTAAGTTTTTAGGACTTTATTCAAACGTACGTCCATGCATGAGCTTACATCCATTCGTAAGCACTAAGCACCCTGTAATGGATATTGTAATCGTTCGCGAAAACGAAGAAGATCTTTATGCAGGAATTGAGCATCAGCAGACCGACGAAGTTGTTCAGTGTTTAAAATTAATCAGTCGTCCAGGTTGTGAAAAAATAGTTCGTTACGCGTTCGAATATGCTAAACAACAAAATCGCAAGAAGGTAACGTGTTTCACAAAGGACAATATTATGAAGCAAACGGATGGTTTGTTTCATCAGGTTTTTGATGAGATTGCAAAAGAGTATCCTGAAATAGAAAACGAACATTGGATTATTGATATTGGAGCAGCAAAAATGGCGGATACTCCAGAAGCATTTGATGTGATTGTAATGCCTAATTTGTATGGTGATGTATTAAGTGATGTTGCTGCACAAATTACAGGTTCGGTTGGTCTTGCAGGATCGGCAAATATTGGAGAAGAGTGTTCAATGTTTGAAGCAATACACGGATCAGCACCAAGACGCGCAGGACAGAATGTGGCTAACCCATCTGGACTATTACAGGGCGCTATTATGATGCTTAATCATATAGGACAAACAGATGTTGCAGAAAAAGTTCAAAATGCGTGGTTAAAAACTTTGGAAGACGGAATACATACTTACGATATTTATAAAGAAGGCATCAGCAAACAAAAGGTAGGAACGAAAGAATTTGCCAAAGCGATTATTGATAATCTTGGAAACAAACCTTCGGTATTAAAGTCTGTTTCATACGCTAATAATTCAGCATTAAATCTTCCAAAGTATCACCGTAAATCAACAGCAAAAAAAGAATTGGTTGGTGTTGATCTTTTTGTTCACTGGGGTGGAAGTGATCCTAACGAATTAGCAGAAAAAATAAAATCGTTAGAAGGTAACGGTATCGAATTAACGATGATTACCAACAGAGGAATTAAAGTGTGGCCAGAAGGGTTTAAAGAAACTTTTTGTACTGACCATTGGAGATGTCGCTTTAAACCATCAGAAGGAATGCAGATAAACAAATCTAATATTGTTGAATTACTTACAGGCGCAATAAATCAAAACATCGATATTATCAAAACAGAAAACCTTTACACGTTTGATGGTAAGTTGGCTTATTCGCTCGGACAAGGACAATAAAAATTAATCAAACAAAACTACTGATGGACATCGCCACAATCAAAACAAGTTTATTATTGATAATAACAATCGCCTTTTTGATTCTCTCTTTTATAACAACCGATATTTTCCAAGGCCACTTATTTACTTCTTTAGGAATAATAGCAGCAACATTAACTTTTCACACAGTTTCAACACATAAACAAATAAAAAAATGAAAACAACAGAAAGACTTACGCTCATTAACGACAGCTTTACGAACGAAGAGGCAAAAGATGTTTTACTTCATTTGTTTAAATCACCAATAAACTTCTACAATATAAAAAACTGGAGTGCCCAAGAGCGATATAGAAAAGACGACGAGGTTTCACAAGAAAGAATACCTGAATTAAAAAAGGAAATAGAAAAACTACAGGAAATTTTATTACAATCGAAAAAAGAAAATAAGAAACTAATTGTTAGTACTGAAATAATTATTTCGTTCGCAGACGATTTGTGATTTATGTTTAAGGATAGAAAGATTGTTATTGCAACCAAGCATAAAAAGGAACAAGTGCTTGCATCAATGTTAGAAAGAGAATTGGGTGTTCAATGTATAGTGTCAGAAAATATTGATACAGATAAGTTGGGCACCTTCAGTGGAGAAATAGAAAGATACGACGACCCAATAACAACTGCTCGTAACAAGTGCTTAATGGCAATAGAGAAGACCGGTTATGATCTCGCAATTGCAAGTGAAGGTACGTTTGGTATGCATCCTGAAATATTTTTCTTGCCAGCTAACGATGAACTATTATTTTTTCTAGACAAAAAAAATAATCTAGAAATTATTGCGAGGGAGTTAAGCACAGAAACCAATCATTGTGCTTCAGAAATACGTTCTGTTGAAGAGCTTCTGACATTTGCTGAGAAAGCCGGATTTCCATCACACGGAATTATTTTGAAGAAGAGTAAAAATGATTTTTCTGATATGGTTAAAGGAATAATACAGAAAGAAAAATTGATAAGCACTTTTGAAAAGATATTTAATAAATACGGAGAAGCTTATGCAGAAACCGACATGCGTGCTATGTATAATCCTACACGAATGAAGGTAATAGAACAGGCTGCACATAAACTTATCAGCAAAATAAATTCGTTATGTCCTGATTGCTCTACTCCTGGTTTTGTAGTTACTAATGCGAAGCAAGGCTTGCCTTGTGAACTTTGTAATTGTCCAACTAGAAGCACACTGAGCTATGTTTACAAATGTCAAAAATGTTCTTTTGTTAAAGAAGAAAAATTTCCACATGGAAAAATGAAAGAAGAAGCCACTTATTGTGATGTATGTAATCCGTGAAAAAATAAATGAACTATAATTTACTAATTGAAAATTTAACAAACCCAGCACTATTGTTTTTTGTGCTTGGAATAATTGCTGTTTATTTAAAGAGTGATTTAGAGATACCGCCCAACTCTTCAAAATTTATTTCTCTTTATCTTTTGTTTGCGATTGGTTTTAAGGGGGGACAAGAATTATCGCATGAAAAATTTTCAATTGAAATAGGATGGTTAATGGTGTTCGGAATATTCATCTCATTAATAATACCAGTCTATACTTTTTTAATTCTTCGAAAAAAACTCGGTGTATACGATGCTGGTGCAGTAGCAGCAGCTTACGGATCGGTGAGTGCGGTTACCTTTGTTACTGCAACTTCTTATCTGGAATCGCAACAGTTAAACTTACACGGACATATGGTTGCCATCATGGCGCTTATGGAATCGCCCGCAATCATAATGGGATTATTATTAATTTCTGTTTTCAATAAAGAAGAAGGAGAAAAAATAAAAAAGCGAACAGCAATTAAGCATTCGTTTACCAACGGAAGCGTGTTACTTATAATAGGAAGTTTGATTATAGGTTTTTTAGCAAGCGATAAACAGGCGGAAGGAATAAAACCATTTACCAATGATTTGTTTAAAGGGTTTCTTGCAATATTTTTATTGGATATGGGAATTACTAGTGGAAGAAAATTAAAAGCATTCTTTTCTTTTGGATGGTTTCCTATTCTCTTTGCTATTATCATTCCGCTAATAAACGGATGTGCTGTTGCATGGTTAAGTCAAATAGTTACCTAAGATATTTCAAACAGATTTATGTTTGCTATTCTTGCTGCGAGTGCATCTTATATTGCAGTTCCAGCTGCGATGAAGATTTCTGTTCCTAAAGCTAACCCTGGATTATTTTTGCCCATGGCCCTTGCCGTTAGTTTCCCAATAAACATTACTTTAGGAATGCCTTTTTATTTTATGATTGTGCAATTGACAACCAATTAAAAAGTGCTATTGTTTTTACTTAAATTAAAATTGTAAAAATGATAGACCTATTAGTTTATGAAAAGTCAATAGAAGGAATACATAGATTTAAATTAAGTATAAACAAATTTTACAATTCAAATACATAGTTTATTCATACGCGAGCTTAACATTTCTTTTGAAAAAGTGTTATCTTTAATAAAAAATTCCATTTTTAGAATGAATCAACTGATCAAGCTTCGTAACGCTTTTTTTATTCTGTTTTTACTTCCCCTTTTTTGTCAAGCACAAAACCTTCAAAACAACCAATGGCGCTTTGGAGGTGCTGGAGCAATTGATTTTAATACTACACCGCCAAGTTTTGTTACAGGTTGTGCTATCCAAACTTTCGAAGGCAGTGCATCAGTTGCAGACAAGGTAACTGGAGCTTTATTGTTTTATACAGACGGAGTTAAGGTTTGGAATGCTAATAATCAGATCATGCCTAATGGAACAGGTTTGTTAGGCGGAACTACCGCATTATTGTCATCTACAACTGCCGCTGTTATTGTTCCAAAACCAAGTAGTAATAGTTTGTATTATATTGTAACAATAGATGAACAATTTAATGGTAACGGCGTAAGATATAGTGTTGTTGACATGACCTTGAATGGTGGATTGGGTGATATTGTTGCGGGTCAAAAAAATATTTTTCTGTTTCAAACTAATTCTGAAAAGTTGGAAGTTGTTCCTGCGTCGGATGCTTTAAGTTATTGGTTGATTACACATGATAATCCAGGTAATACATTTTTTTCGTTTAAAATTGATAACTCCGGCATTCAAACTATTCCTGTAATAAGCCAAATTGGTGGAACGCATGGCAATGGAGCGGGGCACATGAAAGTAAATAAGCAATATAATAAAATTGCCATCGGCTTGTTAAATGTAGGAGCAGGCTCTACTACCCAAATTGAATTATTTGACTTTAATAATACGACAGGTGTTCTTTCCAATGCTATGATTTGGAATTATACTATTCAGGTTGCCTTAATTTATGGGGTAGAGTTTTCACCTAATGGGGAAGTTTTATATGTGAGCGACCTTCAAAATTTAGTGCAATATGATATAACACAACCTACATCATTGGCCATCCAAAATTCCTTATATCAAGTTGCGGCCGGGGGTGCTAGTTTACAATTAGGAAAAGATGAAAAAATATATGTCAATGCCGGAAGCTTAAATGCTATTAATTGCCCCAATAAATTAGGTGCTGCTTGCGGCTATCAAACAAATGTAATAGCAAACCAAACTGGTGGCGGCGGATATGGTTTACCTAAATGGGTTTATTATGCAGATGATGCGCCAATATCAACCTACCAAACAATAATTTTCAATGAAAATTGTTTTGGAGCTATTACTCAGTTTTTTATTGCGGATACTAACGGTATTTCAAGTATTACCTGGAACTTTAGAGACCCAAATTCAGGAGCAAACAATACTTCGACGAGTTTTAATACCAGTCATATTTTTTCACAAATTGGCTATTATAATGTTCAGGCAATAATCGGTAATGCCTGTGGATTTGATACTTTATTTTTAGATTCTTTGGCAATTGTCAATCCTTGCAATCCGTTGATTAACCAATGTGATGTTTATCAGTACACCGGTGCCGTGCAACAGTGGACCGTCCCCTCTGGAGTAGATACTTTAAGAATAAAAATGTGGGGAGCCGCTGGAGGTGGAGGCTCAGATCTTACTAATAACGCAGGTGGTGGTGGTGGTTTTACAGAACTCGTTGCTGCGGTTAGTCCAGGACAAGTATTGGACATTATTGTTGGCGGCGGCGGTAAAAAAGCCATTGGAGGTATTGGAGGAAATGGTGGATGGCCTAATGGAGGAAATGGTGGTTCGGGCAACAGACCTGATGGTGGCGGCGGTGGCGGTGGTGGCCGTTCAGAAATAAAAATAGCAGGTGTTACTTATGGAATTGCTGGTGGTGGTGGCGGTGCTGCAAACAATCGTTCTGGTGGCGGTGGCGGTGGAACCGTTGCAGAATTTACTTCAGCAAACAATACTTTTAACTTGAATGGATTTGGTGGTACACAAACGGCAGGCGGTGCACCCTCTTCAAATACAATTTGTCCGCATCCTGTAAATGGAATTGCGGGCAGCTCTTTACAAGGAGGAACAGGAGCAACAGATTTTGGAGGCGGAATTAATGATCGCACAGGTGGTGGTGGCGGTGGTGATGGTTTTTACGGCGGCGGCGGCGGCGGTAGTCATGATGGATGTTTCGGCGTGGGTAGTACCGGTGGCGGTGGTAGCGGTACTATATGTACGAGTTGTACTGGGCTAACAGGTACAATGACAACGGCAGGTTTCTTTGGTGTAGCAGCCAATGGCGCTGATCCAGTTTTGACAAGTTATCCAGGTATTGCAACGGGAGTTTTTAATCAAAATGGAGGCGACGGATTGGTTTATATCTGTTTTGATAATTGCACGAGCACCTCATCTACAATAAGTGTTACAAGTTGCGGAAGCTATACAACCCCAAGCGGAAACGTTTTAACCACTGCTGGTTTATATATTTATACAGACACTATTCCTAATGCCGTTGGTTGCGACAGTATAATTACAATTAACTTAATTATTTATCCAAAATACAGCGTCTCGCCAATATCGGTAAGCTCATGTAATAGTTATACCGCCGCATGGGGCACAGTGTACACCCAAAGCGGAACGTATAGTAATACTTACACAACAGTAAATGGATGTGATAGTGTCGTTACAATAAACCTAACCATCAACAACGGCATAACAAATCCAGTTCAAACAGTAAGTTCTTGTAATACGTATACTGCCGCATGGGGAACCGTATACACACAGAGCGGAATATACAGTAATACTTATACAGCTGTAAATGGATGTGATAGTGTCGTCACGATTAATCTAACCATCAACAACATCATAACCAACCCTGTTCAAACAATAATTTCATGTAACACTTATACTGCAGCATGGGGCACAGTGTACACACAAAGTGGAACGTACAGTAATAACTACACAGCAGCAAATGGGTGTGATAGTATAGTTACAATTAATTTGACAATCAATAATAGCATAACGAATCCCGTTCAAACAGTAAGCTCATGTAATACTTATACAGCAGCATGGGGCACGGTATACACCCAAAGCGGAACATATAGTAATAACTACACAGCAGCAAATGGCTGTGATAGTATCGTTACAATTAATCTGACTATCAACAATAGCATAACGAATCCAGTTCAAACATTAAACTCGTGTAACACATATGCATCACCGTGGGGAACAGTGTACACACAGAGCGGAACATATAGTAATACTTATACAACAGTTAATGGGTGTGATAGTATCGTTACAATTAACCTGACCATTAATAACAGTATAACTAATCCTGTTCAGACAGTAAGCGCTTGTAACACCTACACAGCAGCATGGGGAACAGTATACACACAAAGTGGAACGTATAGCAATATCTACACAACAATAAACGGATGTGATAGTGTTGTATCGGTGAACTTAACCATAAACAATGCGCCAGTAATCGCAGTAACTGCTACTCCTGATACTTGCGGAAGAGAATCGGGAACAGCGACAGCAACAGTTACAGGAACTAATTTTCCTTATAGTTACAGTTGGTCGAATGGAAGTACTACCAATAGTATTGGTAATTTGGTCAGTGGAAATTATACGGTTACCATTACAGATAATAATGGTTGTACTACTACAAATCAGATAACCATAGCGGCTATTCCAGCTCCTACTTTAACAACTCCCTTTTCTCCACAAAGTATTAATCAGGGAGAAAGTGTTTCGCTCTCTGTAAGCGGAGCGTCGACGTATAGTTGGTCGCCAGCAACAGGACTAAGTTGCACTACTTGTGCTGATCCTATTGCCTCTCCAATTAGCAGTACAACCTACGTTGTAACAGGCACAGATGTGAATGGATGTACAGCAACGGCTAGCATTACTGTTTTAATCGATTACGATTGTACAGAATTATTTGTTCCATCTATTTTCTCTCCTAACGGTAACGGACCTGAGAAAAACGAAAGCGTTTGTGTTTATAGTAATTGCATTCAAGAAATGGAGTTTGCGATTTATAACAGATGGGGACAACAAGTTTTTATCAGTAATAGTCCGCAACAATGCTGGGATGGTACTTTTGCCGGCAAAGAACTTTCAACAGGTATTTATACCTATCGTTTATATGTAAAACAGTTAAATGGTATCACTGTAACTAAGTCAGGAAATATTACGCTTGTAAAATAATATGAAAACACGTTTACTACTCATATACTTTTTCTTGGTGCTTTCAATTATAAGCAATGCGCAGGATATACATTTCTCATTTGCAGAACGCAATCCTCTTGTGTTAAATCCTGCATTGGCGGGAGCTAACTTTAAAAAAGAGGCTACTTTGAATTATCGTAATCAGTGGAGCAGCCTGGGAGAACCTATCACCACCACTTCACTTGGATTTTATTCTCGTTTAACAAAAAAGCGCAGAAACATCGGTAATACGTTAGCGTTAGGAATCCAGTTTGTTAATGATAAAGCAGGTAATCCCCGCATTTCAAGCAACAATCTTTCTTTCGTATTGGCAGATCATATTCAGCTAAGTAATGAAAGTAAAATTGGTGTAGCAATCAGCGCAGGATATGCACAACGCGCCATTCGTATTGAAGATGGACAATGGGCAACGCAATATAACGGTAGCTTCTATGACCCATCATTAGGCAGTGGGGAGTCGTTGGAAACTAACGAGTTTCGTTATCTTGATATGGGTGTTGGATTACTTTATACCTATATAGAAGGTGGTCGGATGTTTTCTCAAACAGATAAGCGTTTGATTAATGTAGGTTTGTCGGCATATCATATAAACAGACCGAATAATTCTTTTTTTGCAGTAAATACCGATAGGTTACCTGTTCGTTATAGTGCATTTGCCTCGGCTGAAATAGGAATAGAATCAACCAACGGAGCATTTTTACCGGGAGTATATTATCATCAACAAGGATCGTCGAATCAATTATTAGTTGGCGCGCTTTATAAATTTAGAATTACAGACGATACACGCTATACGGGATTTAACAAACCGCTTTCTGTTTCCTTCGGAGTATTTGGCAGACTGAAAGATGCCGCAATTCTTAAGATGATGTTGGATTGGGATCAGTACTCGTTTGGTTATTCTTTCGATTTTAATACTTCTGGACTAAATGAATACAGTAGTGGATTTGGTGCTAACGAAATTTTTCTTCGAGTTAGAATACCTGAAGGTGGCCCATCTAGATTTTCGAAATAAAAAGGGGTTGTGGTTTTATAAATCTAAGACAACCTTAATATTGTTTTTAAGTTTTGCTGTTTGCTCTTTGTTTAAGGCTCCTAGTTTTTTAATAAACCGTTTATTGTCAATAGCACGAATTTGATCAACAAGAATATCAGACGCAACATCTAGTTGATTTGTTTTTAAATGAACACGCAGCAGTTGTATTTCAGGTTTGACTTGGGAGGTAATTGGACAAATTAATGTGGATGGATGAAAATCATTAAGCAAGTTTGTTTGAATAATTACAACAGGACGTTTTTTACCAGGCTCGGTTCCTCGTGTTGGGTTAAGGTCTGCAAGCCAAATATCATATTGTTTAATTTTCATCTATTAATTTTTCAAATTCACTTAATATATCCATCGAATCCTTTCTAGTAAGTTTAGATTCTCTAAGAAGTTGTTTTTTTAAAAGCTTTCTTTTGTTGTAAAGGTTGTAAATGCTTACCGCTTCATTAATATATCGGTTTCGCGCAAGATTAAGCTTTGAAGTTATCTCTTCTGCCTCGTCAAATATTTTATCGTCTAATTTTAGGGAAAGTGTTTTCATATTGTTTTTTACAAAGGTACATACCAAAAGTATATACCGCAATTATTATAACAAAATAATTAACGGTTTAGTGTGTCGAAGGGTTTCTTACAACGCCTTCTTAATCTCTATCATCTCCGCCTCTACCTTCTCGATCTTTTTTAGAATCTTATCGCGCTCCCAGTATTTATCAGGGATTTCACTGCTGAGGTAGTTGCAAAATTTCCATACCTCGCGAATCTCGTTCACAGAAACATCATATGCATCGTAAAGCGGATTCAACGATTGTAGTGTTAAACTTTTTTTCTTCTTAATGTTGTTGTTCGCAATTTTAAAAACAACACCATCGTCTTCCGTCAGAAAAATATACGCCTGCCCATCTTTAATATCGTAGAAGTTTTCTACATACTCTCCAATCACCCAACTCTTATCAGGAATCGGCATCATCGAGTCGCCGCTTATTTGAAACATTCTGTATTTGCGTTCACCAAATAAAATAGGTAATTGAAAGGTTGGTAGCTTCTTGATAAAATCAGGATCAGCATAACCACTCTTGTAACCCGCCTTCGCCTTGATAGGTACAACTTCAATATTTTCTTTGTTATTACTATCAACGGTAGTAGCTAATACGCGTAGCTTCGCACCCGTTACAAACACATCGTGTCCGCGTTCTAATTCAGATAACTGAAATTCCGATACGCGCGACAAATCGATTTTCACGAGCGTGTCTAAACTCATTTTAAAAAATTTCGAAAAAGAAACGAGCGCTTCCAATGTTGGATTTTGTACGCTACCGTTCTCGTAACTGTTAATCGTGGAACGACTAATTCCCAGCTCACCCGCAACCATGTCTTGCGTAAGTTTGCGGCGCTGACGAAGTAATTTAATGTTGGAGTTGAAATACATTTTAAAATTTGGTTATATTACAGCCTTTCAAATAGATTGTATTACCGCCAAAACTAAAAACAATTTTTCAAACAAACAAGTCATGCAAAAAGACCGCACTATTGTGCATATGGATCTGGATAGTTTCTTCGTTTCGGTTTCACGATTGGAGAACTCCGCCTTGCATAACAAGCCTGTTATTGTTGGTGGCACCAGCGACAGAGGTGTAGTTGCAGCATGTAGTTACGAGGCCCGTGCCTTTGGAGTGCATTCTGCCATGCCTATTAAATTAGCTCGCCGACTTTGTCCCGATGCGATAATTATTCGTGGCGATTATGAGCGATACTCTTATTATTCAGAAGTAGTAACCGATATTATTAAAGAAGATGTTCCTGTTTATGAGAAGTCGTCGATTGATGAGTTCTATATTGATATGACGGGCATGGATCGCTTCTTCGGATGTTATAATTATACTTCGGAGTTGCGTCAGCGTATCATGAAAGAAACGGGACTTCCTATTTCCTTCGGATTGTCAGAAAACAAAACAGTATCGAAAGTAGCAACGGGAGAAGCAAAGCCTAACGGACAAAAGCAGATTGATTTCGGAAATGAAAAATTATTTCTTGC
>CANGJU010000028.1 GCA_947453935.1 Bacteroidota bacterium | reverse complement strand
TTACTAGAACGTAAGTTACAAACTGAATCAAGGCTGATTGTATTTCCGTAACTACCCAACATATTGTTGATAGCATTTACTAGTACTTGCTCATTTGGATCGTTAGAACCACTTACAACTAAAGCTTTTCCTTTAGCTGCCCATAATTCACGAGCTACTGAATCAGCAGCTTTATCAAACGCATTTGAAGAAGCAGAAACAGAAGAACCACCTGCTAATGCTGCTACTTTATTATAAAGTGTTGCAACTGCTGCTGATAATTCACTCGGCTTTACTTTGATACGACTATCCGCATTTGAACCAGTAAGTGATAATGCTGCTTCCACTTGAATGTGGCGCGACATTGTTCTCTTACCATTTCTTAATTTTCTTCCAGTTCCATACTGATTAGCAAATTCAACTGGAGAAATCCAGCTTGTTAAGAAATCAGCTGCAAAACTTACAATTACTTCTGCCTTATCAAAGCTATAAGTAGGAACGATTGCCTTTCCGAAAGACATTTCATTACCTTTTATAATACCATTATAAGATACCGCATCGTAAGAAACTAATGAAGCAGTTGTATATTTTGCAGAAAAATCAGCAATTGCTTTTTTAGCTGAAGGACTTGCATTTGAAGATGCAACGATAGCGATTTTCTTTCCTGCTGTTGCTGCTGCAGTTAGTTTTGCAGTAATATCAGCATCAACTGTTTTCCAATCAGACTTTTGTCCACCTTTTAAAGGATTTGCTAAACGAGCGCTATCATAAAGGCTTAATACAGACCCTTGAACACGGGCATTAGTAGCACCTTTGGTAATAGATGATAAATCATTTCCTTCAATTTTAATAGGACGACCTTCGCGTGTTTTAACTAATACACTGCAATAGTCGGTACCATCATAATAAGAAGAAGCATAATAGTTAGGAATACCTAGCGTAATTTCTTCTGGCTTTGAAACATAAGGAATTGCCTTTTTTACGGGAGCATCGCAGGCAGCAAGAGAAGCTGCAGCTACGCTGAATCCTAAAAATTTCAAGAAATCCCTACGTGTTGTTGAGGAGTCAGATGCTGCCTTTTTATTTAGGACTTCATCCACCGGCAAGTGCTCAAAAAACTCGTTATCGCGTAAGCGTGTAAACTCAGGAGTGTTATTGAGTTCTTCTACACCTTTCCAATATCTTTTTTCCATATCCGTGATTGGAGTATTTTTCAGATTAATTGTTTACTTATAATTTTAATAGTGACAACGAGCACACTCTAAACCACCGATTTTATCAACCGTAAGTTTAGCATCAGGGCCATATTGTTTCTTTAACTTTTCATGTAGCTCTTTGTAGTAACCGTTACCTTCCATCTTAACTTCTGTTTGACGGTGACAGTTAATACACCATCCCATTGTTAAAGGAGAAGCTTGCTTCATCACTTCCATATTCTGAACTTCACCGTGGCAAGTCTGACATTCTACTTTACCAACTTTAACGTGCTGAGCATGATTAAAGTAAGCTAAATCAGGTAGGTTATGAATTCTAACCCATTGAATTGGTTTTGTTTTACCAGTATAAACTTGCTTATCCTTATCCCAACCAACAGCTTTGTAAATCTTAGCAATTTCTTCAGTACCGTATTTTGGTCCTTGTTGAACATATTTATGACAGTTCATACAAACCATTGGAGAAGGAATATTTGCATTTTTCGATTTCTCAGCACCTGAGTGGCAATAGCGACAATCGATTTTGTTTTGCGTTACGTGAAGCGCATGAGAGAATTTAATTGGCTGATCTGGCTGATAACCTTCTTGAACACCAATGCCTTTTAATGCATACCATCCTTTAACACTACCTACTACAACTAGAAATATTGTGATAACTGCAATTAACTTTTTGTGTTCACGAACCCATGCCTTTCCCTTATAAACCGGAGGCTCCGGCAATCCTTCACGCTGACGAACAACTCTTTCAAGTCCTTTTTTAGCACTGTTTAGAATGAAATACAATGCTATTAAACCAAGCGTAACCAACAATAATACTGTTGGACTTCCATCTTCCTGATTTTCTGCGCCTGGTGCGGCATTTGGATCAGCAGTTCCTGGAGCGGCGGCTGCAGGAGCTTTTTCACTTTCAGTTTTAATGTAAGCGATAACTGATTTGATTTCGTCATCCGAAAGATTGAAAGCCGGCATCGCAATTTTATTATTCTCTTCGAATAATTTATTTGCATCTGCGTCGCCTGATTTAATAAAGGCGCTGGAATTTTTAATCCACTTAAGCAACCATTCTTCGCTTCTGCGTTGGTGAACATTTTTCAATCCCGGACCTACAACTTTATTGTCACCCACCACGTGGCATGACGTACAGTTAGCTTTGAAGATAGCGCCGCCATCAGGCTGAGCCACTACTTGGGAAAGAGAAATTACGTTCAGGAACAACGCAAACAATGTGATTGTCAAATACCTGGATACGTAACGAGACATATGAAGTCGTTTAAATTGTTTAATTTTTTATCATCAAGTTTTTACCGAACTGCGACAAAAACCTATTTTTTCAGCCGCGAATTTAACACAATCTGAATATAACACGAAAAAAAATCAAACATTTTATAAATTTAAAATCGGTCTAATTTGTTAATCGAGACCAACAATGATTAATATCGGACATAATGATTTAAAATATTTGACGTTTGACTATTTTTGAACCATGAATCAAACCCGAAAAGTAAGCCTCCTATTTTTAACCTTTATTTGCCTGAATGGGTTTGTAATAGCTCAAAATCAGAATGTTGTTCCATCAAGCGAGGAAATGACATCCGATTTAGTAGAAAGGCATAAAAGATTAGGTTTGTTAAAACAAACAACTCCGGGATATCGAATTCAGCTTTATTTCGGTTCTGAAAGATCAAAGGCAGCAGAAATTAAAACGGACTTCTCTAATAATTTTTCGAATACCCCAGCTTACTTAATCTATCAGCAGCCCAATTTTAAAATCAGAGTGGGCGATTTTAAAACCAGAATGGAAGCTTTTGCTTTTTTAGAAAGTATCAAAGAATTTTATACAACCTCATTTATTGTTCCTGACGATATCAAATTACCAAAACGGGATTTAAACAACTCAAGTAAAGGGGATGTAGGAAATTCTCCTTACTCGGGTCCTAATTCATCCACAGAGCAAACACCTATAACGGCCAACCTAACGGGTAGGAATATCCGAATCCTTCCTGTATTAAATGAACAGTATCAAGAAGAAGGTAAAATAGTGCTTGACATAAGCGTAGATTCAAATGGAAATGTTGTTTTAGCAGAAGGACCAGCCCGAGGATCAACCACAACAAGCAGCACTTTATTAAAGAAAGCTAAAGAGATCGCCTACAAAACGAAATTCTCGGAAACTGATTTGCCAGCAGATACAGAAGTGATCTATCAAAAAGGTACATTTTCAATTACCTTCCACATAGAGTAATTACTGTTTGTGAACAATTTTATGCGGTCGTTTTTTTCTTGTTTGATGATGAAAATTACTCGATAAAATAGAGATATTTCCATCAGCTTCCAATACTGCAAGGTCAACTTTATCAATCGACTCAACTCCATGCTCACGTGCAGCAGCCAACAATTCATCTTCGGTAATCATTACTTTTTCTAAATGTCGTTTGATGATTTTCCCTTCGTGAACTAGCATCACAGGTTCACCTTGCAATAAACTCGTTAACGTCTTCGATTTAAATGTTAG
The DNA here is from genome assembly GCA_947453935.1 of Bacteroidota bacterium. Taxonomy (GTDB): domain Bacteria; phylum Bacteroidota; class Bacteroidia; order AKYH767-A; family OLB10; genus CAINEC01. The sequence continues at coordinate 15,305 of CANGJU010000028.1, read as the reverse complement.
TCGTTTGATTAGAAAATTTAAAACAAACAAACTTAAAGCTGCTGTTAAACCACCTCCAAGTGTTGTGCTGGGTCCAACCATGGCATTTTGCACTGAATTACTGATTAGTAAAATGAAAACTAAATCGGTAACAGATAACTGAGCTAATTCTGTTTTGCCAAATAATCGAATTGCAACTACAATAAACAGATAAACTGCTACTGACCGTAATAGTATTTCTAAATATTCATTCATGTTTCAAATGTATAAAACATTTTAACCATGATGAAGCAACATAGCAATAGAAACAAACACCATCGTTATCATAAAAACACACGTTCCCCAACGTTAAATTAAAATTAAGTTTTGCTAATTAAACTACATTAACCCTATCAAATAATAATTTTGAAAATTAAACTTAAAATATGCCTAGGCCTTCAAATTATAGTGAATCCGCAAGAAAACCGTTAGGAGAATTTCATGATACTGGAGTCAATGGGTACTTTCGTGTATTATCGAACAATTTAAACACTCAAAATAATTTAGCAGATAATAAGGCTAACATTATTATATCCATTAGCACAGTCTTGCTTACGATAATAATTAGTTCGCTTGCAAAGAATGGAGGTTATCAAGAAAAATTTCATCTGCCAATTTTATTTTTAATGGCAACATCACTAATATCAACAATATTTGCGATTTTAGTTACTCGACCTACTATTAGAAAGGTTGATATTACTCAAGAATACCTCGACAAAAAAGGCACAACGTTATTCTTCTTCGGAAACTTTTCTAGTCTTTCTCGTGAGGACTTTGAAGATACAATGTTAACTATCGTGAAAGACGACGAGTATCTTTTTAGATCCATCTTTGCTGATTTCTACGGTCAAGGTAAAGTTTTAGATCGTAAATATCGATATCTATCGTATTCGTATAACACATTTCTATACGGAATGATAATTTCCGTAATTCTGTTTGCCATTTTTTCATTTGTGTAGAAAACTACAAATTAATTATTTCTATTGTAGATTAATTAGATGTCGATTCACAATTGGGTTGCTAACTATTAATTGAAATTTTAATTCTTGTCTCTTCAAAGGAATTTTATTTCTATTCATAGTAATGATATATCCATGCAAATAAAACAAACATTTCATTTTGTTGTTTTGGTTAAGTGAACTCAGCAAGTATTGTATTTCCTCATCAGCTATATGAAAACCATCCGGCACTAAACATTAGCAGGGATGTTTTTATTCTAGAAGATGATTTATTCTTCAAGCATTTTAATTTTCATAAAATCAAAATTGCCTATCACAGGGCAACTATGAAATATTATGCTGCTCATTTATCGGATAAAGAATATAACGTTCATTACATTGAAAGCAACTCATCAAAATCAAATCTAGAAAAGTTGTTTGCCTTCTTTAAAGAGAAATCAATTAATCAAATTTACATTGCAAAAGTAAATGATTATTTACTGGAAAGAAGATTAAACCGATTTGCCAATAAGCACTCCATTAAAATCAATTGGTGTGATAGTCCAAATTTTATTATTTCAAAGAATGATAGTGATGAATATTTGAAATCAAAGAACAAATTCTTCTTGACCGATTTTTACATTCACTTCAGAAAACATTTTTCAATTTTACTAGATAACGATAAACCTACCGGTGGTAAATGGACATTTGATTCAGAAAATAGAAAAAAGATGCCTGCAGGGACTATCGTTCATGCATTACCGAAAATTAAAACCAGTGCACTTATTCAAGAAGCTCTGAATTATGCGAATACCAACTTTGCAAATAATCCGGGGAAAGCTGATGTGCTTTTATATCCTATAACATTTGAAGAAAGTAAAAAATGGCTCGATACTTTTTTAAATGAACGCTTGAACAACTACGGTATTTATCAAGATGCAATGGTTGAAGGCGAATCGTTTTTATTTCATAGCATTTTAACGCCAATGCTAAATATCGGATTAATAAATCCTGATTACATTTTAGATAGAACTATTGAAGAATTCAACAAAAGAGAATTACCAGTTAATTCAGTTGAGGGTTTTATCCGACAAATATTAGGCTGGCGCGAATTTATTCGAGTTGTGTATACACACAAAGGAGTATATCAGCGAACGAATAATCATTTTCAATACACAAGAAAAATTCCAGCATCATTTTACAATGGAACAACCGGCATTGCTCCTATTGATGATGTGATTCACAAAGTTAATGAACATGGGTATGCACATCATATCGAGCGACTAATGATAGTGGGTAATTTTATGTTGCTCTGCGAATTTGATCCTGATGAGGTGTATCGTTGGTTTATGGAATTATTTATTGATGCCTACGATTGGGTGATGGTACCAAATGTATACGGCATGAGTCAATATGCCGACGCAGGATTGATGAGTACAAAGCCTTACATTTCCGGATCTAATTACATTTTAAAAATGAGCAACTATCCAAAAGGTCATTGGTGTGAAGTATGGGATGCGTTATATTGGTTGTTCATCATCAAACACAAAAACGCCTTTGCTAAAAATCCGCGTATGTCCATGATGGTTAGTTTAGCCAACAAACAACCACAAGAAAAAATCAGTGGATTTGAAAAAACAGCATCCGACTGGTTTAGCAAAATGGGGATAAAATAAAAGGCTACATTTTCATGCAGCCTTTTACTCAATTATAAATTTGAAATTACTTTACAATCTTCATTTCATTTAACAAATATCCTGCACCTCCGAATTTATCCATGATAAATAAAGTATAGCGAATATCTAATGAAATTGTTCTTTGCAAATTAGCATCAAATCCAAAGTCACTTGCAATTGCTTCCCAGTTACCATCGAATGCAGTTCCGATTAACTCACCTCTACCATTTATTACAGGAGAACCTGAATTACCACCTGTGATATCGTTATCTGTTAGAAAACAAGCATGTAATTCTCCATCCTTATCAGCATACTGACCAAAGTCTTTTGCTTTTAACATATCAACTAATTTCTTTGGAGCATCAAACTCAATGTCGCCAGGAGTATATTTCTCAAGAATACCTTTTGATGTAGTAAACTCTTTATAGAAGACAGCATCTTTTGCATTGTACGGTAACACGCGACCGTAAGTAAGGCGCATTGTTCCATTTGCATCAGGAGAATACAACTTTTTACCATCCATTTCTAACATTGCTGCCTGAAACAAACGATTTGCACGACTCAATTTACTGCTGATCTCCATTGAAATCGGACGCATATCAACATTCATTTTATTCATGTATGCATTGGCAATTACATAAATCATATCCTTATTCATTTTCTTTGCAGAAGGTGAAGACAAAAATGCTTTCATCTTATCTTTTGATGTCAGGAATGATTTAGCATATAAATCGGCAGCCATTTTCGAATAATCTTTCTTGTATTTAACAGACAGATCAACTAATTCTTTTGGAAGATTCGCTTGATCTAAATCTTCTGTTAAGTGCATTAAAACAGTTGCTAAAACTTTTACTTCAATCGGATCGAAATATTCTTTGTATTGCTCATCCAGTTCTTTCATCATTTCATCAGCTGCTTTTTTAGCTTCCGCTGATTTTGATTTGTCTTTTAACAAAGCTTCTAACTTTGAAAGTCCTAATGCAAACACCATTGGTTGAGAGTTGCTCACTCCATCCTGAAAGTACACACTGTATAAACCATACTTCTCTTGTTGAGCATACGCCTGATCATATAAACTGAACATCTCATTATACATTGCACCTTTGTTGTTAGCTGCAATCCACGCTTTCAACTTATCTTCTTCTGCTTTTCTTTTCTCGAACAAATGTTGTTGAGGAAGTGCAGATGCTTCACCCATAAACTTCTTCCAATAGTTACTTAATCCTGCGAATTTATCAGCATACATTAATTTAATTTTTGGATCTGCATGCATAAACTCTTCGTAAACATCTAATACATCACGACGAACTTTAACTCGCATCGGGCGCTCTTTAGAAGCGAAATATTGAATTCCTTTGCTATACGTATAACGTTGTGTTCTTCCTGGATAACCCATAATCATTGCAAAATCTTCAGGATTTTTTCCTTGAATATTGATAGGGAAGAAATGTAATGGGCTATAAGGTTTATTGCTTGCGTTATACTCGGATGGTTTATTATCAGCGTTCGCATAAATACGAAACATGCTAAAATCAGCTGTATGACGTGGCCACATCCAGTTGTCTGTTTCTCCGCCAAACTTTCCAATATTCTCTGGAGGAGTACCCACTAAGCGAATGTCTTTGAAAACCGTATAGTACATTGCCAGATATTTATTTCCTGCATAAAAAGGAACTACTTCAACAACGTAGTTGTCTTTATCAGCACCTAATGCTTCTTTTAAAGAAGCTTGTAGTTTAGTAAGTTTATCAGCTACTGCCTTTGCACGTGATGTTTCATCCATTGTAAGGCTTATACTATCCAGCATTTTTGAAGTAACATCTTCTACTTTAGCAAGCAAGCCAATATTAAAATTAGCTTTTCTTTCTTCGCTTTTATTTTTAGCCCAGAAACCATTCGCTAAAATATTATCTTCATTGGTACTTAGCTCTTGAATAGCACCATAACCACAATGATGATTCGTTAAAAATAATCCTTCACTACTGATAATTTCTCCTGTACAAAACATTCTATTTTGCTTCGACATTAAACGGACAACGGCGTCTTTAGCACAAGCTTTATTGATATTGTAAATATCATCAGCTGTAAGTTTTAATCCACGCGCTTGCATACTGTCTTGCAATTGCTGAATCATAATAAGAGGCCACATACCTTCGTCAGCACGCAACTGACCTACGGAAATCACAAACCCAATTAAGAGTACTGCTATCTTTTTCATACTGTTTTTAATTTATTGATTCTATTTTTTAATGATTAGTTTCTTTGTCATTTGCTGATTACCTGAAATCAAACGAACGAAATAAACGCCGTTACTAAATTCAGACATATCCACTACTCTATTACCTGCTGTTACGTTTTCATCTTTCGATGAATAAATTACTTTACCCATTAAATCTAACACCTCAATTGAAGCATCATTACGATTAGTTAAGTTATAATCGATATACACCATTGATTCAGAAGGGTTCGGATAGACGTTAAGATTAGTAACATTGGTTAACAAAAATTCCTCTTCGCCAGTAGCAATACCCACTGTAAATTGCTTATAAACTTGTCCGCCAAAATCAGAATTAAAATTATACATCACATTACCCATTGTATTTTTAAATCGGACATAGCCAGTACCCTGCGCTGTATTTGCCCACCATGCTAAACCATCTTCACCTGAATCAAGTAATTCAAAACGGTAACATCCACTTGGTAAATTAAGCGTATCGTTATAATACGTATTAGCAGCTAGATTACTTCTTGATAAAATAATATTTCCGTTTTCATCTTTTACAGTATAGCTGTTTTCATTAGGAGCGCTATTCGTTTTTAACTCGATAACAAACGTAGAAGGTGTTGCACTTGGATAAACAAAGTTCGTACGCATTGTATCGTTGTGCGCGTATTCATCTGTTACTCCATTTGGATTACTTACATACGCATAAAATTTAGTAGCCCCACCAATCCAATTAAAATTAGGAAGGTTTAATGTAGCAGACTGCATAAATGCAATTGAACCTGTCCAGTTATATACTGTAGGAGCTGCACCTACTAAACCATAAGTAATTGTAGCGGATGTTAACGTAGCAGAACCTGTATTTTTTATTTTGATTATTGGAGAAGAACAAACAGGATTCTTACGCAACCACATTTGATTAGTAGTAGGAGCAAGAATATCTTCTATAGCAACATCATTGGTAAAATTAGGAGCACCATAGCTTACCAATTGATCTTCGATCTGGTAATAATCCCAACCGGAAGTTTGTGTGTAAGCTTGCACATCGTGATCTAATGTAAAAGAAGTACCCGGCGTTATGAAGCTAGAAATTTCCCAGTCGTATGTCCATACTTCAGCACCTGGGCACCAGTTAGAACGATCGTACACCCAAGTTCCTCCTTGCGGATAAAGCGGATTAAAATCACAGTTATCTCTCCATACTAATTTTGAATATCGTTGAATACCGTTCACTTTATAATAATGGCTCTTCGGACAAAATTCTGCACAGTTACCTGGTGAATCCATTCCGTGTCCTGTTACACGCGATTTCCATCGAGCATTTACAGCATTAGGTTCTAAATCGACAGTTAAAGCTTGAAGACTGTTATCTATTGGATTACTTGCAACACCATAATTAAAATTACCATTCCACAGATTTCGAATTCCGAGAACATCGCGCGGAGGTGTTCCTTCGATAAATAAAAACTTTACATCTAATAATTCCTGCCAGTTACCAGCCGACATATCCACGCTATCGTGTAACAATGTTCTATAATCACTCACATCAAACGTCCATGTCCATCCACTACCTAAACTCAACCCGTTACCATAAGGAGTGATATAACGTCCCATTTCGTAACGAATAACATTAGGAGAATAAGTATAGTAAGTATAAACACTTTGGTTAATCGTTCCATCCGCAGGTGTCATTGTTGAATCAATCATTTGTCCTTGCGGTGTGTAAATAAAATTAGTGTATCCTAATGGCCAAACCACCATTGTATCTGTTGGCATTCCAACATTATTAATAGTATCGAGGTATGCTACGATTTGTGTTGGAGGATTCATAACAGAATCAAGTACAAAAACAGAATCTAACTGCGACGTATATACGCCTTGTTCAAAAGTTAAATTAGGACGCACGTTAGTTTCATTCCATGCATAGTTTATTTCGGATGCAGACTTCAACGGATTATCGGCACCTAAACTAAAATAAGCTGGTCCATGATTCAAAGGTGATGCATCAGCTGCAGTAAAATAATTGCCATCATCAAAATGATAATAAGCGACTAAGTTGTTATAGTAAGGATGTGAAGCATCTATTTTTTTATTCATGAACTGCTGAATAGTTGCCTGTGGTAAATCCACATTAAAAACAGCAAACTCATCAATTCTTCCATCGTATGCAAGTGAACCATTCCAGTTTCCTTTACCAACGCGGAATTTGTTAATGCCCGCCATTAGTTTCGTTTTACCACCACCTGTAAAAAACGTAGCACCATTCAAGAAAATTTTCATGGAACCAGTTACACAGTTTTTGGTAAATGTCCAATAATTCCATTGTCCTTTAATCTGAGCTGCTGTTGCCGATTTTGAAATACGATCATAGCTACTACCCAAAGCTCCTGCATCCCAATATACTTTTGAATCTGACCAAGGAGTGTGAGAATTAATTATGCGATTACCACTTGAATCAACCGCTTCAAACGTTGTTCCATCCATAGGCTGCAATGCTGCATCGCCATAGGCCCAGAAAGAAACAGTAATAAATGAATCGATAGCTGCTAAGTCTGGATTAACAGGCACTTCAACATAAGAAGCATAATGTGTTTTAAGTGTGCGATCGTTAGAAGCATTAGTAACACCTGACTTAAAATTTGTTGTCGCAGATTGTACAATATTATCAGCGCCTGTAGTTGCATTATCAAAAGATACTTCAACAATTAAATTTGATACGCCATCCCAATAAAAAGAATTGGTCAACTGAATATTTCTCCATCCAGCGGTATTAGGTGCAAAATCATGTCCTTTGCTGTAAACAGTAGTAAATCCATTGCCGTTAGTAGTAGCAGCAGTAATCGTATCTGCTGTCACCATTTTCAGTCGGATAGTTAATTTATTAAAAGGCGAGCCCGTATTTTGCAAATAAAAATTCAACCCTGTAATATTACCTGCACCCATACCCGCAGCCGTTAGTTCAGAGGCACGCCATAAATATTGCGACTTTGATAAATTATTAGCTGTCCCGAATGGATGATTAGCAGTTGTACTTCCTCCACCTACAGTATACGTGTTCAGTGAAGAAGTTGTAAGGTGATTAATGAAATAATCCCAATGCGTATTGTGCGTATATGTTGGTGTATTCGAGTAAGTAAAAGAAGAAAAGTTACCACCGTTGACTAGATATAAATTTTGGTTATGAATTGTACTATCGATTAATCCAGTATGCTTATACACATAAGTATTCGTTAAGTAATCCCATTCTCCACATTCAGGGAATTGCGCCGGGTTACACTTCAGTGTATACAACATCAAAATCTTCTCATAATTAATGGTAGCCGAAGGAAATACAAACCACGCTCTTTGTGGCGAATTAAAAGTAAAAGCTTGAACAACGGTTGTATCGCCTGCTCCGGCAAACGATTTTAATGAACCAATTGAACATAAAACTAAGAGTGAGAGTAATAGTTTTTTCATTATTTTAATTTTTAGGTTACTAAATATAGCAACTACAATTTTAAATCAGGAATATTATTTTAAAAAGAGAAAGCGTACTCGATAGAATACGCTTCTCCTTATTATTAGATAATTACTAAACTAATTTTAAGCAAGCGTTCGTTTAATTGCAACTTGTTCGTAGCCTTCAATAATATCACCCTCTTTAATATCATTAAACTTATTGATATTTAATCCGCACTCCATTCCAGCCTGAACTTCTTTAGCATCATCTTTAAATCGTTTTAATGAAGCTAGTTCACCGCTATGGACAACGATTCCGTCGCGAATAATTCTGATTTGTGTATTACGGTTGATCTTACCTTCTAGCACCATGCAACCTGCAATTGTACCCACTTTCGGAATCTTGAATGTTTCACGCACTTGAACATTACAAGTAATTTTCTCTTCAAATTCCGGAGCAAGCATTCCTTCCATTGCTGCTTTCACTTCATTGATTGCATCGTAGATGATAGAATATAAACGAATATCAATTTCTTCATTCTCTGCAAGCTTACGAGCACTTACAGAAGGACGAACCTGGAATCCGATGATGATGGCATTCGATGCAGATGCTAAGTTCACATCTGATTCAGAAATCTGACCAACGCCTTTCATAATAACATTCACCTGGATTTCTGGATTCGACAACTTCAATAATGAATCTGCTAATGCTTCTACTGAACCATCCACGTCACCTTTCACAATCACATTTAACTCTTTGAAGTTTCCGATTGCTAAACGACGGCCGATTTCATCAAGTGTAATATGCTTATGCGTACGTATACCTTGTTCGCGTTGCAACTGTAAACGTTTGTTAGCAATCTCGCGTGCTTCTCTTTCATCATCCATTACATTAAATTGATCACCTGCCTGAGGTGCACCACTCATTCCCAGAATTAATGCTGGATGCGAAGGTCCTGCCTCAAGAGTTTTTCCTCCACGTTCGTTAAACATCGCTTTCACGCGACCGCTATAACAACCTGCAAGAACAACATCACCTATTTTCAATGTTCCAGTTTGAACAAGTACTGTTGTTACATAACCTCTACCCTTATCAAGTGAAGATTCGATAACAGTTCCTTTTGCCAAACGCTCTGGATTCGCTTTTAAGTCGAGTAAATCAGACTCAAGCAATACTTTTTCTAATAATTTATCTACGTTTAATCCTTTCTTAGCAGAAATATCCTGACTTTGATATTTACCACCCCAGTCTTCAACAAGATAATTCATGGATGCTAATTGCTCCTTAATTTTTTCAGGGTTAGCATCTGGTTTATCAATTTTATTAATAGCAAACACGATAGGCACACCTGCTGCTTGCGCATGGTTGATTGCTTCTTTCGTTTGCGGCATGACACTATCATCAGCAGACACAACAATAATTGCTACGTCGGTAACCTTAGCACCACGGGCACGCATAGCCGTAAAGGCCTCATGACCTGGAGTATCTAAGAATGTAATCTTTCTTCCGTTTTCAAGTGTTACTTCATAAGCTCCGATATGCTGCGTGATACCTCCTGCTTCGCCTGCAATTACATTCGCCTTACGTATATAATCTAACAGGGATGTCTTACCGTGATCGACGTGACCCATTACAGTAACGATTGGAGCACGTGTTTCTAAGTCAGCCTCATCATCAATATCATCATTAATTGCTTCTTGCACATCGGCTGAAACGAATTCAACAGTATAACCAAATTCACCTGCTACAACAGTAATAGTTTCAGCATCGAGACGTTGGTTGATAGAAACAAATAATCCTAAACTCATACAAGTAGCGATAATTTGATTCACTTGTACGTTCATCATTTTCGCTAACTCATTCGCAGAAACGAACTCAGTAACTTTAATTACTTTATCCGTTGTATCATCCAAAGCTTCTTGACGCTTAGCATGTAAATCACGTTTTTCTTTTCTGAATTTAGAAGCTTTTGATTTACCTGACCCACTTAAGCGGGCAAGTGTTGCTTTAATTTGATCTTGAATTTCTTTATCGGTAGGTTCAACCTTGGGTTGTTGCGCTGCTGGTGCAGGACGACCTTTATTTCCACCTTTGTTGAATGGACGATTTCCTCCGCCTGGACGATTATCACCTCCCGGACGTTGTTGACCACCTTGCCAAGGACGTTGTTGCGTATTGCCTCCACCTGTTTGAGGCGCAGAACCGCTTGGATTTTCCTTACGCTTACGCTTACGCTGACCCGATGCAAAATCAGATGAAGATGCAACAGGCTTTTTCTTTGGAGGATCAACAGGTAAAACAATTTTACCCAAGATATTGGGACCTGATAATTTCTCGACCCTTACACTAATATGTTCAGGAGGAAGATTAGTTTCTTCTTTTGCTGCTGGAGGAGCTTGAGGCGTTTCAACTGGAGGAGCTTCCACTTTCGCTTTCACTTCAGGAGTTGCCGGTTCAACTGCTTTTTCTTTTGGCTTTACCTCTTCCTTCTTCTCTTCTACTTTTGCTTTTACAACTGGCTTCTCTTCTTCCTTCTTCGCTTCTACCTTTGCAGCAGGCTTTTTCTCAACAGGTTTTTGTTCTGTTTTTGCTACAACAGGCTCTTCTTTCTTCTTCGACTTCTTCTTACCTGCATCTAAATCTATTTTACCGAGAATCTTCGGAGCATCTACATCAGCTTTTGCCTTGATCACTTCTGGCTCTGGCTTAGGATCTTCTTTTTTCTTTGCAGTTTTCTTTTCAGCTGCGGCGGCTAATTTAATTTCATCTAAACTCTTCTTCAAAGAATCATCGTTATCTGATTCTACTTCCTTCTTAGCTTCAGGCTTAGATGTGGTTGCTTCAATAACTACATTATCTCGTTTCATTTTTTCACGAGTAATTTCCTGAGCATCTAACTTCGCCAAACGATCTGGCATGTAAGTATCTTGTAACAACGCATAGACATCCTGCGAAATCTTGGTATTTGGATTACTATCAATCGCTATACCTTTCGATTCCAGAAATTCCACCACGTGCGTAAGACCTACATTCAGTTCTTTTGCTGCTTTACTGAGGCGTATTGCTTTATCTTCTGCCATTCGAATTAATTATTCTTTTTTTAATAACAAGGCTGAATTGCCTTATTTGATTTTTCGCAAATTTTATCTCGCTGCGAGTAGAGATTTACTATTCAAATTCTGAACGAAGAATTCTTACAACTTCACGGATTGTTTCTTCTTCTAAGTCTGTTCTGCTTACTAAATCTTCAACAGAAATTGCAAGCACACTCTTAGCTGTATCACAACCGATAGCTTTTAATTCATCAATAATCCATGAATCAATCTCATCACTGAATTCTTCAATATCAACATCCTCTTCTTCATCTTCACTATCACGGTATACGTCGATTTCATAACCTGTTAAGCGACCTGCTAATTTGATGTTATGTCCGCCCTTACCAATTGCCAATGATACCTGATCTGGCTTCATATAAACAGCAGCACGATGCGTTTCATCATCTAACTTAATAGAAGTAATTTTTGCAGGACTTAATGCACGAGAAATGTATAACTGAAGATTTGTTGTGTAATTAATCACATCAATATTTTCATTTCTTAATTCTCTAACGATACCGTGTATACGAGAACCTTTCATACCCACACAAGCTCCAACAGGATCAATTCTGTCGTCGTAAGACTCCACTGCTACTTTTGCTCTTTCGCCTGGTTCACGTACAATATTTTTGATAGTGATTAACCCATCAAACACCTCTGGAACTTCTTGTTCAAACAAGCGCTCTAAGAAAACAGGAGATGTACGAGATAAGATTATACGTGGGTTGTTATTTACCATTTCAACACGTTGGATAACTGAACGAACAGCATCACCTTTCTTGAAGAAATCGGCAGGAATTGTTTCATTCTTAGGAAGAATTAATTCATTTCCTTCATCATCTAAAATCAAAATTTCTTTCTTCCAGATCTGATATACTTCACCTGTTAAAATTTCACCTACACGATCTTTATACTTTCTATAAACACCATCTTTTTCTAATTCAGAAATTCTTGCAACTAAATTCTGACGTAATGCTAATACGGCACGACGACCAAAATCTCCCAGCTTCACAGTTTCTGTTAAATCTTCCCCTACTTCAAAATCAGGTTCTATTTTGATTGCCTCTGAATAAGCAATTTCAGTAACAGGATCTTCAACCATGCCATCTTCAACAATAACACGATTGCGATAAAGTTCTAAGTCACCTTTATCAATATTGATGATAACATCAAAATTATCGGCTGTTCCATAGCGTTTACGTAACATCCCACGAATTACATCTTCGAGGATACTCATCATGGTTGCACGATCAATGTTCTTTACTTCTTTGAATTCCGAGAAGGATTCTATCAGTACGTGATGGTCCATTTTAATACTTATTTAATTTTAAAGTTAATAATCAGTTTTGCTTCGCGAATGTCACCATAGTTTAACTGATGGGTTGTTTCGCTTATAATTTTCTTTTTGTTTTCTTTTCTTGATGTGATTTCTTTTAATTCGAAACCATTTTCATTCGCCGATAATAAAGTGCCCTTCATTTCTTTTCCCAATTTATCGTACACACGTAACTCGCGGCCAATTCTTCTATAAAACTGTTGAGGAACAACTAATGGTGCATCCATCCCAGGACTACCCACTTCAACTTCATGCGTTTCTAAAAAACCTGTTGGCTCCAATTGCTCCAATAAATGTCTGCTAACGGCCGAACACTCCTCGAGCGTAATTCCTGATGGTTTATCCAATGCAACGATTAACTTACCTGTCGATAGTTTAATATCAACCAGAAAGTTATCTGTCCCTTCAATTTTTTCCTGTACCCAGGATGCTATGTTTTCTTTTTCGATCATAAGATTAAATAAAAGAGGGGACTATCGTCCCCTCGTCTAACTTTGAAATCTCTCTGCAAATATAGGAATTTTTTGTAGAAATATAGTCCCTCACTAATTTTTTAAACCCAATCCCTGATTTTTTGTCAATTCGGAATTCGTATTTTCGCACTCACTTTATGTTTCACCCTGGCCTACCCGATAAGTTTGTGAATGTGGCTTCGATTTTCCTTTCGAAGCTGATTAATCGCGGAAAGAAAATTCAGGATTTGAAGGTACAATCGATTTTAATTATACGGCAGGATGAGATTGGCGATATGTGTTATTCGACTCACGCCTTTTCATTGCTAAAGAAACAACATCCAACAGCAAAACTTACGGTTTGGTGCAAGCCAGCGGCAGCAGCACTTATTCAGCATGATCCGAGTGTTGATTATATCATCAGTGATGATCGTCCAGAAGGAAATCGCTATGATTTACTTATTGATTTAAGAGGGAAATGGGCAGGTATTTTTTATGCTTTGATGAATACTCCCACCTATCGCTTAGAACGTGGTGCTATTCGTTTGAAAAACAAAGGACATCAGCCTCATGAGTCGGAAACTATTTATCAGATTATTCAACCTGCCATCGGCGATTTACCTTTTGATTTACCAAGACTTTATGCTTCTGGGGTAGAGATTCATCAGGCGAAGGATTTTATTGCTGAAAACAAATTAACCCGTTTTGCCATTCTTCATACGCAGGTAAAAAGAGTTTTACGCCAGTGGCCCGAAGAACGCTTTGCGGCAATTGCCATTTATTTGAAGGAAAATTACGCACTTGATATTGTTTTTTGTGGAGACAATTCAGAGTTAATGGGAATTGAACGAATTCAAAATATGATACCTTTTACTACTTATAACGCTGCGGGGAAATTAAATTTAGGAGCATTCAAGGTACTCTGTGAGCAATCACAATTATTCATTGGAAACGATAGCTCGCCTTTGCACATTGCTTCATTAAGCGGAGTGCCTGCATTAGGACTTTTTGGTCCAGGGCAATCGGACACTTTTTATCCGTTGGGAGAAAAATCGGGATTACTACATCATATTTTACCATGCCATCCGTGCACACAGATTAAGTGCAACCAAGATTTACCTTGCATGAAAAGAATCACGATTGAAGAGGTGAAAAATAAAATTGAATCAATAATCAATTAAGCTTCGCCTGAAGTCGTTTCTTCTTGCTTATTTTCCTCTTGAATTTCTGTTGATGCTTGTAAATTTTCCAAATTAAAAATTTGCTTTTGAAAAAGGATCATCACTATAACGCTTACGGATATACTAGCATCAGCTACATTAAAAACAGGTCGAAAGAAAACGAATTCATCGCCACCCCATAATGGAAACCAGGCTGGGAAATGTCCATTAAGAATAGGAAAATAAAACATATCCACTACTCGTCCGTGCATCCATGATGCATATCCTTGCTCAGGCATAAAGGAAGCAATTTGGAATTCGCTTCCACTGAAAATTTTTCCGTAAAAAACACTATCTATTATATTACCTGCGGCTCCTGCAATTACCATTGCAATACAATAGATATATAATTTATTGACCTTCTCTTGTACTACCTTTTTCAAATAAAAAAAGATGGCAACAACAAAAATTAATCTAAATGTTGTCAAAAACACTTTACCATACTCACCTCCGAATTCCATTCCGAACGCCATTCCGTTATTCTCAGTAAAATGAATAATCGCCCAGTCGGCAAAACGAATTTCTTCTCCGAGGTACATATGAGTTTTAACCCAAAACTTTACAAGCTGGTCTAAAAGTAAAATCCCTATGATTAATAGTAACGGCTTCTTCATCACATATAATAATTAAGGGACGATTTTCATCGTCCCTATTGTTTTACTCTACTTTATTAATCTTTGTATTGCTGCAATTTGGCCTCCATACTCTGTGTTGTATGAGGTACTGCACGTAATCGCTCTTTGGGAATGAGCTTGCCAGTAACACGGCATACTCCGTAGGTCTTATTCTTAATGCGTATTAACGCGGCTTCTAATTGTTCAATAAATTTTTTCTGACGTGCGGCAAGATTCGCTGCTTCTTCTTTTGCTAGTGTATCAGATCCATCTTCTAACATTTTGAATGA
>CANGJU010000027.1 GCA_947453935.1 Bacteroidota bacterium | reverse complement strand
GCTCAATTCGAGCGACCGGCAATGTTATTTTCCGGAGGTAAGGATTCAATCGTTATGACACATCTTGCCCGTAAAGCATTTTATCCTGCAAGAATTCCTTTCCCTTTACTACATGTTGATACTGGTCATAACTTCCCAGAAACATTAGTTTTTCGGGATAAAATGGTGGAAGAAATTGGCGCTCGTTTAGAAGTGCGCTACGTACAGGACTCCATCGATAAAGGAAGAGCCCGTGAAGAAAAAGGACCTAATGCGAGTCGTAATGTGTTACAAACTGTGACACTTTTAGATGCTTTAGAAGAATTAAAAGTAGATGCTGCAATGGGTGGCGCTCGAAGAGATGAAGAGAAAGCAAGAGCGAAGGAACGTTTCTTCTCTCACCGTGATGAGTTTGGTCAGTGGGATCCTAAAAATCAACGCCCTGAATTATGGATGTTGTTAAACGGAAAAAAACACATGGGCGAACATTTCAGAGTGTTTCCACTTTCTAACTGGACAGAGATGGATGTTTGGATGTATATTCAATTAGAAAATATTCCTATTCCTGAAATTTATTTTTCGCATGAGCGTGAAATAATACTTCGTGATGGTGTTCTATTAGCGAACTCCGAATACATCATGAAAAAAGACAGCGATGTGATTGAAACGCGTGTTGTACGTTTCCGTACGATTGGCGATATGACTTGTACAGGTGCCGTTGAATCACCTGCTTCTACGCTCTCTGAAATTATTGATGAGATTGCTGCATCAAGAGTAACAGAGCGTGGAACACGTCATGACGACAAACGCAGTGAAACAGCAATGGAAGACAGAAAGAAAGCGGGATATTTTTAATTAATTCAGAAGACAAAGAAAATTATGAGCGATTTTAGCAGTGAAGGTTATATGAACATGGAACTACTTCGGTTTACCACAGCCGGTAGTGTTGATGATGGAAAGAGTACGTTGATTGGTCGTTTGCTTTACGATTCAAAACAAATTTTTGAAGATCAGTTAGAAGCTATTGAACAGAGAAGTCAACAGCGTGGCTTTGAACATGTAGATTTAAGTTTGTTAACCGACGGACTTAAAGCAGAACGTGAACAAGGAATTACGATTGATGTGGCCTATCGTTACTTTGCTACACCAAAACGTAAATTTATTATTGCGGATACTCCCGGACATATTCAGTACACACGTAACATGGTAACGGGTGCATCAACAGCAAATGCTGCGTTGATACTCGTAGATGCACGTAAAGGAATTTTAGAACAAACAATCCGTCATTCATTCATCGCTTCATTATTGCAAATTCCGCATTTGATTATTTGTGTGAATAAAATGGACCTCGTTGATTATTCTGAAGAAGTGTTTAGCAAAGTTGTTGAAGAGTACAGAAACTTATCGACTAAGCTCGATATTAAAGATGTACACTTTTTACCAATCAGTGCTTTGAAAGGTGATAATGTTGTAGAAAAATCGACCAACATGCCTTGGTACCAAGGATCAACATTAATGTACTTATTAGAGAACTTACATATTGGTAGCGATGAAAATCATATCGATTGTCGTTTTCCGGTGCAGTATGTTATTCGTCCGCAGCAAACCGAATATCACGATTTCAGAGGGTATGCTGGAAGAGTTGCAAGCGGAATTTACAAGCCAGGCGATAAAGTAAAAATTTTACCAAGCGGCGAAACAGCTGAGATAAAAACCATTGAACTTTTTGGAGAGCAAATTTCAGAAGCCTACGCACCTATGTCGGTAACAATGACGTTAGACCGCGATGTAGATATTAGTCGTGGTGATATGATTGTGCGCGAAAACAATGTTCCATCCATGGAACAAGAATTTGATGTGATGATCTGCTGGATGAATGCCAACAATTTACAGGTAGGTGGAAAATATGCTATTCGCCATACCGTTAAAGATGCGCGTTGTGTAATTAAAGATATTCGTTACAAGGTTGATATTAACTCGATGCATCGTAATGAAGCAGACAAAGAAATTGCAATGAATGATATTGCAAGAATCAACGTCAAAACAACTGTGCCTCTTTATTTCGATTCGTATCGTAAGAACCGTCATACCGGAAGTATTATTTTAATTGATGAGGCTACCAACGAAACAGTAGCAGCAGGAATGATTGTTTAAGATGAACTACACTACACTTATTGAGCGCGCTATTGTTGCTTCTATTCACGCAGGAAAAGAAATATTAAAAGTTTACGAAGGAGAAATTATCGTTGAAATGAAAGACGATAAAAGTCCGCTTACCGAAGCTGACAAGCGTTCTAATTCTGAAATTGTAAAATATTTAGGAAGTACTACGTTGCCTTTACTGAGTGAAGAAGGGAAATCGATTGAATACTCCGATAGAAAAAACTGGGACTTATTCTGGTTAGTTGATCCATTAGATGGAACGAAAGAATTCATAAAACGCAATGGCGAGTTTACTGTTAACATTGCCTTAATAAAAAATCAAACACCTGTTGGCGGAGTTATTTATGCTCCTGTGATTAACGATTTATATTTTTCGATTGAAGGTGTAGGTGCTTACAAATTAAATTGCTCAATGGATGAATTGCTTGCTTTAGTAAACAACAACAATTTCATTGATTCGTTGATTGGCAAAAGTGACAAACTACCAATAGCAAAAGAAGATCGTATGTTTACGGTTGTTGCTAGTCGTAGTCATATGAGCGAAGAAACTACTGTTTTCATTGAAGAGTTGAAATCAAAACATGGAGATATCAATTTGATTTCGAAAGGTAGCTCTTTAAAACTTTGCCTGGTTGCCGAAGGTGCTGCAGAAGTTTACCCTCGCTTTGCTCCTACCATGGAATGGGATACGGCGGCAGGACATGCTATCGCATTAGGTGCAGGACTAACGGTACGTCATACCGATAGTAACGAACCGCTTGTTTACAACAAGGAAAATTTATTGAATCCTTGGTTTGTGGTGGAGTAATTACATTATTGAATTAATAATTGATTAACGATACGATGATTTTTACCTAATACTATTAGGCTAAAATTGTATTGTGAAATTCAAAAGACTACTTACAAAATTTATCAGGAAGACAACTGAGTGGCTTTTTATACAAAGCATGGCCTCGTATTTGTCGCCGTTAAAACATCTTACTAGTCGTATTGAAATTGCAGAAGAAATGTAATTACTAAATATGACTGACTTCAAAGGAAGAAGGGAAATAGATGTTCTTGTTTTATCCGATATCCATTTAGGAACTTATGGCTGTCATGCGAAAGAATTAGTAAGTTACTTAAAATCAATAAAGCCTAAATTAATTATTCTGAATGGTGATATCATTGATATCTGGCAGTTCAGTAAAAATTATTTTCCTAAGTCACACTTAAAGGTTGTTAAACAAATAATCCGATTTGCGTCAAAGGGTGTTCCTGTGCATTATATCACAGGCAACCACGATGAGTTATTACGACGCTTTGTTGGGTTCAAATTAGGCAATCTATCCATAGAGAATAAATTAATTCTTGAACTTGAAGGAAAGAAAGCATGGATATTTCACGGAGACGTATTTGATGTTACCATGCAACATGCGAAGTGGCTTACCAAATTAGGCGCTATCGGGTATGACATATTAATTCTGTTAAACAGATTTTCCAATTTTATATTAGAAAAAACGGGCCGCGAAAAAATTTCACTTTCGAAAAAAATCAAAAACAGTGTAAAGAAAGCGGTAAAGTTTATTAACGACTTTGAGCAGATCTGCGCAGATATTGCCATTGCTAAAAAATACGATTATGTTGTTTGCGGACATATCCATCATCCGGAAATAAAAACAATTGCTAACGATGAAGGCAGTGTTGTTTATTTAAATTCTGGAGACTGGATTGAGAATCTAACAGCATTGGAGTACCACAATGGTCAATGGTCTATTTATAAGCATGAAAGCAAAAATGAAATAGATACGAATGAAGAAGATGAATTAGCTCACTTAAACAATAAAGATTTATTTCAGCTTTTAATCAAGGAAATTAATCATGATCACGAATATCAAGAATGAAAATATTATACGCAATACAGGGTACCGGCAATGGACATATAAGCAGAGCACTTGAAATTATTCCTATCCTTAAAAAGAAAGGTGATGTGGATGTATTAGTAAGTTCTTCGCAATGGGAATTAGAATTGCCTTTTGAAATTACGTATAAGTTAAACGGACTTGGATTCGCATTTGGTAAAAAAGGTGGAATTGATTTTACTAAAACATACTTAAATCTTGATACGAAAAAATTAATCAGTGAAATTAAATCGCTACCCGTTGAAAAATATGATTTAATCATAAGCGATTTTGAACCGATTTCCTGTTGGGCTGCTAAGCTAAATAATAAACCGTGTATTGGATTAAGTAATCAGGCAGCAGCGCTACATCCAAAAGCAGCGCAACCTAAATTCAGTGACCCGATTGGTAAACTCGTTTTGCGTAAATACGCACCCGTTACACATGCTTACGGCTTTCATTTCATTAGTTTTGACAAAACGGTTTCTACCCCTATCATCCGACAATCCATCAGAAATGCAGAAGTAAAATCGTTAAATCATATAACTGTTTATCTTCCTTCTTACGATGATAAGTACATTATAGAAAAACTAAAATATGCATCTACTGTTCCTTTTCAAATTTTTAGTAAACATGCAAAAATTGCTTACAAGAAAGGAAACTTCACAGTATTTCCATTAAAGAACGAACCTTTTATTGAGAGCTTAGCTACTTGCAAAGGAGTAATTACTAATGCAGGATTTGGAACTACTTCAGAGGCTTTATTCCTAAAGAAAAAGTTATTGGTTATTCCAATGAAAAATCAATTTGAACAACATTGCAATGCGGCTGTTTTAAAATCGATGGGTGTAACCGTTATCAAAAACTTAAAGAAAAAAAATATCGATCTTGTTTCTGAATGGATTGAAAATGCAAAACCAATTAAAGTTGATTATAAAGATAATACAGAAGAGCTTATCGACTTAATTATTAAAAAACATGCGTTTGAAAAGTTAAATAACAAGGTAAAACGTGATACTAGTTTCTTGCGAAGATTAATGGCTGGAGAACAATTAGAAACTGCTTAAATATGAAAGATGAATTTGTATGGGGTGTTGCTACCTCAGCTTATCAAATTGAAGGTGGTAAATTTGCTGATGGAAAGAGAGCATCTATATGGGATGAGTTTTGTAAAAGAAAAAATAAAATTCAGAATAATCATAGAGGAGATCATGCCTGTGATTTTTTGTATCACTATAAAAACGATATAAAATTATTAAGGCATTTAGGAATTGATAACTTCCGATTTTCTATCTCATGGCCCAGAGTAATTCCGTTTGGTGATGGCTTTATTAATCACAAAGGCTTAGATTTTTATGATCGTTTAGTAGATGAATGTTTGAAAAATGATATCAATCCCTGGATCACACTTTATCATTGGGATTTACCACATGCACTCGAGTTAAAAGGTGGCTGGACAAATCGTGATATCATTAGTTGGTTTAATCGTTACACTGAGGTAGTTGCAAAAAAACTTGGCGATCGCGTAAAGAACTGGATGGTATTAAACGAGCCTGTAGTGTTTACAGGTGCAGGTTATTATCTCGGTGTACATGCTCCAGGAAGAAAAGGAGAGAGCAATTATTTCCCTGCGTTACATCATACCGCAATATGTCAGGCACAAGGAATTAGAACAGTAAAAGAATTTGTTAATGATGCACATGTTGGAACTACATTTTCGTGTTCGCATATTGCACCAATAAATGAGAATAGTGAAAATGATAGTATTGCTGTAAAAAAAGTAGATGCATTATTGAACCGACTATTTGTTGAACCCTTATTAGGATATGGATATCCACTTCATGATTTACCTTTTTTAAATCGATTAGAAAAATACATGCTGCCTGGAGATAATCAACTAATTAGAGCATGTCCTGACTTTATTGGAATACAAAACTATACTCGCGAAGTAGTTAAGCACAGTTTTTTGCAACCGGTATTAAAAGCTAAAATTGTAGATGCTAAAAGTAGAAACGTAGATCGTACTGTAATGAACTGGGAAGTTTATCCGGAAGCTATCTACGAGATGATTAAGAAATTTAATTCCTATCGTCATATTTCAAAAATTTACGTTACGGAAAATGGTGCTGCTTTTAAAGATGAAGTAAATAGCAATGGCGAAATTAACGACGAAAAAAGAATTAACTTTTTACGTGATTATATTGGGCAAGTATTAAGAGCTAAAGAAGAAGGGATGAAAATTAACGGATATTTTTTATGGTCGTTGCTAGATAATTTTGAATGGTCGGAAGGATATGCGCCACGATTTGGAATTGTACATGTAAATTATAAAAATCAGAAGCGCACAATTAAAAATTCTGGTTTTTGGTACAGTGATTTTATCAAACAAATCAAAGCAGAAGAAAAACAAAAACAGACACTTCAAGAAGTAATGTCTGTTTCTGCACAAGATTATTAATTTACTTACTAGTGAGACACTATTAGCTTTTGCAAACCATTTCCTTTACTAGTATACAACTTCACAAAATAAACTCCGTTAGCAAACTCCGATGTATTCATATTACTTGAAGAAATGCCTTCAATGTTTTCCGAATAAACTGTTTGTCCTAATAAGTTAAGCACCTCTAAATGCTTTGCATTTTCAAAATTGATTGAAACTGCATCGTTAGTAGGGTTTGGATAAATAGTAAAATTCTTCATCACATTTTCCGAAATACCAACTGGCGAAGGTGGAATATAACCCGTGCTACATATCGTACCATTTAAATATCCTTTTAACGTATAGATACTTCCATTTGTAAACGATGGTGCTAATAATATGAACTTGACCAAGGCTAATGTTGTATCATTTGTACAAGGTGAAAAAGTACTTGAAGTAAAACGAATTGTTGAGTCGGGAGAAAAATAATACGACAACCCTTGTAAATAGGTAGTTACATTAATTGTAGTATCATATTGTAAAATAGTGTGATCATACTTCAAAGAAAAATCAACTGAGTAAATTAAGTCATCTGACTTAATAGAAACCGGAATTTGTATTGCACCTGTTGCTCCGGTTAGTTGAGAACAATCAAAGATTACAGAATCTAATGCATCAATTGTTAGCACATCCATCTGATCAGGATTTGTATTTAGAGAACTATGCTGCGCCATTACGCTGATTGTCCACAATACAAATAGGTTAATTAGTAGTAGTTTCTTCATTTAGTTTTATGTTAGTCTATGTATAAAAAAGGTCGGTTCAAAAAGCTTGAACCGACCTTTTAAGTTTAGAAAAATATTATTTGTTTACTACAACTTTCTTTACAGAAACATTCGTTCCGTTGTAAACTTTCATTAAGTAAACACCATTAGCAATTGAAGAAGTGCTGATTGAAGCAGCTTCGTTAGCTAATACATTTGTTTGATAAATTACCTGACGACCAGATACATCTACTAATTGTACTGTTGCATCTTCACTTACAACTACATTAATCATATCTGTTGCTGGATTTGGATAAACATTTACAATAGCCCCTGTTCCTGAAATTTGTCCGTTAGCAACTTCGAAAGCAACACGCTCACCATTGATGTAAGCAGCAACTGCGTTGAAATCGTTAGCAGAAACTTCATGACTTCCGATAGCAAACTTCACATTTAAAATTTGAGCATTTAAATCGTAGTTAGTTAAGCTATTTGAAGTGAAACGTAATGTTTGATCATCATTGTTGAAGTTCGACAATGTTTCCATTGTGTTTGTTCTATCAACAATCGTATTGAACGACATTGCAGAAGTATTGAATTGTAATGCAAAGTCTAATGAGTTAACATTCTGAGTAGATGAAATCATTACAGGAACATTGATATAACCATTTTCAACTGTTGCTTTAGCTAAATCCATTGTTACTTTTTCTGATGAACGATAAGCGTTATTAGGATTTACAGTTGCATAGTTACCATCGATATCACCAATTAAAATTCCTTTGTAAGTCATTGTTGCAATTGTAGGACATGCAGTTGTAGTAATTGCATTTACTGGAGAACAGAATGATAATACAGGAACTTTGAATTTAGAGAAACCAACTCCATCGTTACTTGGATAAGTAGCAGAAATAACGAATGCAGGGTTTGTAGCTACTGTAGCAGTATCAACGAAACTCCAGTCTTTTGATAACTGACCATTTGATACACCAGCAGCGTTATAGTTCCATGCTTGACGGAATTCACCGATTAATAATACAGCGCGTTGATTGATCTGAGATACGTCACCAGCAGATACTACTCCATCCTGGTTAACATCCATTGCAATAATCTGATAAGCATTTGGAATAAACGTAACATCATTTAATAATACCTGACGAGCTCTTAATGCATCGAATCCATTGATTACTGGTTGCATGTCGGTAGTAGCAGGAATATCTTTATTGATATTGATGTTAACACCATTATTTACATTATAGCTGAAATTACCTAATGTATCAGGATTAGTAACTGTTGTAGATGGTAAATTACAGTTTGCGTTATTACCGTTGATTGTAGTTGCTAAATACTGATTAGGATTAGCTGAGTTGTACTTAATTGGAGAATTGTTTGACCAGAATGCTAACTTACCAGTGTAAGAAGAATCTTTGAATGCTTGATAGGTTCCTGATTGAACTAGCTTTCCTGTAACACCATTAAAATAACTTTCTTGTAATGTTGAAACAGAAACAGTTGTTACATCTGTTGAAGTAAATGTTGCCGTTTTATTGAACTCAACACAGAACACATTTCCAACGCCTGTAAATTTAGTAGATGCAGGAGCTGCAGAGTTTAAAAATAAAGCGATTGTAATCTTGCTGTTTGTTGTATCGATGCTATTGATAGCCGTTACATAAGCAGGATTAATTAAGTCGCTACCAACTGTGATATTTCCAGTTGGAGTTAATTTAGTTTTATCATAGTTCATTACTACATCGTATCCAATTACGTTAGCAACTGTATCGTGAGCGATAACAGGAATACAAACAGTAGTTTCAGTACAAGAAGCAACCTTAGAAAGTACATTGTAAGGTAATGCATTTGGATCTGCAACACTGATAGCGATAGCTGATGATGTAGTGATAGCACCACGGTCATCAGTTGCTTTTACAGTTAATGAAGCATTTCCAATTACGCTTGTCCAAGAGAACGAATAAGGTGAAGTATTATCTGTACCAACTAATGAACCGTTTACATAGAACCCAACGCTTGCAATTGAACCATCACCATCTGTTGCAGTTGCTGTAATGTTTACAGCAGCAGGAGCAGTATATAATGCACCAGCAGATGGAGCAGTGATTGAACAAGAAGGAGGAACGTTATTTAAAACAGATACACCAACAGCAGCAGAAGTAGTAGTTGCACCTAAGTTATCAGTTGCAATAGCTGTAATTGAATGAGAACCTAAAACAGCTGTCCATGTTGCAGCATAAGGAGCAGTAGCATCAGTACCGATTGAAGTACCGTCTACGAAGAACTGAACCGCAGCTACAGAAACGTTATCTGTTGCATTCGCAGTAATGTTTACTACATCACCTGTGATTAGATTAGCACCATTTGTTGGAGCAGTAATAGCACAAGTTGGAGCTGGGTTAGCAGATACAGTGATAGTGATTGTTGCAGTTGTAACACCACCTTGATCATCCGTAGCAGTTGCAGTTAGTGTGTGAGATCCGATTACACCTGTGTAAGAAGCAGTATAAGGAGCAGTAGCATCAATACCTACTGAAACTCCATCAACTTTAAATTGTACTTGTGTAATTGTACCATCAGCATCTGTTGCGTTAGCAGCTAAACTGATTGTAGAACCAGTGATAAAACTTGCACCATTTGTTGGAGCTGTGAAAGAAACAACTGGTAATGCATTTGGAGCACCAACTGTTCCGGATAAACTTGAAATTGTAATTTCAGATCCTGTTGGATTTGATGATACGAAGTTTTGTACTCCACCTGTTGGAGTACCAACCTGAATGTTTAATGCATAGGTTAAGATACCTGTTGTTGTAAACTGACCAATTAATACGCGGTTAGTTGCAGTTGGACCAGTAGATCCATTTAATGAAGCGATAGATCCATTTGACGTTGTAAATGATCCACCAATTCCACTTAACGCATCTAATACACCTAAGTCGCCATTACCAGTATTATTGATACCCACAAACGTTACTGCTTGTGGAGCAGAAACAACTTGTCCGTCTTGAACAGAGATAGCGATTCCGGCAGAAGGATCAGCATTTAATAAAATACCATTTGCATTACCTACTGAACCATCTGTATCTTCAGTTTTTAATACACCCATTTTACCCGCACTTGTTGCTCCTACAGAGAACCATGAATCTAACATCGCTGCGTTCTTTCTTACGTTTGCTGCAGAAATACCATTAGGACTTGTTGAACCATAGTTTTCTTCGTTGAAGAAAGTTGTGCTTGTAGAAACTGTTAAAGGATGCGCTGCAACACCATATAAAGCCTGGAATTTATAACCAGGTAATAAGTCAGCATAGATACGGTAAGTAACCGAACCTGCAGGTAAATTACCACCAGCTGCGTTAGCACTAGCAGTTGAATCTGCTGCATTAGATACGTAATACTTTTCGATGATTACGTTTTCTAATCCATTTTGCGCATTTGATTTGCTAACAAATAATGCAGATAAAATAAAGATTAAACTAACTATTTTTTTCATAAAATAAATTTCTAATAATTTTTTATTAAAGTGGTTTTCTTATTGACAAGATTGGTTGAACTGACCTAATAAGATTAAGAAGTCAACGTTGTTAGTGATTCCATCAGCGTTGATATCAGTAGGACATGGCTGTAATCCGCTTGTTACATTGATTAATTGTGTGTATGCCCAGTTTGATAACCAGTTTTTACCTGATGCAGGGAATGCACCTTTGTAAGATACTGGAGTATAAAAACCATCATATGGCGCTGTAGGACATCCAGCAGCGTTAGTAATCTGTGGATTTGGAATTGCATCAAACTTTGTAGTAATTGTGTTAGTAGTAAAGTTTGCAGCCCATGTAGGAACGAATCCCGGTAATGATGTATGAGTAGTGTTTAAGTCAGTAGTGTAGAACTGAGCTGTATCAGAAGAAGCAAATGCAGTTACATTGTTTTTATCTAAAGCGAAATCTTTTGTCATTCCAACGAATGCATTACACTTAATTTTTAAACTGTTTGATCCGTTACCACCTGTGTTTGCCCAGTTATGGTATGCTTCAAAACCACCTGTTCTTGTTCCTACTGCTTTAATTAAGTTTAAACCATAACGGAAGTTTGCGAAAATTGAATTGTAGATTTCACCTTCTGTTAATTCTTTTGCCTCGATAGCAGCTAATCCAGAGTTATCTGATGATAACGTTGTTTTAGAATTACCAATCATTGTTGCATTATAAATTACAGGATGAGAACGAGGAGTTACGTTTGATTTTTGATCATCAGCATCCATTTCAAAACCATTATCAGCATCAGCACTTGCAGTAGTATCTGCTGCTTTGATACCGAAAATAAATTGTGACTTCCCAGAGTAAGCATCATCCCAGTCAAACATATCATCATTACCAAATAATGTAGCATAGTTCTTTACGTTTACTGTACCACCCCAGAATTCCATAGCGTCATCTGCGCAAGAAACGATTTCAATATGATCGATTGTTGTACCACGACCTACTGAACCTAATGATAAACCATTTAACTCACCACCTAATACTAAAATCGCTCCTGAGTGACGAATTGAAATATAAGTTAAGATACCTGAGTTATCATTATCATCAAAAGTTTCACCTGCGTTTAAATCAGCACCAAATTGATCGCGATAGTTTGTAGAGTTGAAACCTTCAAAAGTTCCTAAACCATCAGCAACGCAAATTTTACCTGCTGTACCAACTGCGAAAGGACCATTGTTAGCTAATTTTAAGTTGTTAGTTGCTCTACCTGCTACGCAGATACCACCCCACTTACCTTTGTTAGATAAAGCGTATGTTCCGTCCATTGGATCAGCTTCAGCAGTAAAAACTACCTGACAATTTTCAGTTCCGTTAGCGAAAATTTTACCACCTCTAGATACAGTTAATGCAGTTGCAGAATCGGCAGTTGAATAAGAACGAGCCTTAACAACAACACCTGGGTTAATCGTTAATGATTTTCCACTTGGTACATAAATTTTCTTATCTAGAATGTACAATTTTGAACAATCCAAGATAGTGTTAGTAGCAGTTAACTCTCCGTCAGTTGTTCCACCAACAGCAGCTAACGATGATAATAATACCGTAGGACGAGATGATACAGATGGACATCCGCAATCAGCGCCTAAGTTAGTTTGGGCAAACGAAGTTGTTGCCAATGCAAATACAGCAGATGCTGCTAATGCAATTCTTGTAATTAGTTTTTTCATTGGGTTTATAATTTTGGTTTTTAATTTTCCTGCACCAAAAGTAGAACGCCAACAAAAATTTAAGTGAAAAATTAACTTATGAAATCTTTACCTTTAAAGCACTTTAATGTTAAGAGATTTACCTTGAAAATATATTCTGTTAACATTAAAATAAAAGAGGCCCCGCAGGACCTCTTATAACTGAATGTTTTGATATTAATCTTTAACGCATCGCACACTGAATCCGTACCCTTTTTCGCTATGTGAACGCAAAATAGTAGTCTTTTTATAATCCATGTAACGATATAACAATTCGTCGCTTGCTGCATCTAGTGTAGCTGTCCACCAGAATCCCGTATGCAATAACCCTGGATCACCAAATGTTCCATTTGGTAAACGATTACTTCCCGCAGCAGCAGAAAAACCTGACGCATTAGTTGGCCATAAGTCCGCATAACGAACCCATCCTTTAGAACCTTCTATTTTTAATTTTTGTGCTTCTTCAGTACCTCTCCATCCAAAAAGATTTGAGGTAGCAGCTGCCATACCCTGCGATTGTTCCAGACTTTTCCATTCGTCATCCGTAGCAATATGCCAACCTTGTGGTGCAAGTACTTTAGAACTAAGAACAGCATAAGAGTTATATAATAATCCTGGAGCAGTACTTAAATTGTTGTATAAGCAATAGGCTGCTATAGTATCCTTCCAATTATTATCCGTTTGTCCATCTAAAATCGATGTGCCATCTCTGAATGTTTTTACTTCCAGATTTTCAGCCATCCACCACTTACCATTTATTTTAACAGTCTTGTATACGTTACCATCAATATCCGTCATGGTGCCTGTTTCATTCACAATAACGGGAGTCGTATCGTCTTCTTCACAAGAACTAATTGCAAAAGTTAAAGTGATAAACGAAAATAAAATAACAAGGCTTCTCATTAATTGATTTGTTTTCATTCTTTAATTTTTAATAATTACTTGTGATTGAATTGTATCTTGTGATAAGCATTTAAAAACATAAATGCCACTCACTAAATTTGAAACTGATATATTCTTCGTCCAGTATCCTTCTGAAACATTATCTGAGAAATTCATAATTTCTTTACCAAATGAATTCATCAAGATGAATTGTGTTTCACCTAAATTTTTATTCCCACCTAAACTAATTGTAATATCGTTATTTGCAGGATTAGGATATACGGACATCAAACGATTTCCTGAATTGATATCAGGACATACAAAAGCAATATCACGATCGTTGCAATATCCCGGATAACAGCACATCTCAGGAACTGAATAATTAGCATCTGGATCATAATTACAAGCTAATGCATCCATACAACCTAATCGTACTATTGTTACACACTTCGTAGAATCACTGCATGCATTCTGCGCATTATATTCAATATAATTAGGATCTAAACAGCCACATTGTGGTGGATACTTTAAAATTGGCAATGATTTATAAATATCATTTTGAATAGTTGTATCATTCCCCGCAGCAACATAATTTATGGTAGCACCAGTACTATCAATAACAGTTATGTTTAATTCAAATTCTAATTGACCTGCTGTTGTAAATTGTCCAATTAAAACATTATTCTCAGCGCCTTGGCCTGCTAATCCACCATTGTATTGCAAGGTAGCATTAGGACTGCTAAAAATTGTTGCTGTATCACTACCAAAAATTGTTGAATCGTTTAATGAACCAATAGCGGGCATATCGCCACCTACTAAATAGTTTGTAGCTAGCACACTCGATAATATCAAACCATCTTGTGTTGTTAAAGGAATACCAACTCCTGCATCTGTATTGCTTAATAAATTCTGATCGTTATTAACACCTCCTACAATTGTACCGTCAGTATCTTCTGTTTTCAAAATTCCATGATGCTTATTTGTTGCAGCTCCAATCGAAATCCAGCTATCTAAACCAACAGTGCTAATTGCTAAATCATTTTTATTGATTTTAAATCCGTATGTACCACCGTTGGAACTGTTAAGTGTATCATTATTAAAAAATGGTTGACTACTTTTTATTTTTAACAAGTGTAATGAATCTGCAAACACGCGAGAAATTTTACTTCCCGTAGATAAATCAACATACACACGGTAAGTGATTGCACCTTGTTGCAACTGACCGCCATCTGTATTAGCGATATCGAATGCATCAGCAACGTAGTACTTTTCGACTATTACATTTTGAATTTGTGCCTGTGTGTTTAATCCAATAAACAAAAACAGAACTATGAATTTAATTATCGTTTTCATTGTATTATATCTTATAAGAAACACCTACCTGGAAGCTAGATCCGAAACGGAATTTATCGTACGACTGATTCCAGTCTTTTTTAAAGATTGGTGAATCAAATAAATCGTTGATGCTTTTACCTATGCCTGATTGATAAGAGCCATCGCTGTAATTGTAAGCACGTTGAATTGGAGCATTTAATAAATCACGTCCTGTTAAACTAACAGTGAAGTGTTGACCCAATTTTTTAGAAACTTTTAAATCGATTGTATTTCGAGGTAATTCGAAAATGTCTGGTACATTCTTTTGACCTACTGATAATACTAATCGCGGACCTTGTACGTTATACGTTAACGAAACACTTAATCCAAGACTATCTTCGTTGTAAGTTAAAATTGCATTGAAAATATAAGGTGCTTGTCCGAACATAGAACGCTTAACAGTATCAATTGGCACATACTGCTTAACACCATTGTTTACATAAATAGTATTTTGAACTACTTCGGTTGCCGATTTAACAAATGTAATATTGGTACGACCTTCTAATTTTTTAGTAATCTTTCTTTTGCCTTCGAACTCTGCTCCTACAACAGTTGAGTAATCTACATTTTGCCATGTAATAAAGTTTGAGTTTACTAACTCGATATGATTTTTAAATGTTTTGAAAAACATACTTGCCGAAAAATCATTTCCTGATGGATAATATTTTTCATAGCGTATATCATAGTTATTAATGTGAACCATTTTCAAACTTGAATTACCAACTACTGGTAAACGATATTCATAATCAAATACTGCAATATCTGATAACTCACGAATACTTGGACGAGCAACTGAACTGCTATAATTCAAACGGATATTAGTAGGAGCTCCATCCGTTTCTTTTAATTTATAAATAACATTTACACTTGGTAGAATACTCCATTCATCGAGCTCACCAGGATTTGCTAATGGGAAATTCTCATCATAAAATCTGCGTTCGTCATTTGCTGCATAGCCTAATGAATCAAACAGCAATACATCCGTAAATAACTTTGCTTTTTCTGCACGTACTCCACCTGATAAACGTAATTTTTTATTTACTGCATAATCCGACATAGCATAAGCAGCAAAGATGGTTGAATTACCAAATGTATGATTTACTGCTCCTGAATTACTATACTCTGAACTATTATAATAAGCCGGTAAAGATGAAATGCCATTTTCTGTTTGAATATCAAAAACTGAATAATTTAAGAAAGAATTTAAGTCGCCATAAAACTGACTATTCTCTGTACGAACATCATATTGGTATTGATCATACTTTTTATCATTACGTTGGAAGGCCCCTCCGAATTTCAACTTACGCGATAATCCAGTAGTATCTTTAGAAATTGGTAATTCAAATGAAATACGTGAATCAAAGAAATCATCATTCAAATAACGATAGAATCGAGCAATAGCACCTGTTGTTCCTTCAATCTGAAATGCACCATTCGCATTACTGATGTAACGAATATTTTTAAAATCAGGAATCTGACTATTACCATTCGTATAAGAAGCATTGGCTTCGATTTTTAATTTGTACTTGGGAATATAATGTTCCGATTTATATTGGTAAACCATTTGACTTCTCTGCTCAAAAAACTGACTCTTCGTGATACGAATATCTGGAACCTCTGAAGCATCAAAAGAATTACGTACGTTATTTACACCTGTTAAATTAGGCATGAATAAAAATGAAACACTGTTATTTGGATTTAATTTATAAGCAACATTAACTAATGCACTCCATCCGTTTGTTTCACGACTTGCCTGCTGTGAAATATTTTCTGTTCTACGTTGCCCTTCTATTTCGTCATACGTCCAACGCACCACTTCCGATTGTGGATCATAAAGAACACTTGAGCCGTATTTAAATCCTGCAATGAATCCTAATGGTCGTCCGAATAAATTAACCTGATTACCAATACTAAAACTTTGCGAAAAGTTTAGAGGTGCATTACGCGTTGTAGTATTCCAGTTATTAGCAAATCTCTTTGCTGAGCCTGGCACATTTGAATTGATAGTATTAAATGCATCAGACTTATAACCACCTGTATTAAATAAATCCTTTGCCTGATTGAAAGCAGTAGCATCATCAAACAAAGCTGGTGCTAACAAACCTAATTGAACTAAACCTAACTTGAAATAAGTATTGTTGATGTCCTCCGTTGGATCAATTGAAGTTATTCCAAGAGAACTGTAATAATCTCCTAATCCTAATGCACTAAACGTTTGCAATAAAGTAGGCTCTGTATTCGCAAAAGCAAATGACTCATGATCATAACTTCTTAATCCATCATCATAGCCTAACCAGTCTGTTGAACTTCTATCTGAAGAAACAATACTTTTAAAAGTAGATTGATTATTATAACCAAAACTTGTTTCTACATTAATTGCTAAATTATCGGGATAATCTTTTGTTTCTACTGATAAAAATGCTCCTGCCCAATCGCCTGGCAAATCAGGACTAGCCGTTTTAGTAATAAAAACGTTATCTATTAAACTTGCGGGGAATAAATCCAATTTGATATTATTTGTAAATGGATCTAACGTTGGAATCATAGAACCATTAACAGCAGTTTTTACATATCTATCACCAATACCACGAACTGTTATAAAACCTCCGTTAGTAGAAACACCAGACACGCGAGACACTGCAGCAACCACATTTGCATCGCCTGTCTTCTTCATTGTTTCAGAAGAAATATAATCCATTGAAACGGCAGCATTTTTCTTTACCATTTCAGAAAAATATTCTCTTGCTTTTGTTGCTTTGGCAGAAACTTCAACACCTTTTAATTCCTGTGCTGACGACTCCATGATAATGTCTTTTACTACTACTTTTCCTGCTGGATTAAGTGTAATTTCCTGTGTTTTGTAACTTACGTAGGTAAAAACCACAACCTGAGGACCCGCATCTTTAAATGTTAACGAATAATTACCGTCAAAATCGGAGCTTGTTCCAACAGCACGATTATTCTTAAGCATAACGGTAACGCCTATGAGCGTTTCACCGTTGGTATCAATTATTTTTCCACGAATTGTTCCTTGTCCGAATGAACTAACAACACAAGAAATTAAGAGTACTAATAGTAGTATTGGCTTCTTCATAATAGAAGTCGAAATAACTTTTTATTTTTTAATGAATTTTTGTGTTGAACTGATTCCATTTACTGATAATTCAATAAAGTAAAGTCCTGTATTTAATTGATCAACTTCAATTTGCTGAATGTTCTTTTGTGCATTCGTAGCAAACAAACCGCTAGCAACCGTTTTACCTGTTAAGTCATAAATAGAATAAGCAACTTCGTCAGATTTAATATTAGCAGTATTAATAGATAAGCTGTTTTCTACTGGATTAGGGAAAGCAGAGAAAGAAATATTTTTTGATGAAGGAGTAAACACACCAATACTTGGTGATGTATAAGTAAGAGAAGGAATAGAGAATTCACCTCCTACCGGGTTTGAAGCAACAAAATTTTCTACACCACCTGTTGGCGTTCCAATCTGAATATTTAATTCGAATGATAAAGTACCATTTGTAGTAATTTGCGCAATTAATACTTTATTATCTACTGGATCAGGACCAGTTGATCCATTTAAAGAAGCCCAAGAACCATTATTCGTCATGAATAAAGGACCATTAGTTCCATCATTTAAGTTATCAAAAACAGTGATTTCAGAACTAATACCAACTGAAGTTACAGCCTCTGGTGTTCCAGCAAAAAATCCGTCTTGAACTGTTAAAGGAATTCCCATTGCAGGATCGTTATTTTGTAATACTTGCGGTGAGTAATTGTTTACTGCATTATTTAAACCATCATCCATCGATTTCATAATTCCGAAGTTGCCATTACATGCAGCACCAACTGATAACCATGAATCTATCATTACTGTATTTCTTGCAGCATTCGTTTTAGAAAACGTCGGAGATGTTGATCCACGATCTTCGTTATTCCAGAATAAAGTAGTAGTAGCAATTTTTAAATCATGCCCTGGTACACCATAAGCAGCCTGAAACTTGTAACCTGGTAATAGGTCAGCATAAATTCTGTACGTTACTGAACCTACTGGTAAAATTCCTCCATCAAGGTTAGCATTAGTATCATTTGCATCAGAAATATAATAGGTTTCAACTACTACATTTTCTAATCCGTTTTGAGCTTTAGAAACAAAGCCCGTAATAAGCATTAATGCAATTAGGTAAATTCTTTTCATCGTGGTTGTTTTTAGTGGTTTGTTAGGTATAGCTTTTCAAGCCCCAAAATTCCAAACCTTACATGATGAAAAACGAAACAAAATATTATGTTTGGGTTAAGTGCTACAAAAAGTTAACAAACATTCTTTACAATTTATTAATATTAGAAGGAGCCTTTTTACTGAACAATAAAAATAAATTCCTCTGATTTAGCTTTTGCTCCGACAAAGTCGTAAACTACCGCATACACTTTTGTATTACCTTCAAATTGGGGATTCCAATTGAACGTATATGGAGCTACAAACAATTCAGTGATTTTAAGGTCGTTCACAAATAAATCTACCTTGCGAATGTTATTATCCTTATCACTTACTACAAACTGTAATTTTTGTTGGTCATATTTTTTTATTTTTTTATTCTTAGGAGTAACAGCCCACTTAATCTCTGG
>CANGJU010000026.1 GCA_947453935.1 Bacteroidota bacterium | reverse complement strand
GTTATATCTGGGTAACAGGCGATGCTGAATCCATCAATAAGGCTTATCAGCTGTATGAAAAAGTAACTCCACAGGATTTAATGGATGTTGCTAAAAAATATTACGTATCAACAGGACTTACTATCGGAACAATTTCAGGAGATGATAATTGTCCAATAAAATAATTACAAACATGAAAAAAATATTCTCTATACTGTTTCTACTACTGATTAGTATGCAAATTAACGCAGCTGACGTAGTAGAATTGAAACTACCTAAATCAGATTTAGTTGTAGTTAAATTGATGTTTAAAAATGGATCCATTTGCGATCCGGTTGGTAAAGAAGGTTTGACAGATTTAACAGCAAGTGTGATTGCAGAAGGTGGTACCTCAAAAATGACAAGTACTGAAATCAAAGATTTAATTTATCCTTGGGCTGCTTATTATGGAGTATCTGTAGATAAGCAGGTTTCTATTTTTACGTTTGAAGTTCATAAAGATCATCTGGATAAATTTTATCCAATCATAATAGACTTGATTAAAAATCCACGATTTGCAGAAGATGATTTTGCTCGTGTAAAATCAAATCAGTTAAACTATGTAAGTGAAGTAATTCATTCTTCTTCGGATGAAGAGTACAGTAAAAAGTACCTGGAGAATTTATTATTCAGAGGTACAAATATGGCTCACCTCGTAGGAGGAACAGCTGAAGGTGTAAACAGCATTACAATTGCAGATGTAAAAGCGCACTACAAAAATTTCTTTGGCAACAACAACCTTACAATTGGTATTGCAGGAAATTATTCTGATGCTTTCTTATCTAATCTGAAAAATGATTTAGGAAGTTTAGCAAAAACAGCGATGGTTGTTCCTGAGGCTGGAAAAGGAAATAAACCAAATGGAATTCAGGTGGAGATTGTATCGAAAGAAAGTGCATTAGGATCTGCAGTGTTTGCAGGATTTCCTATGGATATCACACGTGCAAATGATGACTTTGCTGCATTAATGATTGCAAACTCATGGCTAGGTGAACACCGTAAATCATATTCTCGTTTATATCAGAAAATTCGTGAACAACGTTCGATGAACTATGGCGATTATACCTACATTGAATGGTACAACAACGGAGGTAGTAATATGTTGCCTCGTGCAGGGTATCCTCGTTTGAGTAATTACTTCTCAATCTGGTTACGTCCTGTTCAAACAGCTAAAGGATTAAAAGCGCAATATCCAGAATTGAAAGATATAGAAGTAGGTCACGCACATTTTGCTTTGCGTATGGCATTGCGTGAAATGAATACTATGATTTCAAATGGAATGAATAAAGAAGATTTCGAATTAACCAAAACATTCTTACGTTCATACATGAAGTTATATGCGCAAACACCAGAACAGCAATTAGCATATTTGTTAGACAGTAAATTTTACGGGCGCAAAGACTGGTTAAAAGAAGCTGATGGATTGTTAGCGAACTTAACCGTTGAGCAAGTGAATGCTGCTATGAAAAAATACTGGCAGA
Organism: Bacteroidota bacterium; assembly: GCA_947453935.1. Classification (GTDB taxonomy): domain Bacteria; phylum Bacteroidota; class Bacteroidia; order AKYH767-A; family OLB10; genus CAINEC01. Next base: position 18,100 of record CANGJU010000026.1, on the reverse strand, counting down.
CGAATAACATGTTCATTGCTATTGTAACAGATAAATCAGAAGCTGTTCCTTTGGCGAGAAGCTTAAGAGATAATTTAGTTTCTCCAATGAGTTACAGCAATACTTTGAAAGGAGTTATGAGTAATGAAATTTTAACAGAGGACAAAGAAGTAGAAAAGTTCCCGATGAAAGTAACTTCTGTTGAAATCATCGATGATGCAACCACTTTTAAAAAATAATCGAATGAAATAATTCATGCAGGCGATCATTAATGGTCGCCTGTATTTATTTATAGAATGGCAAAACGAGTAGCGATAATAGGAGGAGGGGCAGCAGGATTTTTTTCTGCCATCTGCATGGCGGAAAAAAATCCGCATCTCGATATATCCATATTTGAAAAGTCAAACACCGTTTTAGGAAAGGTAAAAATTTCGGGAGGCGGACGATGTAATGTTACGCATCATTGTTTCGATCCGAAAGAACTTATTCGTTTTTATCCCAGAGGAGGAAAGCAATTATTAGGTCCTTTTCACACCTTCGGTCCAACACAGACCATTGAGTGGTTTAAGAAGTATGATGTAAAGCTCAAAGTAGAAGAAGATGGAAGGATGTTTCCTACAACAGATAATTCAGCAACCATTATCAATTGTTTTTTAGATGCCGTTGATTATTATGGCATCAAAGTAAAAACACAATCAGGCATTGAGAAATTAAATCCTCTTGAAAATGGAAATAAAGGATGGCGTGTTAGCTTTCAGCATGGAGGAACATCAGACTACGATGCTATTGTTTTAGCGACAGGCAGCAGTTCAAATTTCTGGAATATGTTAAAAGAACTGTCGATTGAAATTGTGGCTCCTGTTCCTTCTCTGTTTACGTTTAATTGCAAAGATGCGCGTTTAAAGAATTTAGCTGGTGTCGCCTTCAAACAGGTGAAGGTAAAAATTCAAGGAACAAAATTAGAGAGCGAAGGTCCATTGCTAATTACGCATTGGGGCTTAAGCGGACCAGGAATATTAAAGTTATCGTCATTTGGTGCTACGCATTTAGCTGCATTGAAGTATGACTTTAAAATCAACATTCATTTTTTACCTGCACTAAAAGAAGACGAAGTATTTGAACTGCTTAATGAATTCAAAAACGATAATAGCAAGAAACAAATTATCACGAGTTCCTGCTTTTCCGAAATTCCTAAACGTTATTGGCAGCAGTTAATCGAGATCTTACAACTTGAAAATAAAAATTGGGCTGATGCCTCTAAACAAGATCTTCGTAAAATAACGACCAATCTATGCGCGGCTGAATTTAACATCAACGGTAAGAGCACTAACAAAGATGAATTTGTAACCTGCGGAGGAATTGAATTGAATGAGATTGATTTTAAAACGATGTGCATTAAAAAATATGAGAATCTTTATGCCGCTGGCGAAGTCATGAACATAGATGCTTTAACAGGAGGTTTTAACTTTCAAAATGCATGGACAACAGGTTTTATTGCAGCTAATTCAATCTGACCTTAAAAATTAAAATTACTTTTGCTGCATAATGGAAGACGTAGTACTTGAATCAGAAAAAGATCAGCGCATAAGTTGGGAAAATGTAATACCCAATCTGTTTTTGTTTTTATTGGTGCTCATTCCTTTTTTACCACGATTTGGTGCGTTGGATGCCATGGGATTTCATTGGATGTGCTATGCCATTCTAAATGTAATCCTCTCTTTTTATCTGATTAGTAAAAATCAACTTGTCCTGTTTTCAATTTCATTCAAACCTCTTTTATTTTATAGCGGATGGATAGTACTTTCAATCGTATCTTGCTTTTTTGCGTATAATAAAATTGAAAGCTTGGTGGTTCTATCGAGGATGATGATAGTGATCGCAGGGATTTATAATTTAGTTTGTTTACTGAAGCCTAATAAAGAAATAATACAGACTTTACTAAAACTTTTACTCATTGCACTGATAGTAGAATCAGTTTATACTATCTGGATGTTGTATTATAATTTTAGTCGTTATAATGCCATTGATGATATAGTTTACTTCATTCGTTTTTTTGCTGGGAACAAAAATATTTTGGCAGCATCGATAGCAATGAAAATCCCAGTTGCCTTTTACTTCTTACATCAATCAAAAAGTAAAAGAGAAATTCTTGGGTTTTGTACTATTTTATTTTTAGGAGTTTCTGCAATTATAATTTTGAATGCAAGAGCGACCTATATTTCGGTTTTTTTACAATCTGTTTTATTTATTGGCTATGAAATTTTATGTTGGATAAAGAAGGCAAAAGAAAAATCCTACTTACAGAAAGCCATCACTTATTTCGCTGTGTTTTCTATTGCGATTGTATTATGGCAGGTTATATTTTCTCAGATTGAAAAATCAAAAAAGACTGTTTCATACGGCGACATTAACAAACGAATTGCCTCTATTGAATTCACGAAATCAGGTAGTAGTAGTCGTTTTGTTTATTGGTTAGAGGCCATTGATTTTATCAAGAAAAATCCATTGATAGGAGGTGGTTTAGGTAATTGGAAAATTCACGCGATTAGTTATGAGCAGAACTATCGCACGAGTTTTATATGCTCTAAACATGTTCACAACGATTTTCTCGAAGTAGCTGCCGAAAGTGGAATAATCAGTGCCATTTTATTTACCTTGTTATTTGTCGCCTTAGGACTACTACTTTTAAAATCAAGTTTGCAAACAGACAAAGAAAATAGCATCATTGCCTTTATGTTATTATTGATGTTGGCAACCTTTATCATTGATAGCTTTTTAAATTTTCCTTCTGAACGTCCCATTATGCAAATCTTGCTGATGGTAGTTGTTACTTTATCTATCATTTATTTTTCGGAAAAAGAAATTAACGCTATTTCAATTAATCATCCAATAGCATTTGTTTTACTCTTGATGATTTGTTTCAGTATGTACATAAGCATCAACGCATATTACTCGATGTGTTTACAAGCGAAAGTAAGAGCGAATACAGCGAAGATGTCGGAGGTAAAGAGCTTTCCTGCCATTCCTAATATTACTGAGTATGTGATGCCAATCAACGGAGTGCAAGCAAATTATTTTTATACGAAGAAAGATTACAAGAAAGCAGAATACTATCTATCGTTAAAAGGAAATACAAATCCGTATTATTATTATACCGAATATGTGAAGAGTAGAATATTATTCGCTCAGCGTGATACTATCAATGCGATTAAATATGCAAGCATTGCTTTCAAAAATCGTCCTGCCGACTTAAACATGTTTAACAACCTCGCTTATTTTTATCAAACCAAAAACGACACAGCCAACATTAGTAAGTCGTACGCAATAATGAACGCATGCATTAAAAATCCGAAGGCTGCTGATAGTTATGCTTCCTATTATCTGAAAGCAAGCAAGGACACTAACTATGTTAAGCAGTTTTTAGCAACAAAGATTCAGGAATTCCCGAATGATACGATCTTAAAAAAGACGCTTAAGAAATTACAATAACCTATTTTGAAATCATCAATTTCCCTTTTGATGAACTTAGGTTATTACTGATTTCGTAAATATAAAGTCCGCTTTTACAATTAGCTGGAATAGTCCACGAATATTCATGAAGCCCTTTGTTCGAAATACCTGTATTTACCTGATTCATCAACTTTCCATTCACATCAAACATTCGAATAATCACTTCGCTGTTGTTTGAATTAATAAAACTGAAAGTAATATTTTCGGAAGCAGGATTAGGATAAATCGTTTCTTTAAATAAGGACACATTGGGTTCATCCACACCCGTTAGTAATGGATCTAATGATAAAATAGAATCAATGCTGATAGTTTCATCACCTGGTAAATAACTCAAATATTGAAACGAATCAAAGAACATTTCGTCAGACGTACCAAAACCTGCAAATACATTGATAGGTGGATTGTGCGGGTTGTAAGGATTAGCTGTAGTATTGTCGTAAGTATGCTTACCATACAGTTTATAACCTGCAGGGACCTTCACCATATTCTTGAACGTGTAATACCCTTGCCAGTTGAAATCCCACTTATTAATACGAATCAACGGAATAGTATCCGTACCTTGATAAGCATAATTTACAATTTTAGTGGCGAGCTTATGCGAGTGCGGGAACGTAGCAAACATACTTAGCGAAGTAGGCAAGGTTGCAGCTCCAGCTGGATAGGTCGCTGAATAATTCTGAATAGTATTAGCAGGAATAGAAAGATTCCAGTTTTGCAGAGGAGTTGAAACATATACTGGTCGTACACCCGTAGTACCTTGCGGATAAAAATAAATTCTGATTTTAGTACTATCGAGTTGTCCGAATGAACCGGCAGGATAATGCATTTGCAAAACAATTTTAGAACCTGCTTTTAAAGCGATTCCCATTTTTAATTGTCCGCTGGAAGGAAAAACAGTCGGTGCGCTTCCAGGAGCATAACCACCGATTGAGAAATTACCTGAAGGATTAAAACATGTCCCTGATAAATCGTTTGACGTATTTCCGATGGTATCTACATTTACGATTACGTGATGCACGATACTTTCATTCCCTGGAACAATTTCAAAAGCACGAATAATTCTGTTTTGCGTTAGTCCTGTAGGAAGCGAAAAGCAATTATAAGCGTCTGTACTAATCGCATTACTTGAAAAGGCCCCTATAGACAATTCTAAATCAGGAGTGCCATACAATTGATATTGCGGATAAGTAGGAGGTGTAGGAGCGAGGGTTGTATCACCAGGCTGTATACCTTGGTTGATCCAATCGAGGATTGCTTGTTTCTCTGTTGCGGTGATGATACGTTCATGTGCGAAACGCGAGTACGTAGTATCAGGACTCCACGGCGGCATTTTATCGATGGAGAGATAGGCATGAATATAATACGCGCTTTGTGATATCTGCGTATAGCCCTCGAAGGATGTCGCATGCGTGCCAGCATGATGACAAGAGCCACAACGATTATAAACGATACCGGCAATATCACTAAACACCACCTGTGAAAAAGAAAGGGAAGGTAGTAGGAGAAATAGTGCGATGATTATTTTTTTGAGGTTCATGGGGTAGGTATTTTTTTGTAAAGGTAGGGTATTGTGGAAATAAATTTATCGATTTGCGAATTTACAAAGACTAGAATTCTATCAGTATACTTAATTGATTTAGCATGAAATCGCCACTTTTGCCAAACCGCTGTTAGGCCTTCGCACTTCTTCTTTAGTCAGCATATTTGATTGATAATTCGTCTTCAAATCCAAAAATTGTCAATGCTTGTTTTATACGGTCAAACTTGCCCATATTGTCTATGTTTGCTTCTATAAAATATGTTTCACTGATTGGAACTGCCTGTCTTAGACCGCTTGTTTCAGGTGTTTTGGTCAAACTTAATTTGTCACCAATTTCTGATGTAAAAAAGGTTTCAGGTTGTAAGTCGAATAGTTGCTTAAATACTTCGATGTATAGTTTAGCTACTTGTGTAACCTCAAGTTTTTGATTGAAGAAAATTGCATAATCTAACTTTTTATGTTTTGGGTCTTCTGCGTCAAAAATATTTATTTCGTCATTAGTTGCTTCGAGCTCTATGTCAATTTCAGGGATTTCCCAAATTTTAATAAAGCGTTCTGAAATTGTATTTGCCCTTTCTTCAATTTCTACTTTGTCCCACCTTGTTTTTTCCTTTAAATCTCTGTTTAACCAAAGTCTGCTGAAAGTATAACCTTGCTCTTTTCCGTCAACATTCATTACTTTCTTTTCAAGAAATGGTTTGTTACTTAATTTTCCGTTGTTACCTGATAGAGTTAGGTTGCCAATTGTATTTAGATAGTTTTCTTTTATCAAATTGTATTCATCTGCTCCTAATTCAATTTTCCATTTGGGGTCAGGGTTTTGCGGAAAAATATGTTCAATTGTTATGTCTGAATTTCCTTCAATTGCGACTGGTTCGTTGTTTTGAAAATTTTCAAGACGTTCTAATAAGTAAGTTCTATTCTTCGGCTTGATATTGTAAACGTCTTTTTCTTTTAACGCATTTATAGTTTCAGTATTTCTTGGGAAACGCTGAACACCAGACCTTTGTAATAGTGATTTTTGTATTGAGAATAAGTAATTGTTTGGCTCTACTTTGTCATATAAACCCATAAATATTTTATTCAGTGCATTTGTCGGTAAGCCTAAAATAAAACGTCTGAATGTAAATGATTGAACTGTTGATAAAACTGAAATGAAAGTTGCCTTATCAATCATGTCATTTGAAAAATCTTCATATACCTTCATCAAGAATGGAAACGCTACATTTATTTCTAGCCTATTGATATATTCAAGTTGTGTTCGTATTATTTTGTCTGGTTCATTTTTTGGATTGGTTAGTTTGTTGTAATACTTAACTAGCGATTTTAATTCAGTAAGAACAAGCTCCAATTCGTCAATAGTTGAAGTCGGATATTTTTCTTTGAATTTTGTATAAACATCACCTTTGTTTGGAATTTCTTTGTTTTTAAGGGTTAAGTAGTCGCGAATAAATTCAGAAACTCGTGTTTTGTTTAAAGTTTCATCCTTAGCGTTTCTTTCAATTACTTCCCAATAACTTTTATATATTCTGTCTTGATTGGTTCTTGAAAGTCCCATCAAAATATAGTTTCTAATCAGGTCGGCTTGTGATAATTCAAGCCCCGTTGAATTTAAACTTTCGAAAATTCTTTGCGGATTATCTTTTTGTCTGTCAAGTGCAATATCAACGAAAATGAGTTTTGAAAGTCCACGCTGAATAACTTCAAAGTTCTCCGCATTAATTGCTGACCTGAAATAATCAAAATTCTCAATTATCTTGGAGTAACCTTTAAATTCTTCCCCATCTGTTGAGTTAAGAATATAACGAAGTGCTTCTTTGTTATTTTCAGTTGGTTTTAATTTGAGCTTTTCTTCTTCGGATGCAAATTCATTGATTAGATACGTTTTCTGAATTCGGTTAACCAGCATTTGGTTGTCAAGTTCTTTTGCAAGTCTGTAAAGTGAGATATATATTAACGTAATTGTCGTTAGCCTTTGCTGTCCATCAATAATTGTCAATTCGGTTAAGCCTGATGCTGTGTAAACGTCATCGTGAACATAAACTATACTTCCAATAAAGTGAGCATTTGTTTTGTCGTTATTTCCTGTTTCAATTATGTCGTGAAGTAATTGTTTACATTGAAAAAGTGTCCAATCGTAATTTCTTTGATAAACAGGAATAGCAAATGTCGTTTCATTTGTCGCTAAAAATTTATCTACTTTTGTTTCGTTCGCTTTCATATTTTTTTTCTGTCTGTTAGTTTGTTTACGGTTGTCATAGTGTGAGGCATAATGTTTTGCGGGTTTAAGAAGTTAACGATTTCGGAGCACAAAACTTACTGCCACTACTGAATTTGCTACAAAGCACAAAGCTTCATTTAACCACTGAACAGTCAATTTCTTATTGGTGCTTTTACCTGCTGCTAGATTGTCTATACTAAGCAGTATCGTGTCAAGCTTTTAGTTATATTCCCCTAAGCGACTTACATTCATGACCGTCTCAACTAAAGTTTAATTGTGTAATAGTCAATGCCGTATTTAGTGCAAAGATTAATTTCTGATGGTTTAAATGACCAAGCAACAACTGTCGCCTTTACATTTTTATCTGTGAGTGTTAAACCTAATTGCGAGCATCTTAAAGCCCTGTATTTAATAGCTTGATGAATTCCTGGCTCAACATTATCAAGTTCAATTTCTACTACTGTATTTGTACTTCCTTTTCTCGGAGCAAAAAGAATGTCAACCATGTCGCCAGAAATATATGAATGTTCAACAAATGCATTTATTTCACTTTTATTAAGCCCAATTTTGTCGGGGTTCTTTGCAATAAACTCTTTAAGCTCTTTATGCTCTGTGCTTTCGCCACCTTTTCCATATTTTCTTTTGAGTAGAATTTTCTTGACAGTCTGTTCGTCAAGTGCTCCTTTAACCGTTGGTCTTGTTGTTGCGAAATTTGTAAAATCATTTGCAAGCAGGTCTCCAATCATTGATTGTGTTGTTTCGTTTTGAACAACATCTTTCAAGTCGTGTAATATTGCCGCTACTTGTATGTCCTCTAAATATCTAAACCGTCCTTGTCGCCACAAGGGAGTTAAACTTTTATTATTTTTATGGTAGTTCCAAAAGTTGAGTTCTTGTGCCTCATCCATTGTCAAACGCAAACTTTGCTGTTTTAATCCGATTACTTGATGATGGTCATTAATCAAATCTTTAATTTTTAAGAAGCCAATAATCTTTCTCTCGCTTTCAGGACAGTTTGTAAACCTTGTTGTCAAGACTGCAATTTTTCCAGCACCGCTTTGTAAAATTCTAAATGGCTCTCCTGTTTTATATTCATTTCCGGGGTTCCATTTCCAACCATCAAATAAAAAACTTTCGTTGCATGGGAATTCTTCTACTTTACCTTTAAATCCTCTGTCATAAAATTTTCTGCAAGAACAAGCTGGTTGACTGCACCATCTACCACTGTCGAGTTCAACATTAGCAATAATATTCTGTATGTCACACCGCTTTTTGAAGCCAACATAAACGCCTTCGTCTCCGTTATTATAAATTAAGTTGCAAGCTATATTTTTCATATGTCTGTTCGTTTAATTCTTAAAATTTTCAAGTCAGCATAGTAGTTACGGGTTTCAGGCCAACGTTTTGCGGCTTGGCGAAGGTGGCGATTTTTACCACAAATGTTGATGCGGAGAACTGAACTTTCTGTAACCACAAATGTGTCTGCGGAGCACTGAACCGCCACTTTTGTCAAACCGCTGTTACAAGCTGGTGTTCTTTCTGTCGTCATATTCCGCTTTTAATTCTGTTGTCGTGTTTGCATAACATTTGGCAATTTGCTGATGTCGAATGTCCGCCTAAATGCCAAGGTGTAATGTGGTCGGCTTCCATCTCGTTGAGTTCAAATTTCACTTTGCATTTCGGGCAAATTCCATTTTGTTTTTCAAATGCTTCACGTTTTTGTTTGTCCGTAAATGCACGAATACTTAAATACTTTTCTTGTCTTGTTAAAACGTATTCGTAAATGCCTGACTTTTTTGTAACATCTTCGTCTTGCATTAACATTGTTATTTCTGCTTCTAATTTCTTTGCGTCAAATTGTTTGTCTTTGTAGTTGTTGAAAAGAAAACCGTAATTAATACCTTTCATTTCCTTGCGGTAGTTTGGAAAAACAACTTTAATCCAATTTATTAAGTTGTTGAAATACAACCAAAGTTCGTTTGCGTTTGGCTTGTCTTGGCTTTCTGCCATATACTGCTCTATATTGTCGTTGCTTAACCAAAATATTGCAGTTTCTAAATAGTCTTGTCTAATAGGTGTGCCTGTCAAATAATCATTTCCTATGTTGTATGCTGGGCAACTTGTCTTGCTGAAATACTTTTTAGCATCTGTCAACCAAGTGCCAGTATAAATGGCGTTTCTTAATTCTTGCGTTGTAAGTTTTTCGCCTGCAATATTTATGGTTTTGAACCAGTCAAGTTTTTCTTTGTCGTTGCCTTCGCAGAAATAAACCATTAGTTTGTATTCCAATATTTGGTTTTGCTCGACGTCAGTAAGGTTTTTGAAATACATAGCGTTTAAAGAAAAACTGCCCGAAACATATTCGCAAATACTTATTGTTCTTTGTTGTCCGTCCAATACTTCGTATGTGTCGTCAGCATTTTTAACCCAATACATTACGTTTAATGGAAACTGTTTTTTAACGGTTTCAATTACTGCATCACGTTGTTTGTCTTTGTAAACAAATTCACGCTGATACTTTGGTCGTATGTTTAATTTACCACCAAAACCAACAACACCTTCTTCGTTGTCGTTAAAGTAGCCGTTTGCAACTTCTCTTATCGTCATTTCTTTAAGTTCAATTTTCATATTCTCTTGTTTCTAATAATCACACGAGCATAAATTTCTTTATTGTCAATGCGAAAACGGCTTACTTTACCAGTTGCTTCTTCTACTAAAACTCTGTCAATTCCTAAAATCTCAAATTGGTCGGGATTGTATTTGTCAATGAATGTAATTGGAACACCCATTAAACCTTTATAGTCCATTGGAATATCTGCCACCTTATTTACATTGATTGCATCGTAATTGTCGTATGTAGGATATTCGGATTGATTGTAGGTTTTATAAAGAATTAAATCTTCGTGTCGTTTTCGAGTGTCTAAATTTGTAAACCAATAAACACTACCCATACTGAAATACTTTTGTCCATCAACTGTTTTAATTCTTGTTTCAGTTTGTATATCGTAATGGTCGGGAACTTTGAACCATTTTGTTCCACCATTATCAACACCAGTCCAAATCTTATTTTCTTTTACAAGTTTGAAAATTTCTTTGTAAGTCAAGTTGTTTTGATTGCCAATAATTAGAAATTTCTTATCGTGTTCGATAAGTTGAGCCACATATTCACGAAAAAGAGAAAAAGGCGGATTAGTAACAATAATATCGGCTTGAGTTAGCAAGTCGATACTTTCTTGACTTCTAAAATCTCCATCGCCTTTTAATTTATGTATTCCAATTTCTTCTGGGTTTGGAACTCTGTCGCCATTTTTGTCGCCATTATATTCAAGCCAAATTGCACTTTCAGATTTGTGTTTGCTGAATAAATCTCTTTCTTGGTTTTTATAGCAAGTTGTAATTAGTCGTTTTAGCTCTAAATCTTCAAATTTATGAGAGAAGTAGTGAAAGAAATTACTAATTCGTGGGTCGTCACAGTTGCAAAAAACTGTCTTGCCTTTAAAGTGGTCTTTGTAATGTCGAAGCTCTTTTTCAATGTCGGTCAGCTCGGTATAAAACTCGTCATTTTTACCTGCTTTCGCTTTTTTAAGATTGTTGTTAAGAGATTTTGCCATCAATATTTTGTCTGTTCGTTAAGGTCGTAAAGTTAAATTTTAAAGTTCTGTTTCTTGTCGGTTTTTCTGTCGTCTTGTGAACGGTCGTCCTACCATTGCCCATAAATATCATATACCCGCAACAAACCTTCCATCTATTTCCTCAATTGGATGTATTATCGCAGTTTTATTTAGTATATATTTTCAATTAAATAATTGTTATTTGCCCCCTAAAATACAAATTAATCGGAATCAATTTTCAAATTAAAATAATTACAGCAGACTTCCGTTAAGGGAAATATTCAGTTATCTTTGCATCTGCATTGGGGTCGACAGGAATCGACAGTATGTGCAACTGGTAAGTAAGCATGCAGGGCGTTGTTAGTGGTCCCTTAAAACGCAACTCTCAATCGTCTAAATGGCGAAACTTCTTACGCGCTTGCGGCTTAATCCTCCAAGAGGATTTGCCTAATCGACTGCTCTAGGAGCAGCGACAAGCTATCCCGCCTTTGTCCATGTTTGTCGGGCGAAGGGCCGGGGTATCAAAAAGACAAACTGCGGTTATTGGCGCTCCGACGATAACTTAAGAACAGGAGATAAGGATGATGATGGTTTGTGATCCGCCTAACATCATCTCGAAAACCCAAGCGACTACTAAGCATGTAGAAAGCTTATTATTTCCTTATCTGGACGTGGGTTCAACTCCCACCGGCTCCACAAACTTTGCCTCGCGCCGAGGCGCAAAAAAAGCCTATAAAGAATTATCAAGCTTGCTTGAAAGAATTTTTTGTAGGCTTTTTTATTTGCTACAAAGTAGCAAGAGGCAAAGTTCGTGATAGCTTATAGTAGTGCGTGCTTCGGCTACGCTCAGCAAGCACGTTTCTCAAGAATTTATAGTAAATCAGTTTACTGAGCGTCCCGAGGCTTCGGAATCGAAGCAAACATGTAATCAAGATTCAACAATAAAACTATTTGTTTTTTTAATCAAATTCACCGTATATTTGTGCAGGCTAAGAAGTTTAGCGTTTGCATATCTCATCTCATGATGGGTGATGTCAGTACTGACACGGGAACGTTTGGATTTTTTAGCTTTTTTATTTTTGATATAAATCAATAACAGATTCATACTTTTCTAATAAAGCATCATAGTAGCGGCTTTCATTTTTGATTAATTTTCTCTGAATGGCCCATATTAAGTAATCAACAATACTCAACTCATGCATTTCTTTACTTGGAACGATTTCTAATTTATAATTTATAAGTTTTTCAGATTTTAAGGCCTTTTTTACAGCTTTCTCAAAATGCATAATTGAATTATTTCCTCTTCTTGAAAGGTAAATCATATAGTTATTGTTGACTTTGTTCTTGAATACGGCATCCAACAAATGATGTAAAACATCAAAGTAAAATTCTGTAGAATTGTTATTATGCTTTCGGTTGAAAATTTCAATGTTTTTTCTTGCAATTACAACATGTGCCTTAAATCCATCCAAGCCTCTAATTAACTCAAAAAACTTTGCACGAATTTCTGGATGATCCGACCTTGCATGTAAATACCATCCTTTATGAGTGGAAATAGATGGTATTGAATTATAAAGTTTATCAGCTTTAATCTCATTGATAAAACTTAGTACTTCTTGACTTAATTTCTTTCGATTATTTGTTTCAATTAATCCAATTATCAAATAGGGCTGAAAACCCTCATTATCTATAATTAACCTTTTTCCATTGGCATAAAAAAACGGATCTCCACTTTCATCAATAAATAAATATGATTTTGTCATCAAGTACAATCAAAGTGTAAAATTACATTTCGAAGCATATTCAAAAAAGCATTTCGTTCATGTGTGAATAACTTTTATTCTCAAAAAATCATTCACAAATAATCAAATTATTAAGCCAATTTATATAAAGATGTTAAAATATTGCAACTATCATCTCCAGATTATCCAATCTTCAAATTATCAAATTATCAAATTTTCAAATCAATCCACCTTCCCCAAATTATACTTATACATCAACACCGACTTCTGTTGCTTCGATTGTAAATCGACAAGTTTAAGGCGGGCGTTGACCATGTTTGATTCGCGGGTGTTGACTAAGAACAAGGAGCTTTCTCCAGTTTCAAATAAGGTATTCTCAGAGTTTAATAATTGCTCATAACCTCTCACGGTTTGCTCGTAGGAGGTAATCTGCTGATTCAGTAAAATCAATTCCTGCTCATTCGCTTTAATTTTATTCGTCAACACATTAGTTTTTCGTTCTCGTTCATAGCTAGCATCCTGTAATTTAATTTTCGCTAACTGCAATCCACCTCGTTCTTTTCTCAGCAATACTGGGACAGAAAATGTAAATCCCCATTTGTAGTTATTCAAGTTGTACGTTAAGGCCTCACTGTTAGTAGTAGCATAACTGAGTGCATTGTAATTCAAATTCAAGACAGGCTTCAACTGTTCTTGCTTCCAGCGTTTATCAAATTCCAACGACTGGATTTTGTAATTTGCTAAATTAATTTGTGGATGTTGTTTGATAATATCTTCTATTGCCTCTTGCATTATGATTTCCACATTCGGTAATGTCAACGATGGGGTAGTGCCCTCACGAATCATCAATGGTAGTTCATCGAATGTCCATAGGTAAGAAGATATCTCATAACTGCGTTTGACAAATTCTAACCGTGCTTGCTCTTTACTCAAGTAACGTTCTTGCAGTTGTACACTTGCTTCAAGGGTATCTAACATAGGACGATCACCATAAACTGCACTGCTTTTTATTGCAGCGAATCGTTGTTGGTTTACATTGTACACTTCTTCTAACACTTTAAAATTCTGATAGCTTTGAAACCAGTTCCAATAAGCTGAACCCGCTTCCAACAAAATATCATTCATCATTAAACGCTGTTCTTCCACTGTCGATTTTCGATAAACTTCAGCTTGTCGAAATGCATTTCTTCGTTGATCAAAAAGAAGTCCTTGTAATACAGGAAGTGAAACACCCACTTGATACAATCCACCATCAGGTGTTACCACTTCAGGATTAATAAAATCACCGTATGTACTATTATAACCTGATTTTATATCGATACCCGCCCAAGTAGGGATAGATATTCCTGCATTGAAGTATTGAAAATATTCTTTCTGCCCGTAATACTTTTCATCAATCGTGCTGGAAATTTTCGGATCGAAACTACCACGTGCACTCAACATCGTTGCTTTACCTTCATTAATTTTCAATTGAGCCTGCTTTGCAACAGGATGAAAATTTTTCACATAATACATGAACGTGTCCAGATTTAAAACAACGATAGAATCGTTTGCTTTAACTGATACAGTAAATAGCAGTGATAGTATTAAGAGTTTTAATTTCACTTTGATTCTTTTTTCGTTTTACTTTCTTTTGGTTGATAATAATCAGGAGGGAATCCGTTGGTCTGACGCCATAGTTCATAACCAATAGTTACTGTCTTCAGGAAGGCGATACCGTTAGCACCTGCACCAACCTTTAATGCAGCTGGCCACGGATGATCATTTTTATCAGGTGCAACCAAAGCTCTGTATTTTCCATTATCACTGATAAAATTATCGATGGCGACAATCTTACCTGTATAAGTACCATAGCTGATATTTGGCCATCCAGAGAAAATCACTGCTGGCCATCCATCAAACTGTACTTGTACTTTTTCACCTTTACTTACTAAAGGTAAATCAACAGGATTAATATACATTTCCACCGCTAAATCATAGTTAGCAGGCATGATCGTTACTAATGGCTCACCTTCTTTTATATTTTCACCTAAACCTTGTTGAACAGCTTTTGTGATATATCCATCCTGAGGTGCTTTGATGTAATACATGCCACTTCGCACAGAATAATTCATGAATTGATTTTGCAATTTAGTTACAGACATTTCTCCGTCGTACATATTACTCACGGCAGTAAATTTTTCTGATTCCGCTTTTGAAAGCTTATCCTGATATTCACTTTTAATACTCGAAATTTCTACTCGTGCATTGATTACTTCATTGTTCGATGTCATTAATTTATTTTCCTGCGCCATCATCTTCGATAAGGCCTCTTGCAATTTTACTTTACGCGCTTCAAGTTCTGTCAACGATTTCAAACCTTGCTTGTAAAGTTCTTGCATACGATCATACTGCTCTTTTGCAATTTTATAGTTTAGCTTTTCAGCTTCCAACGTTACACTGTCTGTTGCCACTTTCAGAAAAGCTTGTTTTAATTTATTTGAAGCTTGTTCTAACTTTAACGTTTGTGTTTGTGAGATAGCATCAATCTGGTTATCGAGTGCACGAACCTTATCCATATAACCTTGTACAGAGAGCTCTTTCGATTTCAACTGTTCTCCTGTTCGTTTAACTAATGATGAATCAAGATAGTCTTCTTTAATTTCCGAGATGAACAAAATCGTATCACCTTTTCTTACCAGATCACCTTCACGAACATACCACTTTTCGATACGACCAGGAATGATACTTTGAATAGTTTGCGGACGCTGATCAGGACGAAGCGCAGTTACATTTCCGATTGAACGAATGTTTTGTGTCCAAGGTAGAAACAAGAATATGATGAATAAAACTAGTAGATAATAAAATATCTTCTTAATAACAGACTTATACTTTTTTTCTTCTATTGTATGTAATGAAGAAAAGTCATCTGCTGGTTTTATATTGTTTTTAGGTGATAGATTAAGCATGGCTGATAGTTCCTGATTTCATTAAATAACGATGGTTGCATTTTGATAAATAATATTCATCGTTTGTAATCGCGATAATGGTACAATTAAATTTATCTAATAATAGATAATCTGTTATTTTATTTTTCTCTGTTTCTGAAAGATTTTCAAAACAATCTTCAAGCAACAATAACTTAGGATGGTGTACAATTGCACGAGCTAAAAGCAACTTTTGTATTACGCTCTTCGGAAAACTTTGTCCATCGTTATACACTTTTGTATTGAGCCCTTGAGGTAACGATTTAATAAACTCTTTTAACATCAATAAATCGATAACCTCAATGATATCGTTGGTAGTAATCTGTTCTCGACCAAGAGTAATATTATCTTCGATGGTACCATTAAACAATTCATCACCATTAATGCAAGTCCCTGTATTCATA
The DNA here is from genome assembly GCA_947453935.1 of Bacteroidota bacterium. Lineage (GTDB taxonomy): Bacteria > Bacteroidota > Bacteroidia > AKYH767-A > OLB10 > CAINEC01. Next base: position 2,127 of record CANGJU010000026.1, on the reverse strand, counting down.
CGAATATTGTTCAATTGATAATTACCGACTGGTAAATCATTAAAACAAATAGCTCCTTTTTGAATTTGAAATTGTCCTGATATCAACTTCATTAAAGTCGATTTTCCGGAACCATTATTTCCATGGATTGCAACTTTCGAATTGGAGGCAATCTGAAGACTGCAATTCTCGATGGTGGCACTTACTGCATTTGGATAACCAAACGATACATCTTTTAACTCGATAGAGAATGGTGTTGAATTATCAATGGATAAACCTTCTGTATTATTTTCTAATTCAAGATCTGTAACCTGTCCGATTTTTTCAAGCGATGTTAAAACATCATAAATTGTTTCAAGACATAAAATAATTTTCTCGACAGAACCAATAACTAATAAAATGATTAACTCAGCAGCCACAAACTGACCAATATTCATTTGTTGATTAATCACAAGGATTCCTCCAATACTCAACAAACAAGCTGCAATGAACACTTTGAATCCGATAAGATAAACCATCTGTTGTTTCAAAATTGAATAATGATTCTCGCGAGCAGTTAAGTACTTATTTACTCTTCGGTCTGTTTCACTTCCAGCAAGGTGAGTGCTTCCAGTCATTTTAAATGACACACGTGCATGTGCTAATTCCTGCAACCAAAATGCTACATTAAATTTATTTCCTGACTCTTTAACACTTGTCTCAAATCCTTTTTTACTAGTGTATTTCAGAATAAGGTATAAAACCAAAAAGACTGTTATGCTTAATAGAATAAAGATGGGATGATAAAGCGATAACAAAAACAATCCGAATATGATTTGCAATGTTGCAAGAGAAAAATCGATAAGAATTTTTGATAATCCTTTTTGAACCGTAGTAATATCAAAAAAACGATTCATCAATTCAGGAGCGTATTTTTTATAAAGCTCTTCCGATCTAATATTGGGAATTCTCAGCGCAAAATCGAAGGCTGCTCTCGCAAATAATGCTTGTTGGATATTCTCCGTAATTCGTAATTGCATCACTTGCAAAGTTCCTGCGAGAATAATTCCGGCAATAACAATAATAATTAATACAACGAAGGAAATAGATATTTCTCCTCCTTGAATTAAATTAATAATGGCTTGAATTCCGAGAGGCAAGGTTAGTGCTACTAGTCCACTAAAAAATGAAAGCGAATAAATCTGTCGGATCTCTTTGTTATTGGCTTTTAACAAAGACCAGAATCTGATTAATGGGTTAGGGTAGTTCTCCATTATTTTTTGGTGGTTATAATAGATTTAAAAACAAGATCAGTGAAGAATTGCTGGATATGATTATCATTACTAGATGCGTTCGTTAAACGCGGAAGATGATCGGTAAAATGATGCTGAAGATGCGCTCCTTCTATGACGGTAGAGATAAGCATATTTGGATATTTATATTTAGGATTAAATTCAAGAACTAAATCAGATACCTTCTCGACAAAATTTTTATACTCGCTATAGGCACCAATTTTATTCTCTTTATCAACTTCTTTGTGCAAAAAGGATTTTGTTGATTCTGTAAAGGCGATACTATTCAATTTTTTCAGATTGATATAATTGTATTTTTCATCGACATCAATTTTGTCCGTAATCAAACAAATTGCTCTTTCCAATTTCACCTTTGCCGAACTAATGTTTGTTGTAGCAAAAACAAGTCGGTATTCCATCCAGCTCCAATACCATGAAATCAGATAGAGTAACAACTTTTGCTTACTTTCAAAATATCTATAAACAGATGCTTCGGTTGAATTAATCGCTTGTGCTAGCTTTCGGATAGTAAATTCCTCGTAGCCGATAGCGTTAATCATATCAATACTTTTTGCTACGATTTTTACTCCAAGGTCGCTACTATTAGGATCTTTTAAATAAAGATTTGAATTCACTTGAATCGGAATCGTGGTAGGAAGTTCAAACATAATGAATGTTATTTTTGGCAAATATAATAGCAATACTATCATAAATGCACAATTTTAACATAATTTGTCTTGTCCTAAAATAGGTTTACACAAAACAAGAGCGAATGGAAAAGCAAAGTAAACCAAAATTAGGACGATGGTTCAACAATGGGTTGTATCTATCGGACGATGAAAAAATGATTATTGTTCAAGATTATTTGAATGGTAAT
>CANGJU010000025.1 GCA_947453935.1 Bacteroidota bacterium | reverse complement strand
ATTGGTGTTGTCGGATTCACTACCGCTTGTAACTGAACTAATCCTCCGCAATTCACAGTATCTGTTCCTGTATTATTCTGAATAGAAACTGATAATCCAGCATTATTTAACAAACTCCATTTCGTTAAGTAATATTCTCCTGCTGAAGACGCATTAAATGTTTGAGGAATAAAAGTCACGTTTCCATTGCTCGCTTGTCCTGCGCCATAGGCAGTACCATTATATCCAATTGCAATGGATGATGAATACAAATTTGATGAACCAGCTGTTTGTCCGCTCTTCAACCACTGCAATACTCCACTTGTATCATACATCGCAAAGTAAACATCGTTACTGCAACATAATCCAAGTTGATCAAACCATAACTGATTGGTATAGGTTTGTCCTGTGATAAACACTTGATCATCTTTCAAATCAATTTTTCCAGGGAAAGGATAAAACGTATCAATACGTCCTGTTTTTACAAACTGCTTTGCTCCCACTCTATTCACTTTCAAAAGGAAACTGCTCGTATATCCGTAAAGAGGACGAACTGTATCGCCATTAAAAATTGAATACCCTTCAAAGAAGCCCATCGCATAGGTATTTCCGTTAGCATCCATCGCTACATCATATCCGCTCACATCTCCGTTACCGTTATAAGAATCGATAGGAAAAAACCAACGTTCATTTCCCACAGAATCATAACCTGCAACATATCCCTGAAATGCATTCGGTGATGTTTTATAATGATAGGTTGTATTTCCAAAAATAAAATTTGCATTGCTGGCTTCAGTACTTCCGCAAATGGATGTATTACCATTGTTATCTACTGCAATTCCTAATGATAAATCATCGTAGTTCTGAACACCACATCCTTTCAACCATCGCGTTTGACCAGTTGGTGTAAGCGATAAAGTGAAAATATGGAACTTGTCGTTCACACCTACAAAACTTAAGTTAGCAATACTATCGTTGTTAACTTCAAAATAAGAACCGCCAAAAATTCCTGTAAGGTATAAATTACCTGCATGATCGCAAGCGGCTGCGGTGATTTTATCGGAGTAGACATATGTGGTCCAATAGGAAGAAGAACCAAAACTCTTTAGAAAAATATGATTACCCATTGAATCAACTCCTGCAACAAAACATTCAAGATAACCATCACCAACTACTGTATCATTGCCAGCTGTAAGTGTATCTTGCGCATATCCTCCAACAAAATAAATATTCTTATTATCATCAACTACCATGTCATTAACGCGCGTTGGTGTAAATGATCCTCCGGCATAATTAAAACCAACTACGTTGAACATTCTGATGAGATTAAAATTTGTATCGAGAATAGCAGCGTATGCGGTTAAAACATCTCCGGGATTAGGATACAAAGTATCACCATCCATAGCGAAATAAGGTTGCGTAGCTGTCGCATAGGTACCACCAACTACTATCTGATTATCGTTAGTATAACTCAAATAACTAAATAAACCGCGTCCATGTTTGAGTCCTGTGGTTCCTATACAAGTTTGCGCATTAAGGGGAATAAATTTCAGGAATAAAATCGCAGTCAGAAGTACATATTTTCTCATAGTGCAAATTTGTAAGTACCTATTCGAAGTATCAATAATAAACCGTAATAAAGTTGCGTTATCATCAACACAAGATTGTTAGTAAAGAGGCAAATTACAAGTCGGAAACTTACTGGCTTACTGATAATTTTACCAAACTACATAAAGTAAAAAACTGAACATATGTCTTTATTCCTTCAAGTTATCAATTCAGCAGGCGAAGCTACAAGTGCAACTGAAACAGTGGCTCCTTCAAATGAGGTAAGCATCTCGTTATTAGACATGGCTTCGAAAGGAGGTCCAATTTTAATTCCCATTGCTATTTTGAGCGTATTAGCCGTTTACATTTTCTTCGAACGATTATTTGTGATACAAAAAGCAAGTAAACTTGATGCTAATTTCATGAATCAGATAAAGCAGTATGTGAATGCTGGAAATATTGATGCTGCGAGAAATTTATGTCGCTCAACAAATAATCCATCAGCACGCATGATAGAAAAAGGCTTGATGCGATTAGGAAAACCAGTTCGTGAAATTGAAGCTGCCATTGAAAACACAGGGAAACTAGAAGTTTATAAATTAGAAAAGAACTTAGGATTTTTAGGTACGATTGCAGGTATTGCACCGATGTTCGGATTCTTAGGAACAATCTTCGGCGTAATTAAAATTTTCTATCAGATTTCATTGCAAAATAGCTTAGAGATTGATACAATTTCAGGTGGATTATACGTAAAGATGATTTCATCTGGATCAGGATTATTAGTTGGTATGATTGCTTATGCTGGATATCATTACCTAGTGCAATTAATTGATCGCGTAATAAACAAGATGGAAATTAATGCTGTTGACTTTATCGATTTACTAGAAGAACCTGCAAACTCATGAAATTAAGTCGCCGACAAAGAGCAGCATCTGAAGTATATAGTCATTCGTTGAATGACATTATGTTCTTCTTGTTGCTATTCTTCTTAATTGCTTCTACGATGGCAACACCATCTGTATTAAAGCTTTTACTTCCGAATTCAAAAACAGGAATTCAGAGCGTAAAGCATCCTGTTGTAATCAGCGTTTCTGCCGATTTGCAATTTGGTATTAACGACCAGGTAGTTCCTCGCGATCAAGTAGAGGCTGCGGTTGTTGCTGCTGTGAATGGAATTACGGATCCAACAGCATTATTAAAAGTAGATAAGGCTGTACCTTGGGAAGATGTCGTTTTCTTATTAGACATTGGAAATAAAAATAAAATTAAAATGGTAGCAGCTACCAATGTTACCAAGATTAATCAGTAATGACGGTCAATCAAAAAAAATCAGTTGCACTAACATTAGCATTGCATGGTATTATCGCCTTGCTTTTATGGCTATTTAGTTTAACTACTCCTAATCCGCCATTTGCTGAAGGATTAGCAGGTGGTGGTGGCGGTGGAAGCTTTGTTGAATTCGGCACAATGGAAATTTCTGATGTTGCGCCTGCACCTACTCCAACTCCCGCACCTGAACCGGAGGAAGAAATCATGACGAATGATGATGAGCAAACAGTTAGCATCGATCAGCCAGAGAAGCCTAAGAATAAACCAGAGAAGAAAGAAAAAGTAAAAGAACAACCAAAGGTTAAAGTTGATTTAGTAGAAGTTCCGAAAGTTAATCAGAATGCTCTTTTTAAAGGAGGAAAACGAAATAACAGTGGCGCTCAACAAGGAACCGGAGAAGGTGGTGGTTTAGGTGATGGTAAAGGAACTGGCAATGGTCCGGGAACCGGCAGTGGCGATGGTGGCGGTAATGGAAGTGGATCTGGTAAAGGTGATGGATTTGGTTATGACCTAACGGGTAGGACTACCCGCAGTACACCTAAGGTGGTCGATAATTCTCAAGAGACAGGTATCGTAGTAATAAATATCACGGTTGACAAAACCGGAAATGTTGTATCAGCTAATGGTCCTGCCAGAGGCTCTACAACTACAAGTGCTAACCTTGTAAAGAAATCGAAAGAGGCCGCTGAGAAAGTAAAGTTCTCGCCTAGCGACGTAGAAGTTCAGAAAGGAACTATGACGTTTAGGTATTTCTTGAAATAATTAATGTAAATTTCTTATTTAATGAATACACGTCTTGAAGAGTGTTACGACTTAATTAAGTACTTGTAAACGGCATATGAATAAGTCCCCCCGGGGGTAAAAATAATTGCAATTTTTTCTTCTACCCAATTATAAGCATTTACAAACATTTAATTTTTAAGCAATCGATTCGCAAATCAAACTTGCTTTTATCAAACACTACTTAAAAGTGTCGATTTCGACACTCAACTAATCGAGTAATCAGACCTCTATTTTCCGCCCTTAAAAAATCAGCTTCTTAACAACAATCCCTTTCGCTGTAATTAACTGTAGTAGATAAGTTCCTTTATCAAGAGTTGATGGAATTATCAAACTTGAATTTCCATTACCAGAAAATTCTGCCAGCACTCTTCCTGAAATATCGCTCAACAATGCAGCACTAAATTGCATCGGACCACTGATATGAATCGTGTTTCCACTCATCGGATTCGGATAAACATTCCAACGTGCTTCATTCAATTCATCCATACCTACCGACATATTCAAATACAAAGTATCAATTGCGTGAGTTACCGATAGATTGTTTCCATTTGCATCCACCAACTTTAATAAACTTGCTTGAAGCGGGACCATGGTTGGAGTGGTATAGTTCGAAGGAACTACAAATTGAAGCTCGCCTATTTCGCCGTAACCATTCACACCAACGTGATCGGTTTTAATAATTGATGATGTTATCGCATTCGAAAGATCTCGGGCAAGTTTAAGATTAGACGCACCTCCAATTACACTGTTGTTGTAAAAGAATTTTACAGAATTCGATTGAATATAATTTGAGGATACAGGAAGAGCATACGCAGCACCTAATAAATTCGAATACGGATTAGCAAGCGTTCCTGCCATAACATGAATCTTTACAGTATCGCCAGCATAATACGCTGTTTGCTGCGGAATAAAATGAACTTCTATTGCAGAAGCAGTACGTTCTGTCCAATCAGGATTCACAGCTCCTAGCAAACCAAAATTCTGATTGATCGCTAATGTATCATCAGCATTGATAATTCCATTTCCATCACAATCAGCATGCGCACGATTTTGTCCGTTTGATTGCAATGGTGCATCCCAAGCAGAAGCAACATGATCATTCCATAAAATAGAAATCGTATCACGAGCATAAGAGGAATCATTGTAATAAATGCCAATCGGTAATAAATCACTCATATCAACTACGCCACTATTATCAGCATCGCCTGGCTTTACAGTAAATGCAGGAATAACTCCATCCGTCCAGCATGCCTGAACATCTACGGTAGTAGAAGGAGCACTTACAATACAAACAGCAGCAGAAGGATTCATATCATTGGTCCCTTGCACTCTTGAAGTAAACAAAACATAACCAGGCTTATTAATCGTGACAATCATTCCGCCTGGTGTTCCTACTGTGGATGTAGTTAAATTACGCGCCCACCGAAACTGCAGATTTGAATTATAGGAAGCAATAAATTCAGAGGAATGAGGACTTGTATTTCCATACAATTTATAAACTCCTGTTCCGAACATATCGAAATCAACAGAATCTCTAAAGCTACCCGTTATATAAATTTTACCAGTATTATCTACGTTCAAATCGGTGATTACATTTCCGAAACCTACATTAACTGAATACGCAGAATATAAACTTCCTGTGTTCTGCATATACTGCGCAACGAATTGTCCGCTGGGATAATAGTTTGCAAACGGACCAGGATTTAAATCGATCTGTGCATAAGCAAATCCAAAAATCAATAATCTTCCGCCAGGAATAATGGTTAAACGAATAGGCATTGTACCATAAACAGAAACACCTGTTGTAAGATTTTTTGCCCATTGATACACACCTGATGAATTATACTTTGCATAAAAAATATCATACGATGGAGAGCAATTTAATTTTGCGATACCAACACCTGGATCAAAATCAACAGTATCCGACGTACTAAAATATCCTGCGATGTAAATATTATTTGAAGAATCAATTACTACCTGATGCGAGACCTCTGAAATCCCTCTGGTTGAATTTAAAGAGAAAGCCCAGTCTAACTGTAACGCAGATGTGTACTTTGCTAAAATTATATCTGCACTTAATGATCCACCAACACTGAACACTCCTGCACCCGGATCAACATCCCCTTGTCCGTAACCTGTAACTACAATATTGTTGTTGTAATCGATGGCCATATCTGGATAATCCGTTACGCTCGATTGATTCGTAATTAATGGTAAATCAAAACCAGCGAGAAAATGTCCGCTCGCATCATAACGCGCAACAAACACCTTTCCCGTAGCGGGGGTATTGGCAACACCAGTATCGGGATCTAAATCGATCTGACCATTTTGATATCCTAATAACAAAACAGTCCCACTTCGTTCAGGTAGCACTTTCATACTAAAATCGCCAAGAGCACCACCAATGGAAAATCCCCAACGATAGGTTCCATTTGAATCCAATGAGTATAAAAAGATATCTGTTCCACCATGTGAAGTAACATACTGAACTCCCGCACCTGGATCTAAATCGATGCTATCTTGAAACGAACCCGTATAAAACGAATTACCTAAACTATCCATGATAACTGATTTATAAATCCGATAGTTAATAGGAACCTGTTCATCAGAAATAGAATATTTAAACACCGGCATTTGAGCGTTAGCAACACTAGTAAGAACTACTAACACGAGTAACGTCAGTGACTTGATTAAATTGATTTTCATTGAAAGAGTTTTGGAATTCAAATCTAATAAATTTTCACGCATCAGAGCGAAATATTAGTCGTATTCGCTTTACTTTGCAAGACAATTATGAATTACGCAGAAACGATAGCCTATTTACAATCAGCACTTCCAATGTTTCATCGCATCGGACCAGCTGCTTATAAAGCAAACCTCGATAATACGTATGCTTTGATGGAGTTGCTGAATAATCCCCATCAAAAAATAAAGTGCATTCATATTGCTGGAACTAACGGTAAGGGATCTACGTCGAATATGCTTGCAAGTATATTACAAGAAGCAGGTTGCAAAACAGGACTCTATACTTCTCCACATTTGAAAGATTTCAGAGAGCGTATAAGGGTAAATGGAGAAATGGCGAATGAAGAATGGATTGCTGACTTTGTCACGAACTATAAAAACGATTTCGATAAAATAGCGCCTTCTTTCTTTGAAATGACCACCGCTATGGCCTTTGCTTATTTTGATGCCATGCAAACAGATATTAATATTATTGAAACAGGCTTAGGAGGCAGATTAGACTCCACTAATGTGATTCATCCTATTGTAAGCATAATCACAAATATCGGATACGACCATATGAATTTATTGGGCGATACACTTCCGAAGATTGCAGGGGAAAAAGCAGGAATCATCAAACCAAATTGCCCAGTAATTATCAGCGAAACGCAAGAAGGTCTTGCTTCTGTTTTTCAAAACAAAGCATCCGAATTAAATGCTGCTATTTTATTTGCTGATCAACAATGGCAAATTAATCATCAAATAAAATCAGTATTTGATGAATCAATGCACGTAAGCGCAATCAATCATCAAACAAACAAAACAATTACTTTTAATTGTCAGTTAACTGGTCCGTATCAGACAAAAAATGTTGCTGGCGTATTGGCATGTATTGATGAATTAAACAAACAGGGTTATGCTATTTCCGATTTGAATATTCAAAATGGAATGCACAACATTAAAAGCAACACAGGATTTAAAGGTCGCTGGTATAAACTACAGGAAAATCCTTTAGTGATGTGCGATACTGCGCATAATAAAGATGGACTACAACAAGTGCTTCCAATGATAAGTAACTATTCGAATGGAAATGTCAGAATAGTTTTAGGAATGGTAGATGATAAAGATATTGCAAGCGTACTTCCCCTATTCCCTACTAACGCTCAATATTATTTTTGCAAAGCTGATATTCCTCGTGGACTTAACGCTGGTATCCTGAAAGAAAAAGCAAATGAATTTCACCTGAGCGGAAATGTGTATGCGAGTGTGCAAGATGCGTTAAACAATGCAATAAAAGATTCGGCGCCTAACGACTTGATATTTGTTGGAGGTAGTACATTTACCGTGGCTGAAATTATCGACTAACGGTTACGATTTTACGAAAAGTCAGGTTAATACGCGGTGTTGTTATTTTTTTTGATGCTGGCAAGGCATGCTTCCAATGAGATTGAACTTCTCCTTGCATCAACAGCAGACTTCCATTTGAAAGAATCGTTTCTATAACAGGAGTTTTATTCTCTCGAAAATTGTTGTGACGAAATAAAAACCGTCGTTCAGCACCGAAACTCACTGACGCAATTGTAGCATTTCGTTCTAACATTGGCTCGTCATCGGCATGATAAGCCATGCTTTCACTACCATCGTGATAAAGATTCAACAAGCATGAATTAAAACTCGTATTTGCTTTTTCTTCTACCTGATTTTTAATTTCAAGCAAGGTTTCATTCCAGCTAATCGGCACCCGAAGAATTTTTGAATAGGTATAACTACATCCTTCATCGCCATACCAAGCCACTTTACGTTTAGTAATAATCTTCTTCCCGAACATAATTACTTCATCATGCTGCCAAGGTATTAAATGCATCAAAGCATCAAAATAAAAATCAGATTTTTCTCTCGTAAAAAATGATGGATAATAAAAAAGTTCTCCATCTAACGGAAGTAAATTTTCTTCAGGCGCATGAAGCAAATCCATCTTACTCTTCTTTAAACCACTCCGAATACATTGTGTAATTATTCGCAATGCCTTCAATTAACACGCGTACTTGTTCGGGATCTATTGACTTAACCTTTTTAGCAGGAACTCCTGCATAAATGCATCCTGATTCGATATGTGTATTTTCTAAAACAACTGAACCAGCAGCAATAATCGAATTCGATTCCACTACGCAATGATCCATCACAATCGCTCCCATTCCTACGAGCACATTATCATGTATCGTACAACCATGCACTAATGCGTTATGTCCGATAGAAACATTATTACCAATAATTGTCTCTGCTTTTTGATACGTACAATGTATCACAGCACCATCCTGAATATTTACTTTATTGCCAATTGTAATATGGTTCACATCTCCACGCACAACCGCATTGAACCAAACGCTGCATTGATTCCCCATTTTCACTTGACCAACAACAGTTGCATTTTCTGCGAGGTAACAATTCTCTCCAAATTCAGGCATGACACCATGCACTGGTTTTATTAAAGCCATAGTTTAAAATTTTATCAAAGGTAAAAAATAAAAAAGCGCTGCACGAAAACCGTACAGCGCCTCTTCATTAATTTTGAATTATAATTTCTGGATCGCACCCGTTGCTACTTCTTCTCCAACAATCAAGCGGAAATGATATAACCCTGTTGCATATCCTGTTAAATCAAGCGTAATTTTATTTTCACCAAGATTTACATTCTTAATGTTTTCTGTTTTAATTACACGACCAGCAACATCTACAATTTCCATTTTAACTGTATTCATTTTTCTTAAATAGAAAGGAATAACAGTAGAGTTTGTTGCAGGATTAGGATAAGCATTTATCGTTACGATTGATGCATTGTTTTCATTAACAGCAGTTGCTAAATCATATTTAATTTGAGCAGCAGCAGCACTAGCTTGAATATCTCCTAATTCATTTCCACAAATCAATGCGAAAGCTACCGTTACTGAATCGCCTGTAGCAATTGTAAACGGACCAGTAGATACCACATCAATAACATCATTACCTGTTCCTGTTCCACCTGCAGTTGCACGAGGAGTTGAAAGCGTTGTAAACTTTTCTGTCTCATCATATCCGTCGGACAAATCAGCACCACCTGAACCACCAGTAATATTATCTACAGCATAGTGATTAAACCCTGCGTTATTCGTCAACAATTTAATACCAGCATAGAAACCACCTGCATCTGTGCAGTATGCATAACCCATTTTCAAACTTGCATCTTCATCCGCTTTATTATTTGCATACGTTTGAATATCCCAGTCGGAGAAAATACCAGCCCATAAGTTAGATAATGCAGCGCCGTTATTCTTAATTGTGTATTCGAAAATATGATACTTCGAATCAGGGGCATTTGTCCATGAAAGCGTACGATAATTCATCGATAAATTATGAGGAGTAGCAGCTACTGCATCATTGAATTTACCATAGGTATCAAAATCTGACCATTGCGAAGGATCATTACGTTGAATTGTTTGTGTTGCAGCAAAGTCTTCATCTGTTGCTCCACCTGTTGCACCACGTACATTATCAGAAACACCGGTTGCTGTTCCAACCATGAAACCAGTTTCATAAGCTACAGTTCCGCCGTTCATATAATCGAAACCTAAACCCTCTGTCTGACCAGTTCCATTGTAACAAATTCTTCCTTTACTTGAATTAGTTGTAAAAATATCATTCATTGTAATGTTCATATAATCTACGTTAACAGTCTTAGTAAATGTTTGAGTAGAAGTATATGTACCATCAACAAATGTTAATGTAAACGTGATCACTGTATTTTGAGGAGCGTTTGCGTTAATCTTTACAGTGAATGGATCAGTTGAATTGTTTACTGTTGCTAATGTACCTAAAACACCAACAGTTGTGCTGTTATCAATAATTGTAACAAATGTTGATGTTGTAGAAAGTGTAACTGTTAATGCTGTTGTAGGCGATAAGTAATTTGTGAAATCACCAGTAATACGTAATGTATCATTTACGATAAATACATTGTCGTTATTATCAACTGTTACTAAATTATTCGCTCTTACCGAAGGACCTGTTATTGTTAATCCTTTGTATAGGTTGATACGACCAGTACCTAATTTACCTTGGTACCCGCTGTTTGCAGCAACACCATAAATATTATCACAAGTGATACGTAATTGCTCTCCTACTTGTAAACCTGTGAAAGACGGATTTTGCGATTTAATAATGGCAGCACATCCAGCAGCAATTGGAGAAGCCATTGATGTTCCACTATAACTTACATATGAATTATCATAAACTGTTGAGAAGATATTATTTCCTGGTGCGCACACATCGATGTATGTTCCATAGTTTGAGAAACTCGCTTTTGAATCGTTTGTGTTTGTTGCAGCAACGCATAGTGCATTCGGATAAGCAGCAGGGAAAAATTCTAAACTTGAATTATTATTACCTGCAGCAACTACTACTAAACAGTTTTGGTTGTTGGTTGCATAATCGATAATATTTTGTCCGAATGAACCACCACCAGCACCACCCCAAGAGCAGTTGATAATCTGACAGCCATTATCAGCTGCATAGGTAATTCCTTCATAAGCTTTCGTTAAAGAACCAGTAGCATCAGCAATTTTAATTGGCATATACTTACACTTGAAACCAGGACCAGCGACACCTACTCCATTATCAGTAACAGCATCTGCACATCCTGCAACATGACTACCATGATCGCATGTACCGCAAGTTCCTACTTGAGCATCGTTATCATTTTCGCCTACATCCCATCCAGTGAAATTATCTACATAACCATCATTGTCATCATCCACTCCGTTGATTGGATCATTGTAATTATGTTTCATATTACCTGCTAAATCCGGGTGATCTGTGTCTGTACCTGTATCAGTAATTCCGATGACTACATTCGTATCACCTTGCTGAATTCCCCATGCATCAAACAATTTCACTTTAGCTAAAAACCACTGTGAACCTTGTTGAGGATCATTTGGTGTGTATGCAACAACCTTCGGTAAAAACTTGGGCTCAACATATTCGAATACGCCTGTTTGTAATAAAGCATTAATCGTTTTTACTAAATCAGCGTTCGATTTATAATGAAATTCATAAATCAAACTTAAATCGATTAACGGCATTCCGTATTCATTTGTAGCACGAGCTGGCTTTAAATGACGTGGGAAAATTTTTGCTAATGACTCTTGATTAACAGAAGTTAGAATTCGTTGAACAGCAGCAACGTTAATTTGCTCATTCGTGCAAGATGCTCTGTACTGATCTTTCACTTTTAAAATAATAGTTTGAGCAATGTAATCATCAGCCGTAACATTTACTGGCATGCGGTAATTTCCACCTGTTGTTGGAACACCCGCAGTTACGGAAGTTAGCGTTAGTAATATACCAGCCGCTAATAATTGTAAAGATTTTATCATAAGTTTTGGTTCGTGAGCCACGAAGTTAAAAAAAACATGGTATTTAACAACCCCCAATTGTAGGCGAATTATCAAATTTAATATTGCCCTTTTTTCTAAATATTTACCACTGCTAAAAATGATAAGCTACCTGCACTTTTACCTCATACTCTGGATAGACTGTCTTATTATCAGAGAGTTGCGAATAGCTTAGCGCTCGACTGCCCCTAACCCATAAATGCATATTTCTAGTAGGCTTGTAGTGAACCATTAGATATATGGCTTCTCCACTTCCATAAAAAGCTCCCAGATTATAAGAACCTGGCAAATCGCTTTGATAGGTATACATTCTCGTCGAATACGAATCTGTACGATAAACACTTGCTCTCATCGAGATTGAATACGGCTTTAACATGGGCTTGTACTGAACATCTAAATAAGCTAACATTCCCGATTCATTAGTTTGCTGATTTAAAAATGTTAGATCGTATCTACCTGTAATTTGAATACGATTGATTTCAGTTCGGAATTGAAATCGTAGCGACCTTGTTGTTGATTCATTTAGATCTGAGGTGTGCGCATCACTTTCTATAACTTCCTCCTGATTTTTTGTTTGATGATACCGTACATTTATGCTAGATGTTTTTGAAGGTGTATACATAAATTGCAAGGAATAATCTTGTCCGTATGAAGGCATGTTTATCTGATATTTCAACCAAGGGAATTTATACAAATCGTAATAAGCACTCAGCTGAATTTTTTTGTTGTAAGCATAATTACCTCCGATATAAAAACCGTTTTCATTAGAAACTTTACTGTTTTCGCCAAACGCGTTTGAATGAAATGAAAAATAATTTTTAGAATAATATCGGTGAAGTAGACTCACAGAAAAATTCTTTTCGATACTTGCAATGATGCCATTTACCAACGCAGGTGATAAATTCTCGTCAATTGCGATTTCCCCGAAATAATTAAAATTGCTTCTTGTCCCCGAATAAGAAATTGATTGATTAAAACTATTCTTTCCACTGAAAGCATAGTAGTTGTAATAATCATTATTGGGTTTTAGCGTAACACTGTTTGATGTAAAAACAGAATTGAAACCCAGAGTTGTATTCCTAATCATCATTGAACAAGATGATCCAACAACCATTTGCTTCATACTATTTTTATGCTCGAGCTCTAAATCAGTTCGATGATAGCCATCTGTTTTTATCGATTGAATATAATCGCCATTTAAACTATCAGAATAAATAGTTGCGTCTTGATTTTTATAGGAAATCCAATTTGTGATTTTTATTTTTTTAATTTGATAGTCGATGGCCACACCTCTGAAAAATCCGAACTCCGACATTCCGTTGTAATCTTTAATTCCGATTTCTTGCTTACGGATAGTGACTATATCGGACGTTTTACCCAGCGACATTCCTTGCCATATTGCTAAGCCTTGCCCTAATTGAATTTGATAGTCGCCAAAAGTGATTTTATTTATTCTTAGGATATTCTTAAGCGTTAGATGCGATGAAATAAAATCGAAGCCCTTCACTTTTTTCGTAAACTGAAACGATTCGCCTGCATCTTTTTCTGCATTTAAAACAAAGTTGACTTTCTCACTCACATTTAATTTTAAACCAATTGCTTCGCGATATTTACTTCCATTATAATTCCATTCTTCATTCCCATTGCTCTTCGAAAAAGGAGCAGAAATACGAGCTATAACACTACCAGATGTCTTTTTAAAATCTACCACTTGATTCATAGATATTGGTATTTCAAATGAAAGAATGGTTTTCAATTTTTCAAGTCGATGAATACTTATCATATTCAACGCTTGCATCTCCTCCACCGAATAAAAATAGCCATAGCGATTTCGGTAACTTATAATCGAATCGACTTCCCTTCCTACAAACAATCCTGATTGAAGCAATTGTTCTTTATTCGCGAAATTTATTTCAAGATGGTCAACACTATCCACAAATAACTGATCTTGAAAATTAGCATTGATAAGTTCATCATCGCTAATTGTTATTCCGAATTCAGAACCATTGTTCTGCCCTTGAACATAATTACAACTGATTAGTCCAAGTAAAAGGAAAATCTTCTTCATTTTATAGCTGTGTTGTTAATCCTACAAAAGGAGATAATCCTAAAGAATAATTATACTTCGAACCAACAACAAATCCCATTCGCTTTTTAGTATAAGCAAACTGAAAAGCAGTTGCTGCCGACAAACAATCGAACCGCAATTGTATTTTAAAATCATCCGAAGGAAAATAAGATATACCTACATAGCAATCAGAATTTGCTTGCGATAAACCAGCATCCACATTAAAAACAATCGACTTACTATAATCGTAACGCATGGCTAAAACCAAATGATCAATTCGCTTGGCTGTTTTCAATGTAGCAATCGACAATCGACTATAAACATTCAGCGAATTACTAAACTGGATTAAACACGATGGCTCCACTAACAGCGACGACTTAACCCAATAGTCGTTACTAAACTTTTGCGATTGATAATTTATCGTTAATCCTGCCGTAATTGCAGTACTGTATTTCTTCGCATAGCCAACCACCAAAGTGTTTTCTGCATACTGATTAAAACGCCTGGTCTCATAATAAATCCTCAACTGTTCCTTCGGCCGGATGCGCTTCTGCAAATAAATTGCTTGCTTGTTTAATTCTTTAACTCCACCTGGCGAATAACAAAACACTCCCGCATGCCATAAGCTATCTGGCATCATCGAAATAACATTTGTCGATACTATTTGATGCGGCGACAATTCCAGCTCGGAAAAAACTCCTTTCCAATCTGGTTGCACTTGTGCGCAAGAAATTAATGGGGATAACATCCCGACGGCAGTGCCTGCCGTTATCAATCGTTTTTTCATAAAAATTAATTCATCCCCCTTTGAAAATGGAAAGGACTTTACTGGTTATTATTAAATTATTTTGCTTTTTTCTTCGGAGCTTTATTCGCTTTAGAAGCATTCTCCATCTCTGTGGCTGCTTTCAAGACTTTCGCTTTTAATCCGTTTTTAAAGTCGGAGACTTTCTTCAGCAACTTCTTATCACCTGCACTTAATATCTGAGCGGCTAATATTCCTGCATTCTGCGCTGCATTCAATGCAACGGTTGCGACAGGTACACCATTTGGCATTTGTAAAATCGATAAAATCGAATCCCATCCATCAATACTATTACTCGACTTTACAGGAACACCAATCACAGGTAAGGGCGTTACAGATGCTACCATTCCTGGCAAATGTGCTGCACCACCTGCTCCTGCAATAATCACCTTAATTCCTTTTTTATCCGCTTGCTTCGCATAATCAAACATACGCTCAGGCGTACGATGTGCAGATACCACTGTCATTTCATAAGCAACACCAAATTGCTCTAATATAGTTGCAGCTTCTTGCATAACTGGCAAATCGCTGTTGCTTCCCATGATGATTCCTACTAGTGGCTTATTCATATTCTTTGAATTATCGAGTTAATACTTTTATTTGTTTCTGAACTTTTCTTGCTTTTTCAATGGCTGCTTCAATAGTTTTATCTAATACAGTTACGTGTCCCATTTTACGCATCGGCTTTGTTTCTTTCTTTCCGTACAAATGCACATACACCCCACCGTTAGTCATCGCATCTTGAATACCATCATAATGCGCCTCTCCTGTATGTCCCTTTTCTCCAAGCAAATTAATCATCACCGAGGGCATGATAATCGAAGAGTCTCCCAACGGCAGACCCATAATCGCACGTAAATGCTGTGCATACTGCGAAGTAATATTCCCTTCAATTGTTTGATGTCCGCTGTTATGCGGCCTCGGCGCAATTTCATTTACT
This sequence comes from Bacteroidota bacterium, assembly GCA_947453935.1. Taxonomy (GTDB): domain Bacteria; phylum Bacteroidota; class Bacteroidia; order AKYH767-A; family OLB10; genus CAINEC01. Next base: position 4,627 of record CANGJU010000025.1, on the reverse strand, counting down.
AATACCTCTCCCGATTTCGTCACGAACATCTCCACCGCCAGAATACCTGTCATGCCCGTTTTCTCAATTACTTTTCGGGCAATTGTAATTGCTTTTTCTTTTATTTCATCGTTAATTCTCGCAGGACTACATAAAAACTCCACCAAGTTCGCATCCGGATTAAACTCCATATCAACCGGAGGATAATGAACAATATCTCCCGCAGTATTTCTTGCAACAATCACTGCAATCTCACATTCAAAATCGACTAACTTTTCTAAAACACACGGCGCATCAAAAGCATCGTTTAAATCAACCTCACTTTTCACTTTCATCACCCCTTTTCCATCATAACCGCCCTTTCTTAACTTCAGAATAGCAGGAAACTCCCCAACAAATTCTTTTAGATGCTCTTTATCGTGAATCAGTTTAAAATCAGCAGTTGGAATTTGATGCGATGCAAAAAACTCTTTTTGAATCCCTTTATCCTGCACCATTGCTAAAATCTGCGGTTGCGGATAAATCATAAAACCTTCGCTTTCTAATCGCAACAATGCATTGATATTCACATGTTCAATTTCAATCGTCAAAAGATTAACTTTCTTTCCAAACTGATACACTGTTTCCTCATCACGAAAGTTGCCACATTCAAAATACTCCGTTAAATATTTACAAGGCGCATTCGGATCTGGATCCAGCACAGCTGTTGAAATATTGAGATTGATAGCTTCCTGAATAAGCATGCGTCCAAGCTGACCACCTCCAAGAATACCTAATTTAAAATCTTTACCTGCGAATTGTAATTGCATATCTGGCGGCAAAAATAAATGCTTTCTTTTACAATTACCCGATATTAAGCATTTACAAACGTTTAATTTTTGTTTGAAAGTCATTTCGCCTCTATAATTCACAAAAATCACGTCCTATTTTATCGAACACCCCCGCTTTTTCCCTCTATTTCCTTAACTTCGTGCCTTCTTATGAAAAACGAAGTACAAGTCCACGATAAGGTATTCGTACCTTTTATTACCGCTGCCGAATTACAGGCAAAAAGTGTTGAGCTAGGTCAGAGAATAAACGAAGATTATCAAGGAAAACGTCCGCTTGTAATTGGTGTGCTGAATGGCTCCGTTATTTTTATGGCCGATTTACTTCGTAATATTCAACTTCCTTGCGAAATCGGATTTATCCGCGTGAGCTCGTACGAAGGCACTACATCAACAGGCGTAGTAAAGAATGTCATAGGATTGAACGAAAGTATCGAAGGTCGTGATGTGATTATTGTTGAAGATATTATCGATACTGGCGATACAGCCTTGTACCTTATCAACGAATTCAAAAAACAAAATCCAGCGAGCCTAGCGTTTGCTACTCTACTATTTAAACCAACTTCTCTTCGTCAGCCAGTAAAACCAGAATACGTAGGTTTTGAAATACCTCCTGCATTTGTAGTGGGTTATGGCCTCGACTACGACGGACTGGGAAGAAATCTTGCCGACATCTATCAACTAAAAAGTTAACTCAATATCCTATGTTAAATATCGTTTTATTTGGCCCTCCGGGAGCAGGAAAAGGAACTCAATCAGAAAAATTAATTCATCAGTATCAACTGGTGCATCTTTCTACGGGAGATATCTTCCGTGCAAACATCAAAGGTGGAACTGAATTAGGAAATAAAGCAAAGCAATTCATGGATCAAGGTCAGTTAGTACCTGATGAAATCACGATTGGCATGCTTGAATCTGAAGCAGACAAACATCCTGATGCGAAAGGTTATATTTTCGATGGTTTTCCTAGAACACCGAAGCAAGCAGAAGCATTGGATAACTTTTTAACCTCGAAAGGAACTGCTATCAGCGGTATGATTGCGTTAGAAGTGGATGAAGAAGAATTAAGAACGCGTTTAATGATTCGTGGTAAAGATTCTGGTCGCCCAGATGATCAAGACCCTGCGATTATTCAAAAGCGTATTGATGTTTATAAGAATGAAACTGAACCTGTGCGTGATTTTTACATGGCACAAAATAAATACACTGGCATTAATGGTATTGGAACAATCGAAGAAATTTTCGGTCGTTTATGTACTGCAATTGATGCAATAAAATAAAAAAAATTATGTCGGGAAGTAACTTCGTTGATTATGTAAAAATTTGTTGTCGCTCTGGAAAAGGCGGAGCTGGCTCTGTGCATTTTCACCGAGATAAACTAACTGCAAAAGGTGGTCCCGATGGTGGTGATGGTGGTCGTGGTGGTCATATCATTGTGAAAGGAAATTCACAGCTGTGGACACTCCTGCATTTGAAATATCGTAAACACGTATTAGGTGAAGATGGTCAGCCAGGAAGCAGTGGTTTAAAAACCGGTGCAGATGGAGAGGATATTATTTTAGAAGTGCCGATTGGTACTACCGCCAAAGACGAAGAAACAGGAGAAGTATTTTTTGAAATTGAACACGACGGACAAGAAGAAATTATAGTGCCCGGCGGACGAGGTGGAAAAGGGAATAATCATTTTAAGTCGCCAACCCAGCAAACGCCACGCTTTGCACAACCTGGTGAACCAGGATTAGAAGAGTGGAAAATTTTAGAGTTAAAATTATTAGCCGATGTTGGTTTAGTAGGTTTCCCGAATGCGGGTAAATCAACTTTACTATCTGTGGTATCTGCTGCTAAACCAGAAATTGCCGATTATCCTTTTACTACCATTGTTCCGAATTTAGGAATGGTACGTTACCGCGATAATCAATCGTTCGTAATGGCCGATATTCCAGGAATTATTGAAGGTGCATCAGAAGGAAGAGGATTAGGAACACGCTTCTTGCGTCATATTGAACGTAACTCTGTTTTACTATTCATGATTCCTGTTGATACGAAAGACATTCGTGAAGAGTATAAAATTCTGATGAATGAATTACAAAAGCACAATCCTGAATTAATCGATAAGCGAAGAGTAGTCGCTATCACCAAGTGTGATATGATTGATGATGAATTGCAAGAGCAATTGATGAAAGAAATTCCGGAAGATAAAATGAATGACGGAATGAAAGTCCCTGTTTTATTTATCTCTGCTGCTGCTAACAAAGGAATTATTGAATTGAAAGATGTATTGTGGAGCTTGATGAATGAACGCTCATTCTTAGATCGAGAATAACCCATGAAAGAAAAAGTATTAAATCTTGATAAAGATTTATTATTCGCCATTAACGGAAATCACAACGAAATCCTGGACACCCTATTCACGGCCGTTAGTGATCGCTTTTTCTGGATTCCTTTTTATTTATTGATTGTTTATTTGATTTTTAAAACTTACGGACCTCAAACCTTTCGTTTATTATTTCTGATAGCGTTAATCATTTTAATCAGTGATCAGGTTTCTGTATTCTTTAAAGAAACATGGATGCGTCCACGACCTACACATAACGACACTATCTATCCGCAGTTACATTTAGTGAGTACCTACCTCGGAGGACAATATGGATTTTATAGTTCGCATGCATCGAACTCTGCTGCTGTGTTTGTTTTCTCGTGGATATTTCTGACGAATAAAAATCCATTTTTAAAGCCCTTGTTGTTAATTTACTTTCTTTCCATAGGATACAGCCGTGTTTATTTAGGATATCACTATCCGTTAGATGTATTGATGGGATGGTTGATGGGCTATTTGATTAGCGCGCTCATTATAAAATTTATCATTGAAAAAACTAAGTTCATCCAATAATGAAAAAACTGTTTTCACTCATTTTAATTTTAGTATCATTTGCTTCTGTTTCCTACTCACAAAAAACGAAGCAACCTAAACTGGTTGTAGGCATTGTGGTTGATCAGATGCGTTACGATTACCTCGAGAAATACCAGGCAAAATATTCGCAAAAAGGTTTTTTACGTTTGAAGCAACAAGGTTTTGAATGCAGAAATACGAACTATAACTACGCACCTACTTTCACGGGTCCGGGACATGCAAGTATTTACACAGGCACAACACCGATGTTAAATGGCATCGTATCTAACGACTGGTATGTACGCAAATCGAATGACACCATGTATTGCGTTTATGATAAAAATGCAATTAGCGTAGGAGGCGAAAAAGGAACCGGACGAATGTCGCCGAACAACTTACTAACGACCACTATTACCGACGAATTACAATTGACAACACAGGGTAAATCGAAAGTGATTGGTATCTCCTTAAAAGACAGAGGTGCAATTTTACCTGCAGGACGAGCAGCTGATGCAGCGTACTGGTTTGATGGCTATACAGGAAACTGGATATCGAGCTCGTGGTACATGACGGAATTACCGGAATGGGTAAAGAATTTCAACAACAAAAAATATCCTGATCAGTATTTATCAAAACCTTGGAACACCTTACTACCTATTGATCAATATACAGAAAGCGACAAAGATGATTCTCCATATGAAATGAGTTATAAAGGAGAAACAAAACCGGTATTCCCTCACGATTTACCTGCATTAAAAGGCACTTCGTGGGATTTAGTCCGCCGTACACCTTTTGGCAACACCATGACAAAAGACTTAGCAGTAGAAGCTATAACGGCTGAGCATATGGGCGAAGATGAAGTGACCGACTTTTTATGTGTAAGTTTTTCTGCCACTGACTATGTAGGACACCAATTCGGAACGAATGCCAT